>NZ_JAUBTG010000048.1:0-51352 GCF_036702395.1 Microcoleus sp. D3_18_C2 | reverse complement strand
TGCATTAAAGAGAGCTAAAATGTATGCGTCTCCTAACACATCTCTTGATGAAGTTATTCGTGCTTATTGTGCATGAATAGTGTCTCATACTTATTTGAAATAACTATAATCTGAGAACGGCGAAAGTACCACAAAAAGTCAAAGATCGAGCAGAAGTAATCAGGTTAAACGCAAATGGCTGGTATGTTGAGAAAATAGCTACTCACTTTAACTGGGCTTCACAAACAGTGAGAGCAGTCTTACATAAATGGGAAGAATTTGGTATAGAAAGCCTTTGGAAAAAACCAGGTCGAGGGGTAAAAGCCAAATGGAAAGAAGAAGATATAGAGTTTTTGTCAGAATGCTTAAAAAAAGAACCACGTACATATAACAGTTTTCAATTAGCTGATAAGTTAGAAAAAGAGCGCTCTATTAAATTAAGTCCCGACCGACTAAGACGGGTACTAAAAAAAAAAGGGATCATTTGGAAAAGAGCTAGTCCAAGTCATAAAGGAAAACAAGACCCCAAACAACGAGCAATAAAGCAATCAGACCTAGATATGCTGGAATTAGCAGCGGCAGCCGGAGAAATCGACTTAAAATATTTAGATGAATCAGGATTTTGTGCGTGGAGTAAAGCAAGTTATACATATTACAAAAAAGGTCAACAAAAACGGATACAGCAAACTAAAAATCGAGGTCGTAGATTAAGTATTGTGGGGCTTTTTGAACCTTTAAGTAGCTTTGTATATGGTTTGGTAATTGGAGGTGTTGATCGAAAAGCTTATATTCAGATGATGGAAAAAGAAGCAGAAGAAGCGGCCCAAATGAAACGGATTAGAATTATTGTACAAGACAACGGTCTAATACACCGATGTCAGGAGGTTAAACAGTTGTGGTCAAAGTGGGAAGCTCAGGGTTTATATATTTTTTTCTTGCCTAAATATTGTTCCGAAATGAACCCAATTGAATTAGAGTGGCAACACATTAAAGAAGATGAATTAGCAGCGACATTTGTTTGAGGATGAATTAGAACTCGCCTACGCCGTAATTCATGGAGTAGAAGTTAGAGGAAAAAGAGGAGATTACCCTACACAACGTATTAAATTCAAGTCCAGTCACCCGACTTAATATTTTGTTACATACTTATGGATTTTCCCGCCGACCTACTTATGTAGCCACCGCTAGCTTTCCTGTCTCTTTTTAGTCCTACGCCCTTGGGGCATTCCTTCTGTGCTTGTTTGAAGTAGTCCAGAATCCGCTCGTAACCAACAAGGTAGTCTCCAGTGGTACTTGCCGTGACTGGATTAGACTTTTCGCTCATCTTTCGCTCCCTACTATAAGAATGCCGACTTTGCTTGCTGTAGACAGCGTACAGCAAGTCGCTCGGTATTCGCTCAAATCCAAAACAGGACTTTCAGAGTAGGCACAAAAAATGGCTAGAACAACGTAAAAGCGTCGATTGAGAACTCAGCGCTAATTCAAATCCCACCCTCTCCGTATCCCTTGACTGATAAAGGTTTTAGCGATTAACAAGCTCTAGTTTTTCAGTAATACATACCAAAATGGTATATAAAATGGTATATATACCACAACTGTATATAAAGCATTACAACTGTTGAACTAGCTTGCCTTACCCGTACTTACCGACACCACACTGTGTTTGCACGGGAGCCTAGAGGCCGTAAATTCTCGTTACCTGAGACTATGCAGCGATCGCCCCGCCGTCCCAATGAACCCCTATTAACGAAAAAATTGCTGTGGCGCATCCTGATTATTTCCATCTTCAATCTCATTGCTGTACTTGGAATTTTTGAATTGGCTTCGCAAGCCACAGGTAATATCAATTTGGCTCGGACAATGGCAGTCCATACCATCGTTTCCGCAGAAACCTTTTACTTATTGAGTATTAGCCAATGTATTCCATCTCTGTTTGCGTATTTTAAATATCGCACTCCAGAAATTGCCTTGATTCCTGCGATCGGTGTGGCTTGTGTGTTTATATTTCAAGTTTTCTTTAGCCAGTTGACTTTCATAAACCCGCTATTTGCTACCCAACCGCTTAGTTTTATTCAAGCTCTCATTTGTATCGGTGCAGGGATTCCAGTCATTGTGCCTGCTCTGTTTTTAAAGCGGTTTGCTCCTCTTGCGTAATGTGATAGCGATCGTCACTCTAATTGGCGCGGCTGGAATTTATGCGTTTGAGCGCGAACTTCCTAATCGATCGCCCTATGCGGTTATTTGACAGCAACGCTGCCTACATTTTTTGTGAGTCAGGATGCTGAGAGCGATCGATCAGAAATAGCGGCTACACAATCAATTCAAGCAGTGTCAACCGAAATTACTGCACTGCCAAGGTTCAATCCTGCTTGACGAAAAGGTTTAGACTTGTGAATTGCTAACCTTGGATTTGAGCATGAAGTCGATCGCTCTCGATGCGATACTATAGAATCGATGATGTCTGTCCAATTATAGATCACCTTTTACTCTAAACTCTTCCAAGCGATAGATGATTTTTGATTTTGGGAAATTTACTATAACAATACCCTCTACCCACTCACATAAAACTACTTAAAATAAGGGAAAAAACAAGCCGAATAAATTCATGACAGGGAATCCCAAAAAACTTGATTCAGGATAAATCCTATATTGCACTGTTCAATAGTGCGGACTATTTTTCTAGGACCCAATGGCTAATTTTCTATGACTTTGAGCCCCGGTGGATAATTAAATCAATGTCATCTCCACTCCTGACTTGCATTTAATTCGACTTTCTTATGTTCCTTGCCATCTAAAGCTTGTAGTATCATCCCCAAAAAACCAACTGTATTGAATGTTAACCTGATTCTATTTATTACATTGACACGAGAAACTCATGGAAAACACATTGTTCGATCGCACATTCCGCGACAGCGAAGGTCAAATTGTTATAGCTCAGATGCCAAATCTACCACTGAGTGTCGGGATTATAGCTAGTTTATTAACGCTCATTGTTACAACAGGAAAAGTTAATCTAGGGTTGGATATAGTAGCCTTTGGCTCTTTGTTTACTTGGGCTTGGGAAGAATTGTTTCAAGGCGTTAATTACTTTCGTAGAGCATTAGGTCTGATTGTGCTGCTTGGTCTAATTGCGGGGAAACTTCAATAATTAGGTCAGCATAAATCAAATCAAGAAGGTATATAAGCTGTCACGCATTTAAATTGCATATTCTGGGCGGGATATTAGGCCCACCCCACCCCAAGGGGATTGTTTTGTGACATTCAGTTTAAATGCACAACAGCTTAGCACTGGGAGCATCTCAATGAAAGCAGCCCAGCCCAAAATTGGAGTTTTGAGGCAGGAATTTTGAGGCTCTCTTGCTGCGGGGAAAGAGGAAGAAGGAAGGATCCCGAATAAGTGTTTTTACAAATATGAGATGCTCCCGGACGATCGCGGGGGTGGCGATCGGCATCCTGGATATTGATGAAATGCGTGGGGAAAAGACAGAACAACCTTCTGGTTGATGTAGAAGCCAGTTGGCTTAAGGTTTCGGTTAAGATATTTTGTTGTGAATCTCTGGGAGAGCAATTATGAAAGGTTTAAAGGGAAAAAACGCACTAATTACTGGAGCGAGTTCAGGCATTGGGCAGGCGATCGCCATTCGTCTCGCCCAAGAAGGTTGCAACATTGCCGTTAACTATCGCAAAAGCTTAGAAGAGGCAGAAGATACGGAAGAAATAGCTCTGCAAAAAGCCTGTGGACAAGCATCGGAATGCGGGGTTGAAACCCTATTAGTTCAGGGAGATGTCTCCAAAGAAGACGACATCCTTCGTATGGTGAATACTGTCATTGATAAATTTGGTAGTCTCGATATCCTGATTAATAATGCTGGGATTCAAACAGAAAGCGCATCCCATGAAGTGCCAACCGATGAATTCGATCGTGTGATTGCAGTAAATTTGCGAGGTGCATATCTCTGTGCGCGGGAAACCATTAAGCATCTGTTAGAGCAGCAGCGCCCTGGCGTGATTATCAACATTTCGAGTGTGCATGAAATCATTCCCCGCCCGATGTATATTAGCTATTCCATCAGCAAAGGCGGCATGGGAAATCTGACTAAAACCCTAGCGTTGGAATACGCAAACCGAGGCATCCGTGTCAATGCTATTGCGCCCGGTGCGACGATTACACCGATTAATGAAAGCTGGACGGACAATCCAGAACAAAAGGCAGTAGTGGAAAGCCATATCCCAATGGGACGGGCAGGCACATCGGAGGAAATGGCAGCATCTGTTGCGTTTCTCGTATCAGATGAAGCGGCTTACATTACGGGACAAACGCTCTATATTGATGGTGGATTGACCCTCTATGCTGACTTTCGCGAAGCTTGGTCTGCCTAGACTGACAATGAACCACTTGCCCAGTTGCGGAATGACTGTGAACTGCTCAAATTGAAGGAGAGGTTTGATAATAAAAAATTCTTTTGAATAAATTTAGGCTCGCTGCGATCGAGCCTAAATCGGGGTTAAATAACGCCTTGATTATGAACCGCAGAGGGCGCAGAGGACACAGAGAGGGGAGAAGAGGATCGAGGGGATATAAAACCCATATTTGGGATTACTTGTAACTAGATTCTACCAAGATGACAGGAAGAGGACTGGTTTCTAATACGGCTTGAGAAACTGAACCTACTAGCACTTGTTCCCAAGGTTGATGCCCTCGTTTTCCGATCGCAATATATGTCACTTGCCGAGCTTGCGCCACGCGGATAATCTCCTCTGGCACTGTACCAGAAAGACTCAGGAACTCATAGCGAATATCTGATAAGATTCGTTGTGCTTGTTGTTGTAATTGGGCGATCGCCTTTTTATCTCCCAGGTTATCCACATACAAAACAATCACATCCCCGTCACTGCGCCGAGCTAAGTCTGCCGCCTTAGTTAAAACATCTGTTGTTAGGGGAGAATTGTCTACGGCGGCGAGAAAAACTGGACGGCCGGAAATCGCTACTTTGGTCGGGTCAACTTCGCCTTTTTCTAATAGTTTGGGAGCAAAGGTAGGAATTGCCCAAGCACCCAAGGGAGCCGTTACTAAAATTGAGAGGGCTGCGATCGCCAAAATCGTCTCGCCACCAGCAATGCCCTGAGCTAGGGGAATCGCCCCAATTGCCGCCTGTACCGTTGCCTTAGCCGAATTTCCTGCTAGCAGAAACAGCCGTTCTTTCCCAGTCCAATTACTACCCAAGGTGGAAAGATACCAACCGAGCGATCGCCCAATCAGAGTCCCAATCGCCAACACCAACAAACCAACCAGCAAGGTATTGCCTAATACATTAAGTTGAATACTTGCTCCCAGCAGCACAAACAAAATAATTTCCGCGATCGTCCACAAACTATCAAACCCACCCCGTAATCTTCGTGCTAAAGGCGCATCCAACTCAATCAGGAAAAACCCCGCCCCCATGACAGCTAAATAGCCAGAGAAAACCGGAATATGTTCGGCTGATACTACCAGCCCTAGGGCAAAGCCAGCAGCCACTAGGGAGTCCTGAACCGCAGTTTGAGTCCAGTTTTGCTTGACTAATAGTGCCACCAAAATTCGAGCACTCACCCATCCCAACAGCACCCCCAAGGTAATTTGGATGATGATTTGAAATGGCAGTAATTGCAGAGGGCTGAGGGTGATTCCTCCGAGTAAGGTAATGGCTGTAGCTTTCCCTTGGGACAGAAAAGCTAGCAGTAGGCTAAACACCAGCAACAGCAATACATCTGACAAGGCACTTCCCGTCAGAATTGCATCGGGAATTCCTTTTTTTACTCCCCAACCAAGACTTTTTAACCGCAGCATTCCGGGAACAATTACTGCTGGAGATTCTGCGCCAATGATGCAGCCTAGCAGTAGCCCCGTCAAAAAATCAAACTGAAGTAGCCACATCGCAGCGACAGCAATAGAGATAGCCTCGCAAGCAGCAGGCAGAAAGCCTAATCGCAGCGCCACGGTTCCCTGTTGGGATAGCTTTTCGCGATCGAGTCCTAACCCCGCCTTCATCAAAATCACCATCACGGCTATGGTGCGAAGAGAATTCGCTGCGCCCAAAACCTCTGGGCTAATGACATTCCCCAGTTGCGGGCCTAATAAAATGCCCACCAGCACCATACCTACGAGTGCTGGAGCTTTCAGCCGTCGAGCAATCTGCCCGACAAAAAAGCCCATTAATAAAATCCAGATTATACTTTCTAACATCACGCCACCTTAAATTTGAATCGATGAAGGTGACTTGTAGGGGAAAGATCGATCGAGGCATCCGCACCATCCTACCCTTCCGCCACAAGTCGGAACAGTAGGAGCCATCAGCCTTTTAAACGTTATGAAGATTATTAATAACGAAGGGCGGTTTCGGCGAGCTCCATCGCCATCATTACTTTTATACCACTATTGAAGCTGATATTCCATTTCCGTGCCTCCCGGAATGCCTATCCTTGTTCATAAACTTCGACAGTTTGAATCCATCTTTTTGGGATGGAAACTAGCTCAGCTCCTGGAAGGATTGCTATAGCAATCCTTCCAGGAGTCGTACAAAAATTTAGGGGTAATGCCTTTCTTTGCCTACCCGGCATCATGGGGGCAACCACGAGGGGTTTGCCTCTAGGAATGAGAATTAAATAACTTAGAATTTTGATGGTTCTTGTGGGATGGGCGTCCCGCCCGTCCAGAAAGGGCGGGCTATAAGAGCCCAACCCACTTTCAAGAGTGTAAATTATTTAATTCGCGATCCCTACAAGAATTACACAAATGATGCGAGGATTGCTATAGGTAATTGAGAAGGGTGCAATATCTCAGTTATATTGGATTTTTACCCAAATTAAATAACCTTCTTTTTCCTAGCTTTTTATTAATTTATAAGTGCGATAGTTTGTCGAGTTTCGCTCGATCGCCTCGCAGCATCTGCCACCTTCAAAGCGTACAAACTACTGGCATTATTCACGTACAAAGGCGTACCGTTTGACAAATATTCCAACACCATATCGGTGTCTTTGGCAAACAAGCCGCGCCGCGTTCCTACTTTGAGGTTGCGCCGATTTTCTCCCTGAATAAATTGACCGGATTCAGGAGTGAAAACCAGCGTTCCTGCTTCACCGTAGATAGTAAAAATGTTTTCCGACTGCCAAAAAGTCTCTCCTTTTCCATAAACAGCTTCAGCGACAACGCCATTGGCAAAGCGCAACTGTGCGTTGCACAAACAAGCTTTGTAGAAATCCGGCTGACTGTCCCAAAATTGAGCTTGACAGTTAACGCTTGCCACTTCCCCGAACAAATCAGTAAATCGGTGCAGTCGCGAAATTGCACCAACTAACGGAAAGCCAAAGAGGGAATGTTGATAAGTCCACCGCTGCGGCGCTGGATGTTGAGGAGTAATAGTAATGTAGCGGGCGTAAAAAACTTTACCGATTAAGGGCAAAGATTCTTTGATTGAGGAGTGCAAACCGCCTAAGAGTTCGATGTGTTCGATGTGGAGGAGTTTTTGCTTTTGGGCTGCAAGTTCGATCGCCCTTTCTGCTTCAGATACGTCTAAAGATAGAGGATATTCCACCACAACGTGCTTGTTATTTTCTAGGGCTGCCAGGACGATCGCCCCGTGATCCCGGTTCACCGTACAGACAATCACCAAATCTAAATCGTCTCTTTCTACCAGCTTGCGCCAGGAAACCGCAGCTTCTGCCCCGAACCCTTGACAAAATTCTGCGGTTTTCTCCGGGGAGTGGCCCGCAAGCGCTACCAAGTGCGATCGCCCATCAGCTTGAATTGTCTGGGCCCTCAACTTAGCGGCAAAACCAGTACCCACAATCCCCACGCGAATTGGAGAATTAACTGAAAAACCAAAGCGAGTATCAATATTAGTCATGGGATTTGAGATTTAAGATTTTAGATAGTTACAGACTTGCGCTGCAGGGGTTTAGGGGTTCTATGGCCCCGATTTTAACCTGTGGTTGTGGTGCGATTTATGGGATCGAGCCTTCAACACCCAAGTCTTGATGTCGATCTAACTATACATTTCACCGCCGGCAGGGACTTGCCTTGCAGCAAGTCTTGCTGAAACTCGATCGACACAGCGCATACCCACAACCCGGTTTTTGTGCTGTAGGGCTCAAAACAGGATTTTTCCTAGAAACCGGATTAATTCGCGCAAGTCTTGCGGCAACAGTATCACAAGGCTGAACCCAAGATAGGTATAAGTAATCAAGATGAAATTAGAAAAAGTTATAACTAATCCCATTCAAATATTTTGTAAATAAGTGTGTCAACCTCCCTTATATCCCCTAATATCATAGAGGGAACGAACCTAATACCTAACCTCAAAGCTAATAGAGCCTTGAAGGTTGCATTAGGAAAAATTATCAATCTTGTTGAATTTTTGAGAGGATTTAGTGCATGGCAACTTATAAAGTTACCCTCATCAGCGAAGCCGAAGGAATTAACCAGACCATTGACGTTGATGACGATACTTACATTCTTGATGCTGCTGAAGAAGCAGGACTCGACCTCCCCTACTCTTGCCGCGCTGGAGCTTGCTCCACCTGCGCCGGCAAAATTACCAAAGGCGAAGTTGACCAATCCGACCAATCTTTCTTGGACGACGACCAAATCGAAGCTGGATTTGTCCTCACCTGCGTCGCCTATCCCAAGTCTGACTGTACGATCGAAACTCACAAAGAAGAAGAGCTCTACTAAGAAAGGACGCTCTGCGTGATACCCTAAGAAACCCGGTTGCTCGTTTCCAGAATTAAGAAGCTGAAATACGGCAATTATTTTAAGAAACCGGGTTTCGGTGTCTAACACTGCAACAAAGCCGCCAGCAGTCTCTCACTCCCATCTATGAATTCGTAGCTGTTTGAGCAGATAGCTGGCCCAATAATTTTAGATTTTAGATGGCCGATTTTAGATTAACTGTGAAACCAATCTAGAATCCAAAGTCTAAAATCTAAAAGTTTTACGGCTAATATTTAGTCTGGCGTGGCGCGAAATTTATTTGTGTAGTGGCGATTTAACTCGCCGACTCTTAGGCAGACTTCGATCGCCTATTCGCGCCAAAATGTAATGTTATCGCTAAGCGGGACAACTTGGGCGCCGGGAAAATAAAAGCCCAGAATTTGAGATCCATTCCAGCCCAAATTAGCCAAATTGTAAGAACCAGTCTGACTCATTCCCACGCCGTGTCCAAAACCGCCTCCGACAAAAGCATAACCATTGAGAGTTTTGTCTGGATTGTAAATTGGTTCTAGGTAAAAAAGCGTGCTAATCGGCGGGTAAAAAGCATTGCGAATCTCGTCTTTGTCGATATCAATCGGGCCCAAGTCAGTTTGAACCTTCATTTTCAAAACTCGACCTGCGGGCGACCTTTCTACCACTTCCACCTGAGTGACAGTTTTCAAATTAGCCATCGGGTGCTGTTTCTTCTGAAGATACTGTTTGAGAAATCCAGCAATCGCGGTCAAAGAAGCGGGTTCGCGCCACCGAAATGTGTCTTCTTTTTCCTCATTAAACCCTTTTTCCAAACTGATAAAGCGGCGGAAATTGTTTTCGTCAGACAAACTCTGCTTGGACAAATCCCACACCTTATTAGGGGAATCGACGATCGATCGCAAATATGGACGTTCCGCGCCCTGCCACACATCGTTAAAAGAGGCTGTCACGCCGCCGCTAGACGCGGAATAGAGCGCGTCTACTAGCTGATTTTCGTAAGTTAGCACCAAACCGCTCGTTTGGGCGATCGCCTTATCACTTTGCGGGTAAACCTCCGTCAAACCCTTATAAACTTGACAGTTAACATCAGCGCACAACTCATAATTATCCACAGCAAACCGGCGCAAATTTCTCAGGGCGTAGGTTCTCGCCAAAATAGTTTGAGCGACAATCGAAGCGTAAGGCGAAAAAGCCCCAATTTCGTGAGGAACAACACCCCGCAAATAAGTTTCCGTCAGCACTTCATTCACCAAAGTATAAGTGCCGTAAGCATTTTTTTGCAGGCGCAAATTCCCACCATAACGGCGAGTTTGTTGAATAGCTTTTTCTGGTTCAATAGCTGTCGCCTCTTGGGTAGTTTGTTCCAATACCTCAATCACATTTTTACCGGCCGTCACATCCAACTCATTGCGGTTGAAACGAAAGCCGTTTAAAACCCAAAAAGCCTGGGGTATTTGCTTCAAAACTTTGGAATCCAAAAAAGCTGTTGTGTTCCCTTGAGCTTGCAAACTTTGCAACAGCCAGCGCCGCACCAAAGGAGAGTTGTAAATATCTCTTTTTGCCCAAACTTGCCAGCGAAAAGGTTGAGCAATTTCTACCTCAATTCCCTGGGCGCGCCACTGATTAGCGCTGTCTTCCGCACTCTCGAAACTGCGGTGAGAACTTAGTACCACTCGTTCTTCTACTAAGGGCGTTTCCAGCGGTTTCGGGGCTATTTCTAACTTGACGCTAGCAGCAGTTTTGGTTTCTATGCCTTGAGGAGTTTTGTAACGCAAAGTTAAGCTGTCGCCCGGTAATGCTTTCAGCGTCAGTTTGTCGGTTGCTTTCGTGCCAAACCGCTGCACCACGCCGATTTTGATGGGTCTATTTTGGGGACTTTGGGCGTATCCCGCAGCGCTGAAAAGAGGTAACAGGCACAATGCGGTGAAAACAGTCCTAGAAATGCAGCTAAACCATTTGTAATTGGGAGTTGGAGGTGCTTGAGCGAACACGGTTATCTGTCTCGCGATAGTTGAAATTGGGGGATTTTTGATTGTAGGTTAGCACATTTAGCGACTGCTATAGGGGAATTGCGGAAGATAAGGTGGTTTGGTTGCCAGAATTCTGTTAAGCAGCTAGGCGCAAATAAACTTTACATCAAGCAATTTTGAGCTATTACCCACCCCACAATCTTATTACGGGTAATTCAATGAAAGCGAGTTTACCTACTTACTTGCTGTTTCCAATATTGGTAGGCGGCATAGGCCAAGGTGACAGCGCCGGTGACAATAGCCGCTTCATCAACCTCAAATTGCGGGTGATGGAGGGGATAGTTCGGTTTGTCAGTCAGTCCCACTCCTAAGCGAAACATGGTTCCCGGTGCGTGTTCTAAGTACATCGAAAAATCTTCCGCGCCGAGGGATGGTTCTGGTAAAATCTGGACGCGCGATCGACCTAAAGCTTCTAAAGCCGCAGTTTCGACTAATTGCGTGAGTTTGGGGTCGTTTTGGACTCCGGGCACGCCGCGCTTGTAGGTGAGTTCGTACTTAGCGCCGTAAGTCGCGCAAACGCTGGAAACAATTTGTTCGATCCAAGCCGGCAGTTTTTCGTGGGTTTCTGGATGCAGCGATCGCACGGTTCCCAGCAATTTTACTCGATCGGCAATCACGTTCGGCGCTCGTCCGCCGTTAATTTGCCCGATCGTCAAAACCAGTGGCCTCAAAGGATTTTGCGTGCGGCTAATTGCCTGCTGCAAAGTGGTAATTATCTGAGAAGCAATCCAAATTGCGTCGATCGCCTCGTGGGGACGCGCACCGTGGCCGGATTCGCCCATCACAATCAATTCTAGGTCATCTGCCGCCGCCGTCAGGGCCCCGTGGCGGATACCGACGCAACCGCCGGGAATCGTCGGAAAAACGTGCACTCCGAGGATGCCGTCAACATCTTGCATCGCCCCGTCTTTAATCATCCATTGAGCACCTTGGGCAATCTCTTCTGCAGGCTGAAACAAGAAGCGGACGTTACCGGGCAATTTTTCCTCTAGCTGAGACAATATCATTGCTGCGCCCAAACCGACTGTGGTGTGGATGTCGTGGCCGCAGGCGTGCATGACTCCCTCGTTGCGGGAGGCAAATTCTAAGTTTGTGCGTTCTTGAATCGGTAAAGCGTCCATATCGGTGCGAATTGCCAGCCACCGGGACTCGCTGCTGTTGCCTTTGAGTTCGCCGAGCACTCCTGTTTTGCCGATTCCTTCGATGGCGCGGACTCCGCTGGATGCGAGAACTCCGGCTACGTAGGCGGCGGTTTGATATTCTTGGCCGCTGAGTTCGGGGTGGGAGTGGATGTGGCGGCGTATTTCGATTAAGCGGGGTGCTAGGGTGGCGGCTAATTCTTGGATGCGGGGAAGCATGAATTTTGTTGGGGAGTGCGGTACAAGTTGTAGTCAACTAGGTTAACGCATATGTTTGGGGGTGAACAGGGTTATAAGGGGCTAAAGTGCGATCGGGCTTTTGGATGGCAATGCTATTTCGTTTGTGAATAGGATTTTTTTTTTAACCGCAGAGGGCGCAGAGGACGCAGAGAATAGAGAGGAAAGAGAGTTAGGTTGAAACCAGGAATAAACGTCTATATTCTAGGTTCAAAGGCTGATTTTTAGTTAATAATATGATGTCCGGTCGAGCAACCGCGATTTTTGTAGGGGCGGGTTCACCAACAATACCTGTTAATAATTTACTATCTCAAAAACCCGCCCCGACCGGGATATTAGGGTCGATGGATCGGACATGAGATAATTTCTGGTTGTGATATCATCAAATAGTAATTTGATCAAAATTATGACCTATGATTAGCTTGGGATTCTGGAATATAATTATTATAATTACCGTCGCTTTGTTCCTCAAATTTAATTGGCGATTAGATACCGAAAAAACAGCATGGCAAGATTCTTTGTTTTTCAAACATCCTTCGAGCCAAAGGTTGACTCAGTTTTTTCGTCAACCTATCGTTAACTTTATTTTGCAAGCAGTTATTGTATTAGTTCTCACCCGATTTCTCTGTTATACCGGTTGGTTGGTTTACAATCTGACTACTCGGCCCGATCCGCCTTACTGGGATTTTAAGTGGTTTTATGTAGCGAGTAGATTAGCCCATCAGCATTTGAGTCCCTTTAATGTCGAGGTGTTTAACAGCGGTTTCTGTAGCATCACAAAAGTGTGTGGGTTTATTCCTTCTTTTGTTTATCCACCTAATATCATTCCTCCGCTGTGGTTTTTGGGCTATTTCCCGATGAAGACTGCATTCACAATCTGGATTTGGCTGCATCTTATTGCCACAGGTTTTGTTTTATGGGGAGCGAATATTTTGTTGGAGTCCCACTCACGAGCTTTTAGGACTATTTGTAGTATATCAGTTGCATTCCTCTACGGTTTTGTCTTCGATCTTCAAGTTGGCAATGTGGCAACTTTTATTGCGGTTCTGCTGTTATGGATGTTTATTTATGCTAGAAATGATCGGGATATAATTGCAGGACTTTTCTTAGGAATTGCCCTTTTTAAACCAACTTTAGTTATATTGTTTCTTCCTTATTTTTTAATCAAAAGACGGTTTCAGCTAGTTTTTATATCTATAGTCACGGTAACTGTTTTGGCAGTTATAGGTCTAGCTGTAACGGGCAATTCTTTAACAGGATTTATACAGGATGCGACTCGTGGATTTCCACTCTGGCTCAACGATCCATCGAATAATGCTTATATTTCTATGAGTCGCCTTGATTTAAGGGTTATGGGGCCGAGATTTTTCCCCGATAGTCCCTTCGTGGCGAAGCTATTTTCTGACTTGATTGTTCTGGTGCTAGTTGGTTTAGTGTGTTGGTATTTTTACAAAAAACAATCTCGCAATGCTTGGTCAAAAAAGGTTGACTTATCTGAAATGGTGCTAATTTCTACTTTGAGTATTGCTATCAACTATTCTCAGCCCACCAGTTCTGTGATGTTAGCACCGGCGGTGGTTTTTTTGCTGAATGATTTATGTTTTCAGATTAAAAATTGTGCCTTCTCTAGGCAAAGAATGTCGGTTTGGTTATTGGGCGTTGGCTGTGTCATGGTGCAAACCGCAGTGATTCATGGCGGGCTGTTGGTGTTTCTAGGAAAGCGGTGGAACTGGAAGGGGGGGGAATTGCCTTATTTGTTTAAAGTAACTATTTTTTCACTACCGAGTTATGCGATTTTAGGTCTTACGTTAAGTGTTTTAGTCTTAGCAATTACCTCTCTTCGTCAAAAACAGGTTCCTGAATTTGACCCTTTGGATCAGATTTCTGGTTAGAGGAAAAACAAAACCCCACTCCAACACAAAATAAACGGCCCGACAGGTTGGCAGTTGAGAATGACCCATCAGCGTAGAGATCAAAGGTTAATTGCTGCTGGGTTCATCTTCTGTAGTCTTTTTAGCCAAGTAAGCATCTACAGCTTCAGAGACAATCCGACTTACGAGATTGCTGACTGTCCGGTCTTCTTCCTTGGCCCAATCTTCCAAGACGTTGTAGGCGTTTGGAGGAACGTAGCTGGTGACTCGTTTTAGGTTTTTTGCTGGCAAGTTAGGCAACTGGGAATTTACTTCATAGATCGATCGTACTTTCTTTGTACGCCTCTTTGGTGTCGCCCCTTCAGGTGTTTGACTCATCCCGTTTCGCCTGGGCTTGCTCTTGCTCTTGACACCAGTTTTCTATTAGTTGACCTCCGACGCTGCTCATATCCCTTTCCGCACGAACGCACAAGGCTTTGAACCTGATCTTCAATGCCTTGGGAATTACAAGTTTGATGGTGTCTTTTTCATTTGCCATAACTTTATTTTCACACGTTTACGTGTGAAAAGTTTAAAATTCCCTTAGTTACCTATTCCCATATTCCCATAGCTGTGCTAGACTGAGGATGTACAAACGGAAAAGCGATCGCCCCTGGCCTGGAAAACTTGAGGGCGATCGCAATTCCACTATTCGTGTAATTCAAAGTCTATGATATCACAGCCAAAGTCAGTTCCCGAGCTGCTCCGGGAAGAAATTCCTGATGTACCTCAAGGTAAGCAACCGATTCGTTTGCTGTTGTGTGGCGTTCCCAAAGCGGTAAACAGCATCGTTAATCTGTTGCACGTTTTAGGTTTTGCAGAAGTTGGGGAATGGAGCCCGCCTCTACCATCGCCGATAGCGGGTGAGGTGATTCGGATTTTAACCCGTTACTGGAAAGAGTAATTGTTGAGGGCGATCGCACTTTTTTTGTGAAGTGCGATCGTCCCTTAACTCACTTCCAAAAGTTGCCTCAAAAATTCAATAAAATTTGCCAAAGCAGGAACCTGCTGTTGCGTCTGTTCGCTCACCCAATTATTATCAGCAATACTTGTTGTATTAGTCTTCCCAGGTTTGAGAACGCTGACAACAGTAGCAACTAAAGCTTTTTCGGGATCGAAATTTTTCCACTTTAAAGATTTTCTATCTGACTCAGAAAACTCATTTAGATAGGAACTAGCTTTTTCCATGTACGCGGGATAAGCTATCTGTCCGCACTCACACAGCAAAGTATCCAACACACCAGGCGAAGCGTTATCGGGCAAAACATAGACTCCTGTACGCGGGCTATTGGTATTTACAACACCAGGGCGATCGGGAAAATTAGGAAAATAACTTCGGAATTTGTTAGCATATGGTTCCGCAATGCGATCGGGAGTTGATTTGTCGCAATCGGCAACTATCCCGAAGGCTGCCAAGTTTGTCTGATACTCATAATTTGTGAATAAAATGTCATCCAAATTAGTCACAAGATTGCTTCCTTCACCTGCATAAATTGCTACAGAGATAGTATCATTAAACAGAATAGAAGGCATATCAAGACGTTTGTACAAGTTTCCTTTCTTGGGATAAACGGGAATAAACTTGCGCCAGAAGGGGTCTAACTGAGACTCTAATCCTTTCAACTCTTCCCGCAAATCTTTGAAATTCAAAAGCTTGAGAACCTTGCCTGTAAAGGCCTGATCGTGTGGCCCTTCTACTCCAATAATGGCGTATTTCACACGCGCACCTCCTGACCCAAATCCTCCCGCAATCTTTGCAATCTTTCCCGTTCAATTCTAACTGCTTTAGTTTGTGACTCGTGTTTCTCTAAACGATAAAGAACTAAGTCCGTCTCCGTATCGCTAGCATCCAACATCGCATCAACTGTTTCTAAACTGTGAGTAGTTGCAAATAACTGAACATTCATTTGCTTGCACCACTGCACAATCCACGCAAATGAACTGCGAAGTGCTTCAGTATGAATTGCTGTTTCTATCTCATCAATTAGCAAAACTCCACCTCTGACTTTTGTCAGGGTTAGAGCAATAAATAGCAAGCGACGTACTCCATCACCAAAAGAACTTAATGGTGAAATTCCCACTTGTTTGTGGTCAATATAGAGACTGCTACGATTGCCGCCATGCGAGAGAATCACTAAATCAATAATTCCTGAATCCATCACTTGCAATAGCTTAATCACTTCCGGCTTAAAACGCTGAAAAATAGCTTCTGACAGCAAGCCAACTTGTGACTGTTCTATGCGGTGAGAAAAAGGTGTCACAGTATCAACTGACAGCATTGCATCTGAGCGAATTCGCCGATTAGTTAAACGCTCATTTTCCCAAATTTCAAAAAATTCAGATAATTCATTTGGTGAATCCGATATAATAGCTTTTAGCTCTATTTCTGCACCTCGCAGAGTATTATCAAATCCAAGATCGTCTGAGGATTGACTTTCGTCATCTTCCGATAATTCCACTCCCTCAATTTCTTGGTAAATTGCCCTCGACTCTCTCACTAAAAACTTACCATTACCAGAAACACGAGTTTCCATTGGGTAAAAATCCAATTGTTCTTCTTCTTTATTTTGAGGAAACAGCCATTGTAGTGCCTCCAGTCTTGGCTTGCGAGAATATTTGATTTCTCGCCGCCACGATGTGTTCAGCCATTCCAGGGGATCTAAGGGGCGACAATAGGTTGATATCGCCTCTAAAACACTGGTTTTACCTGAGTTATTTCCACCAACCAATATGTTGATTTGACCCAAGTCCTGCAAGGTTAAATCTCGCAGGCCTCGGAACCGATGAATGGTTAAATTGTCAAGGTGTTTCATAATTATGATTTAGGCATTTCAACTGAGATGCTTCGTTTCTCTCAGCATGACACATCGGCTTTGCCTAAGTCCCGATCGCCTTATGACTTGGGCGTATAAGTCGATCGCACTTGCAACTCCTTCAACTGCTTCTCATCCACACCAGACGGCGCATTTGTCAGCAAACAACCCGCCTGCTGCCTCTTCGGAAACGCAATCACATCTATTCAGTGTAATGATACTTACAAGCCGCGATCGCAATTTCTCGATCTGTAACTTGGTAAACTAAACGATGTTCGTTATCAATGCGCCTAGACCAAAAACCACTTAACTCGTATTTCAGAGGTTCAGGTTTTCCCAATCCTTCAAACGGTGAGCGGTCTATATCTTTAATCAATTCTACAATTTTGCGATAAATCTTTTTGTCTAATTTTGCCCATTCATTAAAATCTGCAAAAGCAGAAGATTCAAAAACAATTCTTCTGCTCATTGCAAATTCTGTAAGTTAACTTCAACTAAATTTTGCCGCTCGTTAACATTTTCAATAGCTTTTAAAAGTCTATTTTTGTTGACTTCGGATTTCAAAAGATATTCTGTTTCATCACACTCAGAAACAATTATTTCAATCTCTTTATCTCCAAAAGTCGCCTTGATTTGTTCTAAAAAATGATGATTGATTTCGCTGGCTTTTAAACGATAAACTGTTGACATCGTTTTTACCTATTTTCGATTATGCTAATTATAGCGTTTTTAGTCTAAAGACCTGGAATGTAACTCTAGCATACAGTATCAGCCAAAGTTTTGACTCAATGACAGTCCTGGACGCAGAATCGTGTCTGTCATGCTGAACAAAACGCAGTCTAGTGAAGCTTCGCTTCTCTCAGCATGACACATCGGCTTTGCCTAAGTCCCGATCGCCCTTATGACTTCGGCGTATAAGTCGATCGCACTTGCAACTCCTTCAACTGCTTCTCATCAACCCCAGCCGGCGCATTCGTCAGCAAACAACCCGCCTGCTGCGTCTTCGGAAACGCAATCACATCCCGAATCGATTCCTCACCAGCCAACAGCATCACCAACCGATCCAAACCGTAAGCAATGCCTCCGTGGGGCGGAGTTCCATACTCAAACGCATCCAACAAAAAGCCAAACTTATTGTAAGCTTCCTCAGTCGATAAGCCGATCGCCTCAAACACCTTTTCCTGAACTTCCCGCTGATAAATCCGCAGGGAACCGCCGCCGATTTCTGTACCGTTTAACACCAAATCGTAAGCTTGAGCTCTCGCAGTTTTCAAATCATTAATATCGTCAGGATGCGGCGCAGTAAACGGGTGATGCAATGCTTCCAAACGCTTCTCATCAGCGTTCCATTCAAACATCGGGAAATCTGTCACCCACAGCAGATTCATCTTATCTTTGTCAATCAATCCCAATTCGTTACCCACGAACAAACGCAATCTATCCAAAGTCTTATTGACAGTTGTCACATCAGCCGCAGCAAATAACAACAAATGACCTGGTTGCGCGCCCGTGCGATCGAGCAATTGCTGTTTTTGTGCTTCCGTCAAATTATCCTTAATTGCGCCGATCGTATCAATTTCGCCATTATCCCGCACGCGAATGTAAGCCAATCCCTTCGCACCGGCGTCGCTGGCTTCCTTAAACAAATCGCCTTTCGGGCCCGGTTTAATCCGCACGTTAGAAATCGCATCATTCCCGCCCGGAATCGGCAAAACTTTCACAATTCCGCCCGCAGCAACCGCCCCGGAAAATACCTTAAATCCCGAATCTTTCATCAAATCGGAAACATCGACTAATTCCATACCGAAGCGAGTATCCGGTTTATCGCTACCGTAGCGATCCATTGCTTCAGCGTAAGTCAAGCGCGGGAAAGGACGAGGCAATTCTACCCCTTTGACACTTTGGAAAATATGGCAGACTAAACCTTCGTTTAATTCGATAACTTCTTCTAAAGACATGAAACTCATTTCCATGTCTAATTGTGTGAATTCCGGCTGTCTGTCGGCGCGCAAATCTTCATCGCGGAAACAGCGGGCAATTTGATAATATCTGTCCAAACCCGAAACCATTAACAATTGTTTGAACAACTGCGGCGACTGCGGCAAAGCGTACCATTCGCCCAAATTGACGCGGCTGGGCACTAAATAATCTCTCGCACCTTCAGGAGTCGATCGCGTTAAAATTGGTGTTTCAACTTCAATAAAACCTCCCACATCTTCCAGGTGGCGGCGCATCGCTTTGACTACTTGGTGGCGAAGCTGCAAATTGCTACTCATGCGAGCGCGCCGCAAGTCCAAATAGCGATATTTCAGACGCAAATCTTCCCGCACGCTTTCGGTATCCGCCGTCGCCACCTGAAAGGGTAACTGTTTGCGAACCGCATTCAACAACTCAATTTCGTCAGCATAAATTTCCACCTCACCCGTAGGCAATTTCGGGTTGAGGGAATCTTCGGGGCGGCTGCTGACTCTACCCGTAATTTTAAGCACGTATTCGCTGCGTAAAGCCTCAGCCCCGTGATAGGAATCGGGGGTGCGTTCAGGATCGCTAACAATTTGCACAATACCCGATCGATCGCGCACATCCAGAAAAATCACCCCGCCATGATCGCGGCGGCGATCCACCCAGCCGTAAAGGGTGACAGTCTCTCCGATGTGTTCGCTTCGCAGTTCGCCGCAGTAGTAACTTCTCATGGTTGGGGGTTATGGACTAAAAATAATGCTTTTTGATTATAGCGCTTAGTGTCAAAACCTTTTATGAACAGCCAAGATGCCTGTTCCACAAGAAAATTCAATCTTTGTGGAACAGGCCGAAAAGCCTGTTCTTTAAAATGGTCTCATATCTGAGTTTAATCCTTCTTGTCAAAAAACACCGTCAGCGAGTTCCATGCAGACTTAGCCGCATCCGTCAAGCGAGTGCCGATCGACTCAATTTGCTTCACAATAAGGTGCCAATTCTTTTCAGCTTCCGTGTGAATGTGGTCAACAGCTTGTTCGATGCGATCGCGTTCGATCAATTTATTTTGTTCCACCGCTTCTCGCGCTTGTCGCACTGCTTTCAAATAAGCTTCGCGACTGACAACACCTGCATCTTGCACCTGCGCTTGCGCCCGCGTTTTAATCGCATCTACCACCAGCCAATTTTTCTCAGTTTCTTGTTTAATCAGCTTGACTGCTTCTGTGAATCTCTCGTGGGCGAGATCCTTATTTTCTTCGATCGCCCCGGAGGCCTTATTCACAGCTTTTAAATAAGCTTCGCGGGTGAGTTCGCCCGCTGCTTGCACTTCGGCGGTGGCGCGTTTTTTAATTGCTTCAAACAGCGCCGCAGTTTCTGCGATCGCCTCATCAGTCGCGTCGGGCATCTCTTTTTTGACGAGCTCCGTCGTTTCGAGAGTAGCCTCTAAAACTGGTTCCTCGGTTACTTTTGGATCTGTCATCTCAATCTTCTCCTTTGGTAGTAAACATTTTCAAACAATCTCATAGTCCCTGGATGCAGACTTTGTAGGTGTAGCGCCCGAACGAATTGTGGTCTTTTATACAGACTTTGTACGTGTAGCGCCAGAAGGAATTCTGGCATTTAATAAGAACTAGGCAATTCTTGTTCCAGCTTTATCAACTTTTGTATCCGCGCTTACCTAGTTGGAATGACCTCAGTTCTATTACATTATATCTACCAAAGTTTCTCTTGTCTGTAGGATACCGCCAACTTGCAGGTACGGTTTAGCGCACTTAGGATCGCGAATTAAATAACTTACAATTTTAATTGTTATTGTGGGATGGGCTCTTATAGCCCGTCCACTCATGACGGGCTATAAGAGCCCATCCCACTTTCAAGAGTGGAAGTTATTTAATTCTCATTCCTTAAATTTATGATAAGTCTCTCTACCTAAAACAACACACACCAATCAACTTGGTTTCTCAACCCAATAAAACGGGCAAATTTTATAATTTCAATTTGCCAACTGCAAATCTTCGCGATCGTCGGTATATAACAAATGGTGACATCTTTGAGCGTGCAGTAAAGATTGAGGAAATTCGTACTGAGATAAGAGGATATCTTCCAGCGCAACTTTCATTTGATTGGCACAGATATGTGGTGGCATTTTGCCCATTCCCGTACCCATGCCGGGAATAGCGATAGTTTCAATTATATGTTTGACAGGAGTTCCATCTGCGACTGAGCCAAATTTTACGAGAGTCAAAATAGCGCGGGTTGCTAGATAAACATTTACTGTTTCTCTTAAAACTGTGGGAACGCGCATAATTGGGGCAGCTATTAAATAGGGAATTTCTGCATGATCCGTGTCTACAATTTCTGCCATGCCTACTAAGAGTTCGCCGTGATGTCGAGATTGAATTATTTTTTGCAAGCGTTCAAGAACCTGCCCTCCAAAATATTCCGAAATTTCTAACTCTAAGCCGTCGTCCATGAAACCAAAACTATTCCCCGGACTAACAATAGCATCGCATTTCACATCAAATATTGAACCGTGATGTATCTTTACATTTTCCATACTGCCGCAAGTGCTTTCCCAGGCTCTAACTAAACTATCGTCTAAGGCAGCCAGCACAATTTGCATAAATACTCTCTCTTAATTTTAATGGCGAACAGCCAGAACGATCGCCAATTTAATCCTACAATACTTTACATAAGTCCGCTGAATCTAAAATTCATCTCAATTTCAACTAGCAAATGTTCAATAGCTACGAAATTTTTTGCTCGCACACACCCTTAACCTAATACAGAGAGAGCTTTTAACGCGGTTGTCACCCTCTCAGTTTTAGGTGTGATGAGCTGTACTGCATCGTGTTTTCTGGCCCAGGGGCTAAAGTCTGCAAGCTGTTTCCCGATCTTGTTTTCAGTTTACTCTTTCTCGGTTGAACTCACGTTTAATAAATACTGCTTATGACGCTCCGATATCGGTGTTCTCAAAAGAAAGGTTGAGGATTGAAACAGCGTTTGGTGCGTTTATGCTCGTACATCAGTTTATCAGCCTTTGCCAGCAATTGTTCTAATAAAACTTCATTATTTAAATCCCCAAACTGCACACCAAGACTTATTGATATATAAGCTCGCTCTGACTGTTGATTAAAGCGATCTATATTGTCTTGCAGCCGAGCATGAAAATTAGTAGATGAATCACCAGAAAAGTTAGGAATAAATAAAGCAAATTCATCTCCTCCCAGTCGAGCAACAATATCCGCCTCACGAAAGGTTTGTTTCAATATTTGAGCTGCGTCCACGATTACTCGGTCTCCCATTTCGTGTCCTAAAGTGTCGTTAATTTTTTTCAAACCATCTAAGTCAGCGAACAAAATAAAATAAGATGTTTGCGTGCGCCTCGCAATTTTTAGTTGTTGCTCTGCTAGTAAAAAAAAGCCCCGTCGGTTATATAATCCCGTTAATTCATCGGTCACGGATAGCTGTCTTACTTCTGCTTCTGCCCTCAGACGTTCTTGGATTTCATGTTCTAAACGTTGATTTTGTTCTAGCAGTTGTTGGCGTTGCTGTTGGATGAGTAATTGATTTTTTACTCGCATCAGCACTTCCTGTTCTTGAAAGGGTTTGGTAATATAGTCTACGCCACCGAGTTCAAAGGCTCGTACCTTGTTTTCTAGTCGTTCGAGGGCACTGATAAAAATAACCGGTATCTGAGCACTCGCTTCCGATGCTTTTAACTTTTGGCAGACTTCGTACCCATTCATCTCCGGCATATTGATGTCAAGTAAAATTAGACTCGGTGGGTCGCGATGAACACCTTGGAGTGCCATTCTGCCGTTGAGGGCTTTACGGACAATATAGCCCTGTGACTCTAGAATTTTGGCTAACAAGCGTAGATTGTCTGGGGTATCATCCACGATGAGAATATGCGTTTGGGCTACAAGTTTGAATAAAGCTGTCATGTTCTTATTCCTAAATCTGGGTGAGAGTTGCGATCGCTTCAAGCTGAAAGTTATCTACCAGAGATGTCATCGCCGCGATGAAATCTTGTTTCTCCTTGGGAATTTGAGCGATAAGTTCATAAAGCTTATTATCACTAAGATCGAGTGCTGCTTCATGAACTTCTGCAATCCACTTGGGGGGCATGGTTTTCAAGTATGGAGTCAATATCTTTGGTGGCGAAGCTGATGAGTCTGGCGGAATTTTTTCGGCGTAGCAGTAGCGGACGCCCAAGTGATGAGCTATCTTGTCGAAAAGTGTGTCTTCAGTAAACGGCTTGGCAATGTAGTCATCGCAACCGACTTGCAGGCTGGCGGTGCGATCGTCCTCAAAAGCATAGGCAGTGAGGGCAATTATGCGTGTAATTTGTCTTCTGTCCTGTGACATTTGCCCTGAGTTATCTGCTGATGACTCATGACTCATGACTAATGACTGTTGTGCTCGAATCTGTCTCGTCGCTTCATAACCATCCATGACAGGCATTTGAATGTCCATCAAAATCAAGTCAGGGTGCCATGTTTGCCAACGATCGATCGCCTCTACCCCATTTTCCACCGCACACACATCAAACCCAACTGACTCCAGCAGCGTCACCAGCAGTTGCCGATTTTCTAGAACATCTTCTACTACTAGAATTCGGTAGATAGGTTGCCCAGGTTCGATCCCGATAATCCGATCGCTAATTTCAGGTTCATCTAAATCAACCGACTCTGGTAGTTCCAAAACGACTTGGCAGGTAAAAGTCGAGCCTCGATTCAGGGTGCTTCGCACGGTGATATCCCCTCCCATCAGACGCGCAAACTCACGACTGATAGACAGTCCTAAACCTGTTCCTCGATCGTGGCAACCGCGATTGGTTTGCATGAAAGCCTCAAAAATTGATTCTAAATCTGAGGGAGAAATGCCAGGCCCGGTATCCTCAACTTCGAGACACAAGGTAATAGTTGGTTTAATATCGGGTGGATTAGTGGCGCGATCGCAATTTGTACCGGATGGCATATCATCTAATGAAAAAGCTCGTCCACGTAGGGCTATGCTTCCTGTTGTTGTAAATTTGAGCGCGTTCCCCAGCAGATTAATCAAGATTTGGCGAAGTTTTGCTTGATCGCCACAGACATAACGGGGGACAGTAGCATCCCACTCGCTGCTGAGATGTAACCCTTTCTCAGGCGCTTTGATGGTGAACATCTCGTTAATAGAACCTAGCAGGCGATGCAGATTAAAACAGCTTTTACTCAGTACCAATTGCCCTGCTTCAATCCTAGACATTTGCAAAACATCGTCGATCAATGTCAGCAGGTGTTCTCCACTACGGGTAATGATCCCTAAATGCTCTTGAAATTCTTCTGGGATATAGGGGCTGCGGTTCATAAGCTGGGTAAATCCCAGAATCGCGTTGAGTGGCGTTCTGAGCTCGTGGCTCATGTTGGCAAGGAACTGGCTTTTGGCACGGTTGGCTATAGCGGCCCTTTCAGCAGCGTGTTCTAGGGCTGCTTGCGAAAATTCTAACACCGCCAGCATGAGGATATGTCTCATTTCGGCAGCAGCTTCTAACTCTGCAATCTGCCACGGATAAGACATCTGGCGCACTGTCTCTTGCCACCGTTCAAAGGATCTGCGGGGACACAGGTGCATTTTTCCAATTTCGTCGATCGACACAGCATCCTGTGGATTACCTGCCCAGTTTATCGTTTGAATTTGTTCGGGTCGGAACCAAAGGATATGATATGACTTTTGTTTGGCATAGCATAGGAAGATTGAGATTGCTAAAACACCGCTAGCTCGCTCTTTGAATTGCTTGGCTTGGGGATACAACTGAGACAAAGAAGCTGTTGCAAACACTCGTTCTTTGTTCTGTTGCAGCAACCACTGCACGAGTTCGTCTACCTCAGCTTCAGATGGTGTTTCACCCACCAATGTCAGACGACCATCGAGCAGAATTGCAGCTCCCTGAGCATGAACTAAATCTAGCAATTGAGAAGCATTTTCGGTCAATACCTGTTCGATAAAATTAGAATCTCGCCGGAAGGCCTCCTGAAGTTTATCCTGAATAGTTTTCGCCTGCGATCGGTAAACGTTCAATTCTCGCTCTTGCTGATGCACCAGTTCGATCGAGGCAAATTGTCCTAAAAATTCACAGCTTTTGCGAGTTTCGTAATCTACCAATCGCGGGCTGTAATGGTGACAGGCAATTAATCCCCAGAGACGCCGATCGTCAATTAACGAAATCGTCAGTGTCCCAGCCACTCCCATATTCTGCAAATATTCAATGTGGTAGGGAGATACTCCCCTTAACACACAAGCACTGAGATCCTGGGGTGTATTGGTTAGGGGATGGTTGGTGGGAATTAGGCGGGCCGGGGTGTAATTGATATTGGGAATTTGGCGCACCCAATTGCTGTAAAACAATTTGCGGGCGGGTACGGGAATATCGATCGCCGGGTAATGCAATCCCAAGTAGCTTTCTAGATAGCTTTCTTTCTCTTCAGCAATCACCACCCCATGCTCATCGGCTTCAAACCGATAAATCATAACGCGATCGAACCCTGTCATGGCTTTTACTTCTCTAGCAATGGTTTGAGCTAAATCAGAAAGACCGAGCGCAGTGCGAAAGTTGAGGATAACTGTTTGCAGACGCTGATAAAAATCCATTGCATGATTATTTTCAATAGTCAATTGGGGCTCTAGTTCCAGAATCAACTCATCGGGTCGCTGATGCACTGTGCTTCTAAAACTTTGAATTTTTCCGTCTTTTAGAGGTATTTTCAGATTAAAACTATTATGAATCTTGAGCTTTTCTTGATTGAGATACCTGACCATTTCTTGTACTTGCTCGTGACCAAATAGCCATGGCAATGGCTGACCTAGCAATTCTGCGACAGCAATGCCAAAAAACACTTCTACATTGTCACTTACTTGTAAAATATTGAGCGTTTTTTCTTGCAACAATAAAAGTATTCCGTGGGGCTGAATATGACCGGGAGCATATACTGATTCTTCACTGCATTCCTCTAAATTTGTTAAATCTAAAGGAGTAATTTCCGAAATCTTTGGTACTTTATGAGGCATTTTAGAGCAGTAGTTATCAATAAAAATCAAGGATGTTTTTTGGAAAACTTTACCAACAATAAAATTGAATTATTGTTGGCTGTGCCTAATTTCCTAAGCTGTTCGGCATTTAAAGGACTTGCGTAAGGTGCGTCAGCATCTAAGGTTTTCCGTTTCAGCGTAAGGGTTCGCGAATGACGCACCCTACTAGCCTCGTTACTGGTTAAATGCTCCACAGCTTAGTCCTAATCAAACGTTTAACTGCACAACAGCTTATAAATCCAATGGAGGAATTCCACTTGGGAAATTACCTTGAATTAGATTAAGGATTTTCTCAAATTGATACTGGTGGGCGAGTTCCGTCAGATGAGTACCGAATTGAGCCAGGTCTGATGAAAGTTCAGCTACCAGTTCAACGATCGCAAAATCATCCCCACATAAAGCAGCATCTTCCAACTCAACCACCCATTCTTTTGGTAATGTCGCCAGAAGCATTGGATCGAGGGAATTTGAAACGGAAGATGCAACAGAACAGAGATCAGAAGGAAAACAATCTGTTCTTCGTTCGCCTTTTTCTGTGTCCTCTTCCTCATATACATACTCTAAACCTAGATATTGGGCCATCTTAAGAAAGAGGGTTTGTTCCCGGAAGGGCTTGCTGATGTAGTCGTTGCAGCCAGCAGCTAAGGCGAGGGCGCGATCGCTCTGGGAAGCTTGGGCCGTAAGTGCAATAATGATACTGTTCTGTCCGTCTTCCATTGCCCGAATTTGCTTCGTAGCCTCGTATCCATCTAACACGGGCATCCGAATGTCCATCCAGGTTAGGTCGGGTTGCCATTGTTGCCAAATCTGCACAGCTTGCTGTCCGTTGGTAGCTTCTTTTACCTCTAATCCTAATTGTGTCAGTAATCTGACCATTAGCAAGCGATTTTCTGCTTGATCGTCAACCACCAAAATGCGACGATCCCGTTCACTGGGAGCCAGCCCAATCACGAGGCGATTATTCTCTTCCGGTGTAACATTAACTCCACTGATGGGGCTGACGGGAAGGGTAAAGGTGAAGGTACTCCCCTCTCCCAGAGTGCTGCTGACAGAAATTTTTCCGCCCATGAGTTCCAACAATTTGCGGCTAATAGTGAGACCTAGACCAGTACCGGCGATCGATCGCTTCCCAGCTTGGGCTTGCACAAACGCATCGAAGATAGTATCGAGTTCGACCGATGCAATCCCTACACCTGTGTCAGCGACTACACACTGGAGAATCTGCCGAGTTGTGGTTAATGCCCCTGTACCGTCCGCCTCAATGCTGACTTGCAAAGTAATGCTTCCCCTCTCGGTAAATTTGATGGCATTACTCAGCAAATTGAGCAAAACCTGGCGCAGTTTTTGAGCATCGACAATCATAAATTGGGGAACTTCTGGCGCAATCTCGAAACAAAAGTCAAGTCCTTTAGAACTTGCTCGTTCCGCCAACATATTTCGGAGGGAATGCAGCAGCGCAATTAAGTCCAATCCGCTTTGTTCAACTGTGCAGTGTCCCGATTCAATTTTCGAGAGATCCAGCACATCGTTAATCAAACTCAAGAGGTGATCCCCACTCCGTCGAATTGTTTGCAGGTCTTGTTTTTGGTTGGGAGTTAAAGAGATGTCATGGGTCATTACCTGAGCAAATCCTAGAATTACGTTGAGAGGAGTGCGTAATTCGTGGCTCATATTGGCTAGGAAGGTACTTTTTGCCAAATTCGCTGCTTCTGCTGCTTCCATGGCGTGCAGCAGTGCCAGTTCTTTTTGTTTGCGATCGCTGATATCTTTATGCGTTCCAATCATCCGTAAAGGCTTACCCTCTTCATCGTAGGCAACGATTTTCCCGTAGTTAGCGATCCACTTCCACTCACCTGACTTGCAACGCACACGATAGTCAAAGGCATATTTGAGAGAGCTATCTTGCAAGTTACTATTGAGAGTCTCAAAAACCCAGCATTTATCATCAGGGTGAATCATCTGTTCCCAGACTTTCACATCCATCACCAACTCACCGGGCTTGTAGCCCAGCATCTCCTGGTAGTAGGAATTAATGTAAACTTCTCCAGTTGCAATTTTCCAATCCCATAATCCATCTCCCGAAGCTTCTAGTGCCAGCATTAAGCGTTCTTCACTCAGTTGTAAAGCGGTTTCCGCTTGATGTTGTCGTGTCACATCGATCGCCACACCACCTACTAGCATTTGCCCAGGTAAGTCGGGGATGAGAAATTTGTAAACCAAAAACTCACCCAGAGTCCCATCTCGACGGGACGCCATCTCAATCGTTTCAATTAGCTCGTTGGTTTCAACAACCGTTTGGATATTGTCTAGATATTGTTGGGCGAAGGCGGCAGGGTAAAGTTCAAAAATGGATTTTCCAATCACATCCTCACTGGGTAACTCCAAGGTATTGAGATAAGTCTGGCTGGCATAGAGCATTACACCATTTTCATCGGTAATCCAGGCAAGGGCAGGGCTGTGATTCATGAAGGCTTGGAAGCGAGTTTCACTCTCTCGGAGTGCCTGTTCTGCTTGTTGGCGTTCCGCTTCGTTGCGTTTGCGATCGCTAATATCCCGGCAGATACAGAAGTTCATCATCTCATCTTGTAATTCCACCCGGTTCCAGCTAATTTCCACGTCATATACAGAACCATCCGGGCGGCGATGTCGCGTTTCAAACAGCGGAATAACCTCCTCTCTCTGGAGCATAAGTTGTAGTTCTTCCTTCGTCCATTCAGCATCCCAATCAAACACACTCAGATTCAGGGTTTCTTCTAGGGTGTAGCCCAGCATTTGAGCAAAACTGGGACTAGCTTCGACAACTTTTCCGACCCAATCCATGACAACAACACCGTCCATTGAAGTGTTGAAGAAGGCTTTACTCCGCAGGAGTTCCTGTTCTAGTGCAAGTTCGGCTTTTTTGCGATCGCTAATATCTTTCATGAAGCAGTAATGCCCCAAAAATTGATGCTGTTCGTCGTAAGTTGAAATCATCACCAATTGCTTATAAAAAACCGAACCGTCTTTACGAACCCCTCTGGTTTCTACTTCAACTCTGCCCTCTTGCACCATCAGCTCATAGGCTGCAACGAGTTTTTTCAACTCATCGGGATCTACGGTTTTTTCCCAGGACATCCCGATCATTTCTTCTGGCTGATAGCCTGTCACGTCAGAATATGCTTTATTGACATAGATGTAACGCCCTTGTACATCCAGTTTGGAAATGCCGGACAGCGCATTTTTCATCACATCACTCAGTTCTCTAAGCTCTGCTTCTGCGTGTTTGCGATCGGTGATATCTTCGGAAAAACAAAGTAGGTACTGGGGCTGATGCTGCTGGTCGAAAATGGGAATCTTCACCGTATGCAGCCAACGTTTTCCGAGACTATGACTGTCAATGATTTCTTCAGCAATATCCTCACTCTTACCTTTCTCAAAGGCTTCTCTATCCTTCTGGTCAAAAAAGATAGCCTGTTCTGTTGGGAAAAAATCATAGCCACTTTTGCCGATCGCTTGTTCCGCTGAAATGCCAAATAACCGTTCGCTGGTTTTATTCCAAAACTGAAATACCCCAAATCGTTTAGGCTGTGCGTCCTTAACAAAAATTGCGATCGGTAAATTATCCAGCAGTGCTTGTAAGAAATTGCGCGTTTTTTGGATTTCCAGTTCTACTTTTTTGCGCTGGCTAATATCAATAAACGTAACTACAACTCGTTGGATTTGACCAGTTTGATTTAACTCAGGGTAGGCATTAACTAATACCCAAATACAACAATCACTTCTTTTTTTAATTCCTAAAACATAATTTTTGATGGAATTTCCAGTGGATAAAACCTGATTCACGGGATATTGTTCTAGGGGGATAACGCTGCCATCTTCCCGCACCAACTGCAATGCCGACTCGCTCACTGTTTTTCCCAGCATTTGGTCAATTGAAAACCCTAGTAATTCAGCGGCTGTTTCATTACATAATTGGAGGCAGGTATCTGTCCCATGAATCACAAAACCCGCATTTAAGTTATCGATCAATTGCCGATATCTGGCTTCGCTTACCTGTAAAGCAACTTCAGCTTGCTTGCGCTCCGTAATGTCGGTGTGAGAGCCAGCCATCCGAATTACGTTACCTGCATCATCCCAAAGTGCTTGACCACGATCCAAAATCCATTTGTAGGAACCATCTTTGCAGCGAATGCGATGTTCTGTGATATAGAAAGGAGTTTTCTTGGCAAAATGATCTTGAACGGCTTGCATCACCCATCCCAAATCATCGGGATGTACCAGATTAGCCCATTCGTCTAGAATGTTTTGGATTTCATGGTCTTCATAGCCCAGCATTTCCTTCCAACGACTAGAAAAGAAGACCTCGTTGGTTTGAACATTCCAATCCCAAATGCCGTCATTATTCCCGCGTACAGAAAGTTCCCAGCGTTCTTCACTTTCACGTAGTGCTGCTTCTGCTTGTTTGCGATCGGCAATATTCCTGCCAATCTTTGAGGCTCCAATTATATTCCCTGCTTGGTCTTTAATGGGGGAGACACTCATCGAGACATCGATTAATGTTCCATCTTTCCTCCGCCTCTTGGTATCGTAGTGTTTGATGCGTTCTCCTCGCTGGATTTTGGCGAGAATTTCGTTTTCCTCCTCTCGATATTCTTCGGGAATCAGCTTTCTCCCTGATTGCCCTACTATTTCGGCCGCTGTATAACCAAAAATTGTTTCGGCTCCTACATTCCAACTTGTAACTACACCCTCTAAATCTTTACTAAGAATGGCATCTTCCGAAGATTCAACGATCGCAGCTAGTCGGGCGATCGCAATTTCTGCCTGTTCTCGCTGGTGAATTTCCCATTGCAACTGGCGATTAGCTTTTTTGAATTTATCGACTTTGCCATAACTAATTTGTGCGAGATACACGACCCACATCAGGATCAAAACTAAAACTAAACCACCAATTAATACAACTCTTGGCCAATAAAATTTGACATTATTTAGTAGATATGAAGTTGGAAAAACCTCTATCCTCCAGTCTACACCATAGGCTTTCACTACAACTGTTTTATCCTCGGGTTTTTGAGGCAAATACTTTTGACCGTAGATCAAATTTGGGCCATCATATATAGCCACATTGTACCCAGATGACACTTTTAAAATACTCTCAAATAGAGTTTTAAATTGAAAAACTCCGACAATAAACCCATCAAACCGTTCACCTACAAACAAAGGAAAACTTGCTAAAAATCCTTTACCCCCTTGAACAAGTGAAATATTGCCACTTAAGATAGGTTGACGCAAATCACGAGCTACTTGCAAAGTAATTTTCCGACGTAGTTCCCCATTCAAATCTAGGTTTTGCGCTGCCTCATTCCCTGCCAGTGGTGCAACCCATCGCACTTTAAATGATGGATCGACTAATGCGATCGCCTGATAACCGTAAAAATCCTTTACATAAGCCTCAGCATCGGCTTCCCAAAGAGCCTTTGGTGTACCGCCATTGGCTTGCCAGCGACTCGCCATTTGCCGAAGCGTCAACACTCGAATGGATAATCCTTCGGTTAGTTGTGACTGAATCGCATTGGCTTCCTGCTGAATTAACTGCTCAATGTGAATTTGTGCATTGATGGTTAGCTGTTGCCACGTAAATAAAACAGCAAAAGAAGCCACCACACCAAGCAAAAGAGGTAGCAATCGTTTAATTGGTGTTTGGTCTAAACTTATAATGACTTTGCGTCGATGTATCACCATAAATTAAGCGATAGATGAATAGAGCGGTTTTCGATTGATTGGGCTATAATTGGGTAATTTACTGAGGCAAGAGAGCTAAGTATTGAGCCGGAAAACCCGTTAGTTATAAGGCAATATCTAAACTTTATACCCCCTCAAATGAGCTATTAGATTCCACCGGTAAAGAATGTTGTTCCTTAACCCCTAGCCCTTTAACTAGATTTATAGAGGGCGATGAGCAACATCTGTTCAGATTGTAAATAGGTGTTGTTTGCCAACATTGGCGACAAAACCAGTAGATTTGATGCTGGCGAACGTGACGGAGCATTTGATTCGAGCAGCAGGGGCACTGTGTCATAAAGACCTCTTTTTTAACTAAAGGCTATTTCACTGTTGTTGCAAAATGCTGTAAGCTCGCTTGAAGCAACGATAACAAGACCCTATACAAAAAAAATAAAGATTTGGTAAAGAATATAAAAGGGTTAAGGAAAAGATACAAGTTTAAACATTCCGTAATAAAATTAAGACCGCAGAGAATTTTTATCCCACCATACGCACCTTGTAATATCACATCTGTTGTGTGATAATTATATACTATTCAGATGCAGCTTTTGAGACTCATTCCTACATCAAAGAATTTTCCTGTTCCCTGTTCCTTGATTTGATATGAGAGTCTAAATCCTAGCCCTACACCTTTGTATGAAGGTATCGCGGGCCGACAGTCTGGTGTAAAAGATGCGGTATCAGGAACAATCGATGCCTTGGCTAGCGACGGAATGCTGTTAGTAGGAGAAGCGCTGAGACAGGGTTTAACTCCAAGCCAATATTCTGTGAGACCGGAGCAGCCTTTAACCTGCATTTCTTACGGCATGATATTGCCAGCAAGTGACACTGAATGGCAAGAAACAGTCAATAATTATATTCGCAATCAAAGTTCGACAAACCTGTTGGAAAAAGTGCTGGGGCGCAATTCTCCTTTCCTACCGATGAGTGTTGCCGCTCAAGATAAATGTATTTGAACCCAAATCGGGCAAGGTGGTCGGCGCGCACCAGAAGAATAGGGGTCAATCGATTGCGCGATTTTAGATTTTAGATTTTAGATTTTAGAGGCGACCCCACGGATCAATGCGGGGGCAATAAGTGATTTTCGATTTTCGATTTGGGATTGATTCCACGGATAAATCACGTGGCGGGTACTACCTTTGAAATTCGTGGTCAGGTGCGGATCTTGTCAGGGCAAGTCCGATCGCTGCAACCAGTGGCGTCAATAGGCTCTAAACTGGATTCAGGAAGGCGCGCAGCACAGGTTTAGGAGGGTCATCAGTGACAGAAAAAAATTATCAATCGTCTTCTCTACCCACCTACGCTCGAAAAGAACTGCGGGAATTAGTTCGATCGCAGTTAAGGGCCCTGTTGGAAGAAGGAGACTTTAAAGGAGCAAAAGCGATTTTGCACCCGGTGCAGGAAGCAGACATAGCTGAAGCTATCGAAGGCCTGCCAGAAACCATGCAAGTAATAGCTTTCCGCTTGCTTTCCAAAGACGAAGCAATCGCAGTCTACGAATATCTCGACTCCAGCGTTCAGCAGTCCCTCTGCGAAAAATTCAAACGCCAAGAAGTCATTGACATTGTAGACAAAATGTCCCCGGACGATCGAGCTAAACTGTTTGACGAACTGCCGGCAATATTAGTCCGTCGCCTGTTGGGTGAATTGAGCCCAACGGAACGGGAAGCTACGGCTCAACTTTTGGGTTACGAAGCCAGTACCGCCGGTCGGATCATGACCCCGGAATACATTTCTCTCAAAGAAAGCTTTACCGTCGCCCAAGCTTTAGACCGAATTCGCTCTTTGGCTAAAACTACCGAAACAATTTATTCTCTTTACGTCACTGACGCCGGACGCAGCTTGACAGGTATTTTATCCCTGCGGGATTTAGTCACTTCGCCCCTCGACAAAACCGTCGGCGAAATTATGACCCGCGACGTAGTTTCTGTTCAAACAGGAACGGATCAAGAAGAAGTAGCTAGGCTGATCCAGCGTTACGATTTTTTAGCTGTGCCCGTTGTAGACCGCGAACAGCGTTTGGTCGGCATCATTACAGTTGACGATGCGATCGACATTTTAGAACAAGAAGCAGCCAAAGATATTTATACCTTGGGCGGCGTCCAGTCCGGCGGCGACAATTATTTTCAGACCGATTTAATCACTGTTGCCCGGAAAAGGGTCGTGTGGCTGTTTGTTCTGCTTTTAACTAATACTGTCACCGGCGCAATTATTAGAGCTCAAGAAGATATTTTGAACCAAGTAGTCGCCCTAGCAGCCTTTATTCCCCTGCTGACTGGCACTGGAGGCAATGTCGGAGCTCAGTCCTCAACAGTTGTAATTCGCGGTTTGAACACTGATGAAATTACAGCAATGGGCCCGTTTCAAGTAATTGTTCGCGAGGGGATGGCGGGAGCGCTGCTAGGAGCTATATTGGGAACTGTAGCGACGGGCTGGGCTTACACTCTGCAAGGGAGTTTAGCAGTGGCACTCGCGGTGGGAGTGAGTTTGTTTGCGATCGCAATTTTAGCTTCTCTTGCCGGTTCAGCTCTGCCGTTTCTATTTCGTTCTTTGGGTTTAGACCCGGCTTTAATGTCTGCTCCTTTTATTACCACCGCAGTTGATGTCCTCGGGGTCTTGATTTATTTCACTTTAGCTCGACAAATTTTGCAGCTTTAATATATTTAATTACATGGCTGTGAATAAAAAACTTAATCTGTTTTTCACCACTGCTAAATTCGGGGTTTACGTGCGATTACATACCGGATATCTGCCGTCGCGCGTACTTTATTTTTATCCGCATACTTGCACCAGTTGAAAAAAAGAATGCAACTATAGGCCCGTGCTCCAAACTCCGAGCTTCCTCAGTCATTCCCAATCTAAAATCTACAATCTAAAATCTAAAATCTAAAATGGTATTAGCCTATGTCATCATCCAATTCACCAACGAAAATCCAAAATCCCACGTCGAGCAATTTGTTAGAAACTGCTGAAGTGGTTTTTATTGCTGCCTCTGCTGTGGGATTGGCTGCTAGTTTGGTTTGGGAACAGAGCGTTTATGCTCAAGGCGCGATCGTGATTGCGTTGGTGTTGAATTTTGTGAACCGGCAGAAGCTGCACAAGCAAGTTAAAGCAAGTACGGCGGCCACGTTCGATCGCGTAAATCAACAAGCAGCTACTACCGATCGCGCGATCGAGCAATTGCAACTTGCTGTAAATGCTTTAGACGAAGCTGTTGCTCAAACATCTCGCGAAAATCTCAATGTTGGGCCTGGAGAAAACGTACACTCTCTCATTTCAGCAATTGAGAACCTGCGCCAGCGACTAATAATTTTAGAAAAAACTATTAAAATGATTCAAAGCGAGATCGAACTCACCAGCCGCCAATTCAAACAGCGACCGGAATTGCAACAAGTCGAAACTTTGACCACAATAATTCTGGACTTGCAGCAGTTTATCAACGAACTGCCACAGTGGGGCAATTTGCAGCAGCGGCAGCTAACAGAACTTCAGCAAAAAGTAGACAATGCTTTAGCGGAACTCTCAGAAGAAATTGCTGTGATTCCCAACCGCGTGCAAGAGGCGCTAGCTAGTCGCGGTGGGGAAATTAACCCACAGTTGGTTTCTGGTTTGAATGCCGAGCAAAAGAATGGTTATCGACCTAAAACCCAGAATGAGAAAATTCGCCAGAAATATCCCAGAGCTTATGTCAAGTGGAGTCAGGATGAAGACGAAAATTTGAAGCAAGAATACGCTAGCGGTCAACAAATTGACGAATTAGCTCAGAGATTTCAGCGACAGCCTAGTGCCATTCGTTCGCGATTACAAAAATTAGGATTAATCGAATAATGGGAATGGTATAGACAAAAATGAGTAAATCTAAAATCTAAAATCTAAAATCGGCAATAACAAAACGATCGCCCTTTTTTTTCAAAAGAGCGATCGCTTTGTTTCTGTATTCAGTACCGGCTGCTAACAGCGGGCCACTAACATTACATCTCAAGGCTTTTTAGCCTGGGTCTACCTCATTTTAGAAATCTTGGGGTAACAAAGAACTTAAACGCTCCAACAAAGGATCGGAATTCCGAGGAGGAGCAACTTCAGCATCAGGCACTACATTATCATCCGCCACAGAGTCAGACTCAATCGGGCCAGGCTCTACTACTTTTGAAACTGGGGCAAAAGAAACTTGAGCAAACTTACTGTTAACACTCCCCTGCAACTGATCCAACTGCGCGCTGAGTTGACTCAGTTGATGTTCCAGTCCCTCCAAACGGCTTAATTCCTCTGCCGAAACATTGTGCTCAAACTCAGCAAATTTCACCACAAGTTCAGCAATACGCTGTTCCAACCGCTGAAAGTTCTGTGTAGAGCTAGCAGACTCAGATACAGACAAAAACTGCCACAAAGCTTGCTTGCAGAGATTGCTGAAAGTCTGATACTTCGTGAAAGCCAACTCTTTTTCAATAGCGGCCAGCAAAGTTTGATCCGCAGCATCTTCCGTAAACGCCACCGAGAAATTCGCCTTATTTTTTGCCCACAGTGCCATAGGGTTCAAGCCTTAATGCGTTACTTTATCGTGGCTAGCTGAGCCTCAGCATAAATAAACTGTCCCAAAGCATTAGCTTTCCGGGAAGGCTGAGCCAAGTGAGCCTTAAGATTGGCGTCTTTAAGCAAAGGTTGCAAAACCTCCCAGAAAAACTCGCCGCCACCGCCAGTCAGAACCACATCCGTCACACGTTCCGGCAGCCACTGCACCAAACGTTCGGACAGTTCGTTAGCGAAAGCCTCCCGCAAGTCCTTAATAATCGGATCTAAATTAGTCGGCTTAGTCGCTCCTCTGGGACGGTAGAAACGCTGGCCTTCGGGTTTATTCACCGCTTCCAGTAAAGACAGAGATTGAGGGTCTGCCCCCGGAATCTTTGAGGCAACTTGTTCGTAGAACTTGTTCATTGCGAAGGAATCGCTCTTTGAAGCCGCCCGGGCGAAACGGAAACGATCGACCATTAACAAATCGGTAGTTTGGTGTCCGATATCAACAACAGCCACCGACAGTTCGGGCAACTCCGGCGTAAACTCCTTGTTATCTTGAGCCTCGCACCAAATCAGGCTGCCGAACCCTTCCGGCATCACCCAAACGTGACTGATGTTAATATCCACCCGCTCGCCCCGGTACACCACAACGTGGGGAGAGCGCAGTTGGCTGATAATCTCTTCCTTTTCCTTCTCAAACTGATCCTGCGAATAAAACGGCAAACCCAGCACAACTGCTATTTCGCCTTTCATCTGGAAATATCCAGCACAGGAAAAGACCTTAACCAAAGCATCTACTACTTTCGATTGGTCAGCGCCACCGAGATTAGCGCCAAAATCTGCTGCCAATTGACCGATCGCGTAGCCCTTGCCCTGGTACTCCAGCCACATATCCAACAGAGGGTCTGTTGCTTTGGACTCAAAGCTGCCGCCCCGCACCTTTTCTACGGGCATAGTAGCCACGTTGGCAGGGATGAAAACAACGCTACTCGGGTTGCGACTCACGCAAGCTTTAGTTGCCGTCCGACCCAAATCAGCACTAATAATCGATTTGTTAGAAGCGACTTTAGTCTGCTGGGTCAGCATAGCCGAATTAGGAACAAGCTGTCTAGTTGTCATTGAAATGTGTTACCTCACTGAGCCTCACCATTATCATGCCTTATCCCTTGACACTGCCACGCTTAAAGACAGTGGGTTTTGCGGCGATTCTTCTAACTCTACCTAGATCGGTATCGAAATCAGCACCAAACATTATATTCGGGACGATCGCCCTTAATAGATTTTAGATTTTAGATTTTAGATTTTAGATTTTAGAGGCGACAACAGGGGCCGCGGTCCGGGGGCTTGTACCCTGGATGGTTTCGGTCGAGGAGTATTCTCGATCGATCGCGGCAATACGGCCTGTTGCCTGAGAGTGCATTGTTAAGTTAAATTTAGTTAAGATTCTGAGTGTAAACTTTTGTCGCACTTCTCCCACACCGCGATCTTACCCGATCTGTCCCCAATTCAAGGCATCCGCGTTTATGAAAATTTCTTGGCGAACTATACTACTTTGGACTTTACCCGCCTTAGTCATCGGCTTTTTCTTGTGGCAGGGGGCCTTTGCGCCATCCCCGGCAGAAATGAGCAAGAACACCGCCAGCACCCGCCTGAGCTACGGTCGATTCTTAGATTACTTAAACGCCGGTCGAGTGACCAGCGTTGACCTTTACGACGGAGGTCGGACGGCTATTGTCCTAGCAGTCGATCCCGAACTGGACAATCACGAGCAGCGGTGGCGGGTAGACTTGCCATCAAATGCCCCGGAACTGGTTTCTAGGCTCAGAGACTCCAAAATCAGCTTCGACACTCACCCACTACGCAACGACGGCGCTGTCTGGGGACTTTTAGGCAATCTAGTATTTCCCCTCTTGTTAGTAGGAGGGCTGTTTTTCCTCTTCCGCCGCGGTGGCAACGTGCCAGGGGGCCCTGGCCAAGCCATGAACTTTGGCAAGTCCAAAGCTCGCTTTCAAATGGAAGCTAAAACAGGCGTACTGTTCGACGACGTAGCAGGCGTTGAGGAAGCCAAAGAAGAACTACAAGAAGTAGTGACATTCCTCAAAAAACCCGAACGCTTCACCGCAGTCGGGGCGAAGATTCCCAAAGGCGTGCTGCTAGTGGGCCCTCCCGGAACCGGTAAAACCCTCTTGGCAAAAGCGATCGCAGGCGAAGCCGGCGTGCCTTTCTTCAGCATCTCCGGTTCAGAATTTGTCGAAATGTTCGTCGGTGTCGGCGCTTCCCGCGTTCGGGACTTGTTCAAGAAAGCTAAAGAAAATGCTCCTTGCATCATATTTATCGATGAAATCGATGCAGTCGGCCGCCAGCGCGGCGCCGGTATCGGTGGCGGTAACGACGAACGGGAACAAACCCTGAACCAGTTGCTGACCGAAATGGACGGTTTTGAGGGCAATACTGGCATTATCATCATTGCTGCTACGAACCGCCCCGACGTGCTCGACTCAGCGCTGCTGCGTCCGGGACGTTTTGACCGCCAAGTTACCGTAGATACGCCGGATATCAAAGGCCGCTTGGAAATTTTGGAAGTTCACGCGCGCAACAAGAAGCTGTCTCCAGAGATTTCTCTGGACGCCATCGCCCGCCGCACTCCGGGTTTTACCGGCGCTGATTTGGCTAACTTGCTCAACGAAGCTGCGATTTTAACCGCACGCCGCCGCAAAGAAGCGATTACGATGCTCGAAATTGACGATGCAGTCGATCGCGTGGTAGCAGGTATGGAAGGCACTCCTTTGGTGGACAGCAAGAGCAAGCGCTTGATTGCATACCACGAAATCGGCCACGCGATCGTCGGTACAATCATTCAAGCCCACGATCCCGTTCAAAAAGTTACCTTAGTTCCTCGCGGACAGGCCCGGGGCTTGACTTGGTTCATGCCCAGCGAAGACCAAGGTTTGATTTCAAGATCGCAAATTTTAGCCCGGATTAGCGGTGCTTTAGGTGGCCGCGCAGCCGAAGAAGTAGTTTTCGGCGATGCCGAAGTAACCACCGGTGCCGGCAACGACTTGCAGCAAGTCAGCGGTATGGCGCGCCAAATGGTAACTCGCTACGGGATGTCTACCTTGGGCCCGATCGCCCTGGAAGCCCAGCAAAGCGAAATTTTCCTCGGCCGCGACTACACAGCGCGATCGGAATATTCCGAAGAAATAGCCTCTCGGATTGACGGACAAGTTCGAGCAATTGTCGATCACTGCTACGACGACGCCCGCCGAATTATTCGCGAAAATCGCACCGTGATCGATCGCTTAGTCGATTTGTTGATCGAAAAAGAAACCATCGACGGCGAAGAGTTGCGCCTAATCGTCTCTGAATACACTTTTGTTCCTGAAAAAGAACAATACGTTCCTCAGCTTTAATACTTGTTTGAACATTAGGGACACGGCATTGCCGTGTCTTTAAAAAGTAGGGACGCAAGACTATTGCCACGTCCCTACTTTTTTATTAAACTGTCAATAATATTAAACCGCCCCTAAACGCCAATTAACGCAGATGAATACTACATTGGCCCTACATACTAAGAATTTGTCATTTTTTTTTATAGCAGCTTTTATTTGTGTTGGTGTCAATACTTTGAGCGTCCGCGCCGAAAAATCAAGATGTTTTGTAGATATTTGCATCGACTCCAGCAGCGTTGAATTAAGCAAATCCGATATTCCCGGTGCTCCCTCTTATCCAGTCAGAACTATTTTAGTAACTCAAGAGTTTAGTAACGATAAATTGTTGGCGCAAATGGAAGTTGACTGCCAGCAACGACAGTTGAGAACTGTCAGAGTTAGCCAAGATGGCGAAAATTGGTCGAATTTCTCTCCGAAATGGACTTTAGTCGATGGCCACTCATCTTTGTCTCGGCTGGTTGACTATACTTGTAAATTGGCGATCGAATAAGCATAAAATGCTGATCGAGACTTAGGCTGCAATCCAAAATCCCCAATCGAATAACTTAAAATGTCGATCGCGACTTAGGCTAAAATCTAAAATCTAAAATCTAAAATCTAAAATCGGATGACAAACCCCACCGAATATCGGCAAAGACGCGAACAATTAATGGCCAAAATTGGCAGCGGGACGGCGATATTTCGCAGCGCCCCCGCTGCCGTCATGCACAACGATGTAGAATATGCCTACCGACAAGATAGCGATTTTTTCTACTTAACCGGTTTCAACGAAGCTGCGGCGGTAGCAGTGCTCGCGCCACACCACGAAGAACACAAATTTGTGTTGTTTGTGCAGCCAAAAGACTTGGAAAAAGAAACTTGGCACGGTTATCGCGCCGGAGTAGAAGGCGCTAAGGAATTGTACGGCGCGGATGAAGCTTTCCCGATTAATGAACTTGCGGAAAAATTGCCGAAATATTTAGAAAAGGCCGATCGCATATATTATCACTTCGGGCGCGATCGTACTTTCGACCAAACAGTCCTCAATCACTGGCAGCGCTTGATGGCAACCTATCCCAAACGTGGCACAGGCCCGACAGCAATCGAAGATTCCAACATCATTTTACACCCAATGCGGCTGGTGAAAAGCGAAACTGAATTAGCATTAATGCGAAAAGCCGCTAATATCTCAGTTGCAGCGCACAACCGCGCCCAAGAATTCGCTAAACCGGGCAGATACGAATATGAAATTCAAGCTGAAATAGAACATACTTTCGGCTTAAATGGCTGCACTCCCGCTTACCCTTCAATTGTTGCATCCGGCTACAATTCCTGCGTCCTTCACTACATCGAAAACAACCGCCAAATGCAGGAAAACGATTTGTTGCTAATAGATGCCGGTTGTGCTTGCGACTACTACAACGCTGATATTACTCGTACCTTTCCTGTTAGTGGCAAATTTACAACTGAACAACAGATAATTTATGACTTAGTTTTGCAAGCACAATTGCAGGCAATTAGTCAAGTATATCCCGGAAATCCTTACAGCAAAATTCACGAAACAGCGGTGCGCGTTTTGGTGGAAGGTTTAATGGATTTAAAACTTTTGGTGGGGGACATTGAAGAGATAATTAAAGAAGAGAAATACAAGCCATTTTATATGCACCGCACTGGTCATTGGCTGGGATTGGATGTACATGATGTCGGCGTTTATCAGTACGGCGAAAATCCGCAAGTTTTGCAGGCAGGACAAGTGCTGACGGTGGAACCGGGGATTTATATTTCTCCTTATATTAAACCGGTTGAAGGACAGCCGGAGGTTCCTGAAAAATGGCGCGGTATTGGCGTGAGAATTGAAGATGATGTTTTGGTGACATTGGAAAGTCATGAAGTCTTGACGGCGGGAGTTCCTAAATAAAGGAAAAGTAGAAGGCTTTGGGGATAAGTCAAGAAAGATTGATTAATTAAGTTGGCAGTAAAGGCTTGAGCTTTGTTAGTATTGAGATATTGCACCCTTCTCAATTAGCCTTTTATGAACAGGCTTTCCGGCCTGTTCCACAAAAGATAAATTTTCTTGTGAAACAGGCCGGAAAGCCTGTTGCTGACAATGGTGCAAAATGTGAGTTAGTATTAACTTGAAAAAGCTCAAGTCCGCAACTGCTAAACCTAGAGCAATTATGTGTATTGATCCTACCAAGATCGATCGACCTCTGGAAACCTGCGAAGCATTAGTAGCAGAGCAAAAAGCAAAAATTCTACAACTAGAAGAGGATTTGCAGCAGCAGAGAGAATTGTGCCAGAAATTAGAAGCACAACTCAAAGCAGTCGAGAATGCTGGCTTTTCGGGTTCGGCAACAGAATTTGATATCATCGAGGACGATCGCATTGGGTTAATCACATCTCTGGAAAAAAGCCAGGAAATGTACCGAACTCTCATCAAACATTATCCCAATGGGTCGGTGTTTTTGTTCGATCGCGATTTGCGCTATACTCTGGTTGACGGCCAAGGTTTGGCAGTAGTTGGTTTGTCCAAAGAACTGTTGGAAGGCAAAACATTGTGGGAAGCATCGCCACCTGAAGATTGGCAACTTTTTGAGACTACATATCGCGCTGCTTTGGCAGGAAAAGAGAATACTTTTGAATATAAATACGGCGATCGCGTTTATTTAACAACAACTGTTCCCGTCAAAAACGACCGAGAAGAAATTTTTGCCGGCATGGTAGTTACTCATGATATCACCGAAAAAAAACAGGCAGAAATAGCGCTGCAAGAAATCAAAAATCAGCTAAAAATTAAATATCAAAAGCGCACAGAAGACTTAAAAACAGCTAACACTCAATTGCGGGAAGAAATTATCTATCGCTGGCAGGCAGAAGAAGCTTTGCGAGAAAGCCAGGAACAGCTAGAATTGTTTTTCTCTCAATCTTTAGATGGTTTTTTATTTATGATGCTGGACGAACCAGTGCACTGGGACGATACAGTTGACAAAGAAAAAGTTTTGGATTATGTATTTACTAACGGGCGGGTAACGAAGGCAAATGATGCTTTGATAGCTCAATACGGGGGTACTAGGGAAGAGTTTATTGGTCGCACGCTTTACTCTTTGTTATCGCACAACTTGACTGGTGGCAGAGAGATAATCAGGGAATTTTTTGATGCGGGCAGAATCCACATCGAAAATGACAATCGCAAGTTTGACGGGGCTCTAATTTGGGTGGAAGGCGACTATATTTGCATTTACGATTCCCACGGCAGAATCGTGGGCTATTTTGGCGTGCAGCGCGATATTAGCGATCGCAAAAAAGCAGAAGCAACCCTCAGAGATAGCGAAGAACGCTTTCGGGCCACCGTCGAACAAGCGGCAGTCGGTATTACGCACCCTGACGCAACAGGCCGCTATTTGCGAGTCAATCAAAAATTCTGCGAGATAGTGGGATATAGTGCGAGCGAACTGCTGTCGCGAACTTGGATGGACGTTACTTACCCAGAAGATATAGATGCAGATTTAGAACAAAACAAGAAATTATTTGCCGGAAAAATTGACAGTTTTAAAATGGAAAAACGCTTGCTGCACAAAGACGGCACTGTAGTTTGGGTAAATATTACAGTATCGCTAATCAAAGAACCGCTGAGTGGGGCAATTTACAATGTAGTAGTGACAGAAGATATTAGCGATCGCAAAAAAACCGAAGCAGCACTGAAAGAGAGCGAAGAAAGGTTCCGACAGCTAGCAGAAAACATTGAAAGCGTGTTTTGGATGGTAAACGTTCAACCCCAGGAAATTATTTATATTAGTCCGGCTTATGCAAAAATATGGGGCAGAAGCTGTGCTGATTTGTATGCTTACGGGCGCTTTTTTACAGAGTCTTTCCATCCAGAAGATCGCGACCGCGTTATTGCTACCTTCACGAAACAAATGGAGTCTGAAAAGGATATCGAATATCGAATTTTCAGACCTGACGGCCAAATTCGCTGGATTCGCGCTCGGGCTTTTCCGATTAGAAATCAAGCTGGTCAAGTTTACCGCATCGTTGGCATTGCAGAAGATATAAGTGAAAGCAAACAGGCAGAAAAAACCATTCGTGAAAGTGAAGAACGCTTCCGCCAGCTAGCAGAAAATATCCAAGATTCCGTCTGGCTAATGTCTGCAGAATTCACCGATTTATTGTATCTGAGTCCAGCTTACGAACAAATCTGGGGGCGCAGTCGCGAAGAATTGTATGCTGATCCATTAAAAATGATGGAGTGGGTGCATCCAGAAGATAAAATCCTGTTGGAAGAGGCAATGGGGCGAGTGTTGCAGGGCGAGTCCACCAATACCGAATATCGGATTTTTTTGCCAGAGGGCACAATTCGCTGGGTGTGCGATCGAGCTTTTCCCATTTACGACGAATCGGGTAAAATTTACCGCATCGCGGGTATTGGCGAAGATATCAGCGATCGCAAATTGACCGATGCCCGCATCCAAGCAGCACTCCGCGAAAAAGAAGTATTGCTCAAAGAAATTCACCACCGAGTCAAAAATAATATGCAGGTAATTTCCAGCTTGCTGCAACTTCAAGCTCAATACATTGAAGACGAAGCGACGCTAACTTTATTTGAAGAAAGCCAGACCCGCATCCATTCAATGGCTCTGATTCACGAGCAACTTTATCAATCCGAACATCTCGATCGGATCGCCCTCTCCCCCTACGTCGAAAACTTGGTTGCTAATTTGTATCAATCTTTTGGTTGCGGCAACACTTCAATCAAATTTAATCTCAAAGTTGACCCCATTTATTTAAACATAGAAACAGCAATCCCGTGCGGTTTAATTATTAACGAACTGGTCTCTAACTCTTTAAAATATGCTTTTATCTCAAGTCTTGCTGGTGAAATATCCATCAATTTTCATGAAATAAATAATTCCCAATTTCATTTAACTATTCAAGATAACGGTCGCGGATTTTCGGCGAATTTTGACTTGGAAAATACTGAAACATTAGGATTGCGATTAGTAAAAATGTTGGCTTACCAATTAGAGGCGAGTATTGCCATTGACAGTCAGCGTGGAACCTGCTACAGTCTGATTTTCCAAGAGTTAAATTATCGGCAGCGTATTTAACGAAAAATGAACCCTATACAAATTTTGGTTGTAGAAGACGAAGTTATTGTAGCCCAAGACATAGCAGGTCGATTAAAAAAACTGGGATATGTAGTAACAGCTACAGTTTCTTCAGGAGAAGAAGCAATTAAAAAAGCGATCGAAAACCCGCCCGACTTAGTGTTGATGGATATCGTGCTTAAAGGTGACATGGACGGGGTAACAGCAGCCGAGAAAATCCGAACTAATAGGAATGTGCCGACAATATTTTTAACAGCTTATGCCGACGATCAAACGCTGCAAAGAGCGAAACTTACAGATCCATTCGGTTATATTATCAAACCATTTCAACAAAATGATTTGCGGGTGGCGATCGAGATTGCCCTGCACAGACACGAAATCGAAACCAAGATGCGAGAATCTCTCAAAGCCGCGGAAGCAGTCAGAGAGTCGGTGGAAGAAAAATCGCACCGCCAAAACCAGTATATTTCAATGGCCGCTCACGAATTGCGGAATCCCCTCAACGCGATTTTAATCTCTGCGGAACTTCTCGATCGAACTCGCAGCAGTGACGAATCCCAAGTTAGAACCCTGCGGCTGGTGCACTCAGCTACCCAAAAGATGAACCAGCTAATCGATGATATGCTGTTTATGGGTCGAGCAGAAGCAGGCCAACTCAAATGCAATCCATTACCGATAAATTTAGTCGAATTTTGTCAAGACTTGCTCGATCAATTGCAGTTAGGAAATGAAGCCAAGCACAAACTAACATTAATCCCGTCAGATGTTACCAGTGCAATATTAGATCAACAATTGCTGCACGGCATTATTTCTAACTTAATCGTCAACGCCATCAAATATTCCCCAAACGGCGGACAAGTCACCTTGGAATTGGAATACCGTCCAGCAAGCGAAGGAGACAAAGAAGCTATTTTCTGCTTGTCTCCTCAGTGTTTGTTTCCCAATTCCCAATTTACAAAAATTAACTCTCCCTCACTAATTATACGTATCCGAGACCAAGGTATCGGCATCCCAGAAACCGAAGTAGGGAAAATATTTGAAATGTTCTACCGCTGCAAGAATAGTGGGAAAATTAAAGGTAATGGTTTGGGATTAACAATTGTTAAAAAAGCTGTGGAATTGCAAGGAGGGGCGATCGCCTGCGAAAGCAAAATCGGCGTTGGTACAACCTTCACCGTCGCCCTTCCTTACGTAGCACTTTCCTGTTCGACTCAACGGCAAAAAACTTAAATGCCCCTACAAACACTAATCAAACTGTTGCAAAATCCACTCCACCGCCACCGCTAAATTTGCTGCAATAAAATCCGGTTTAGTATGGTGCTGATACTCCCCACTCAACACGCTTTCCCCGTAACCAGTCTGCACCAAAATACCAGTACAGCCGGCATTGTGAGCCATATCAACATCAGTCGCTTTATCCCCCACCATAAAACTATTTCGCAAATCTAAATCCTGTTCCCAAGCGGCCGCTACCAACATCCCCGTATTGGGTTTTCGCCAGGTTGTATAGCGCGTAAATTCTGGGTTGGTTCCGCCTTCTGCTGCGCTTAAATAAGGACAGTAATAAAGAGCATTTAACTTGGCTCCTGCTTCATTTTCTAATAGCTGACAAAGGCGTTTGTGCAAAGCTTCTACGTGGCTAACCGGATAATAATTCCTCGCTGGGCCGGATTGATTGGAAACCAGACAGCAAAATATTTGTTGGTCATTTAAACGGCGTACAGCTTGGGCGACTCCGGGGATTAAATGCAAATCTTCTACTTTGTGAATGTAACCAGCTTCGATATTGAGGACGCCATCTCTGTCAAGAAATACTGCTCGTTTCATTGTTGTATTGTTTTTGATATAATATAAAACTCGGTGGCATCGGAATTGATATTACTTAAGCTTTTCGTCGGCTAGTCCTCCCGCCTACCCGCCAGTCCGCCAGGGAATGAATTCCCTGTCTAATAGCGAAAGTCCTCTAAAAGAGGACTGACTCATTCATTAGTCCTCTTTTAGAGGAGTTCAGCTTTGAGGCAGGGGTTTCAACCCCTGTCGGACTATCGGTTTAACGTGTTTGTTGACTCCAATGGACACGGCGCCGTGTCCTCATCATCATTCTAAAATAGATTGTTTGCCTAGCCATTCGCGGAAACTATTATGATACAAACTATAGCAAATTTCTCCTCCAATTTCTTGTTTATTTAAGAACTCGATCCAATTGTCTAACACTTTTTCAACATCGTATTCATCCCGATCAATTATATTGGCGATCGCACTTACAGACAAACCTGTTGGGGATTTTACCAAAACATTGATCGCAGACAAGTCGATCGCCGATAAGCCATCACCTGTCATCCGCAGCCAGTGGTTTTGATAATACGCTGCTAAACCGGGAGGAAGTTCAGAGAGAAGTGAGGACTCTCCCAGATTAGCATCGGGGCGTGAATTCTCGGCGATCGCCCTTAACATCTGACTCAGATACATGAAATTGTTTTCGCTGACAGTGGCGAGTTGTTGGCAGAATTCGGGTTGAGTTAAATCCGGTGCGGTTGATAGGTATTGCTGAATGTAGTTCAGGGCATCTTCGCGATTTTGGGCGGGATAATCTCTTAAATCGAGAGTTTGGGAGGGAGTTTCAATTAACAAACCGGATTTCTCTCTCAAAAACGGGCGGCGGGCGAGGATAAAATAAGTACGATCGCCCAAATATCTCGGCAGATAAAACAGATTTGTGCTGGGAGGCTGACTGGTGCGGGCGATCGCGTCTACAGAATCAATGACTATTATCAACTTTTGGCGAGAGTCTAATTTATCGCTAATTTGCTGAAGCAACAAAGACAGAAACCAACTCCCATCATCGGATTCGAGATTTTGAAGTTGAGATTTGAGCTTGAGAATTTCGGATGTTTCCCCATTGGCGGCAAGGTATTTGTCAATCAGTTGAGTGCAGACAGAAGCGAGAAAATCTTCAGCTCGATTTTTGCCCTCAACTCCAGCGTTGTAATAGATACTGCGAGGATGGGCCCTGACATATTGGGCGAGGATGGAACTTTTGCCGCAGCCGGGAGTGCCGACAATTGTGAAATAACCGCGGCTGTGGGAGTTCAGAAAGTCGGATATCGCAGAAAAAACAAACTTGCGGCCTGCAAAATTCTCGGTTTTTTCTCGCAGGAGTTGCTGAAATTCTTTTGGGTAAGAATCGGTAGAGATGGGAGTTGAGAGAGGTAAGGAATTCATGTTAGTTCCTCCATCCCTTCTAGCCGCAGGAAATATACGCGGCCGGATTCGTCGCCTGCGACAATTGTGACTCCATCGGGGGCGATCGCGCAAGAGGCGATCGGATTTTCAAGGGTGAAACTAGCAATGAGATTTCCAGTCGATAAATCCCATAGTTTGATGGTGTTGTCATCTGAACCAGAAATCGCTCGCTTGCCATCAGTAGTGACGGCTACTACATTTACCGATTTGCTGTGTTCGGTAAGAGTAAACAGTTCCTTTCGAGTCGTTAAATCCCAGATTTTAAGGGTGTTGTCTCTCGAAGCAGAAATTGCGTGCTTGCCATCAGCAGTGACAGCGACTGCGTTTACACAGTCGCTGTGACCAGCAAGAATAAACAGTTTCTCTCCAGTTTTTAAATCCCAGACTGTGATGTAGTTCCACGAACCAGAAATCGCCCACTTTCCATCAGCAGTGACAGCTACTGGTGTTACCAAGGAACTCTCATTAGCAAGAATCAACAGGTTCTCTCCAGTTGTTAAATCCCAGACTCTGATGCTTTTGAAATAACGAGAAAGCACCCGCTTGCCATCAGCAGTAAATGCTAGTGCATTTTCCAAGAATCGGCTATCTTCGCGAGTAAACATTTCCTTTTTAGTTGTTAAATCCCATACTTTAATGGTGCTGTTTATATCAGAAAGATTCAGCTTTTCACCAACACAGGGGTTGCGCGACGAATCAGAAATCGCCCGCTTGCCATCAGCAGTGACGGCTACTGCTGTTACCGGGTATCTGTGACCCGTAAGAGTAAACTGTTCCTTTCCAGTGGTTATATCCCAGACTTTGAGGGTTTTGTCTCTCGAACCAGAAACCGCCCGCTTGCCATCAGCAGTAACGGCTACTGCTGTTACCGAGTAGCTGTGATCCGTAAGAGTAAACTGTTCCTCTCCTGTTGTTAAATCCCATACCTTGAGGGTTTTGTCATCTGAACCAGAAATCGCCCGCTTGCCATCAGTAGTGACGGCTATTGATTTTACCGATTGCCTGTGACCAGTAAGAGTAAACAGTTCCTTTCGAGTTGTTAAATCCCAGACTTTGAGGGTGTTGTCTCTCGAACCAGAAATCGCCCACTTGCCATCAGCAGTAACGGCTACTGCTGTTACCGATTTGCTGTGACCAGTAAGAGTAAACAGTTCCTTTCGAGTTGTTAAATCCCAGACTTTGAGGGTTTTGTCTCTCGAACCAGAAATCGCCCACTTACCATCAGCAGTGACTGCTACTGCATTTATCCAGTCACTGTGACCAGTAAGAGTAAGCAGTTCCTCTCCAGTTGTTAAATCCCAAACTTTGAGGGTTTTGTCTCTCGAACCAGAAACCACCTGCTTACCATCCGCAGTAACGGCTATTGCATTTATCAATTTGCTGTGACCAGTAAGAGTAAAAAATCCTTCTCCTGTTTGTAAATCCCAGACTTTGAGAGTTTTATCATCGGAACCAGAAATCGCTCGCTTGCCATCAGCGGTGACGGCTACTGCATTTACCGATTTGCTGTGACCAGTAAGAGTAAACTGTTCCTTTCCAGTTGTTAAATCCCAGACTTTAATAGTGTTGTCTCTTGAACCAGAAATCGCCCGCTTAGCATCAGTAATGACGGCTACTGCATTTACCACTTTTCTGTGACCAGTAAGAGTAAGCAGTTCCTCTCCAGTTGTTAAATCCCAGATTTTAATGGTGTTGTCTCTGGAACCAGAAATCGCCTGCTTGCCATCACCAGTGACGGCTACTGCATTTACCCAGTGTCTGTGACCTTTGAGGGTACGGATTACTTCCCTGCTAGGGGGAGTTAAACAAGGTGTCAAAGGACGCAACCAAAATCCTATTTTCTGTTGCTTTACTTTCTCCAGTATTGTATAAATTTGTGGTTTTTTAAAGTGTACCAATCGCCCCCACAATTGCTCTGCTAGTTGCGTTTTGTCTCGCTCTAAAATATCCGATGATCTCCACAATACCGATCGAATCAAGTTCAGAGCTTTTGCTTTTTCTGGGTTGTACTCTGGGTTACTTAATGCTTCTGAATCGTCAACTAAATGGAAATCATCAATCAGTGCCTGCACTCCAAACTCAGGATGCTGAATTTTTGCCATCAGGAAGTTAAAATCTGTCAGCTTTTCATAATATTTTCCTAATTTTCCAGACTTGATATAATTTGGCAGTAAGCTGCCCAGATAAGCACGTTGAAAGAAAAGTGGTTTGGCCTCTAACTTCTCAGCAAATTCTCCCATCTCACGCCATCCCTTTTTCTAAATTCTCAGCAATCCGTTGATATACTTCCTGAAAAATTTTACGCTTTGAATCCATCTCTCGTTGGGCTTTCAGAAAGTCAAGGAAACTCGCATGATAGATGCTGTAGCAGATTTTTCCGTCTACATTCTGCTTTTTCAAATACTCAACCCACTCATCTTCTAAAACCTGTGCCACATCGCATTCATCCACCCCGGCAATTCCAGCAATCATCTCGCAGGGAATCGGCGTGCCAATCTCTAGTAAAATATACAAAACAATCTCCATCAATTGCCCAGGCTTAGCGTCCATCCCCATCCGCACCCAATGGTTTTGATAATACTCTTGCAGCCCGTCGGGCAATTGCTTTAAACTGAGGTCGTTGTAATCGCCTTTAGCAATTGCTGGCAAAACATACCGCAAATACATAAAATTGTTTTCGCTCTTGTCTGCCAATTGTTCGACAAAAGCTGTATCGGCAATGCTGCGACTTTGAATCCAGTTCCTCAGCCCATTATTATACTCAGAATCGGTATTTATAACAAATCTAATATATTCTTTGATATCATCTTGATTATAATTAGCATACTTTTCATCTCTTAAATCTAACTCGGTTACCAAAACTCCAGGAGATACGGAAAGCCGCTTTTTTCCGAGGTTATAGGGTCGCCTCGTCAGCAAGAAATAAACCCGATCTGGCAGAGTAGTCGGTAAATGTAAAAGATTTTCTCCCGCTTCTTGTTCGACTTCATCCAGTGCATCTATCGCAATTACCAAACGTTCGCCCAAAGTGAGTTTTCCCGCCACCTTTGCCAGTAAAGTTGGTAAATCGGCATTTTCTGAATTTGGCAATTGATAGCGGTCAATTAATTGCTGGCGAATGCTCTTCAAAAACAATTCTGGTCTGTTGCGGCGTTCGACGAGAATATTGAAATAGCAGGGAGATTTATGTTCGGAGACGTATTTGGCAACGATCGAACTTTTGCCCATTCCCGCATCCCCGATGATTGTAAAATAACCGTGAGGATTTTCGCTGACAAATTGCTGAAAATTATCAAAAACAAATCGGCGGCCGCAAAAGGTTTTAATTTTTTCTGCTATAAGTGATTGAAACTCTGGTGGCAGCCAGGGGGAACGCATCTTATTGAACACTGTTCATCAGTGGTGAGTATATTTTGAGATAAATTCACCCTTCTTAGAAGC
>NZ_JAUBTG010000047.1:34447-51790 GCF_036702395.1 Microcoleus sp. D3_18_C2 | reverse complement strand
TTAAATATTTTCCACTTTTTAATGTGGTTTGGGCGCCCCGCCCGACAAAACAGGCCGGGGGGGACGCCCATCCCACAAGAACAATTAAAATTGTAAATTATTTAATTCGCGATCCTAAGAGGACACAGCAAGGCCGTTTCCCTACACCAAAAATAATTAATCGCGCGAGAGATGTAACTATCGCGCGATTAATTTTAGGGAATAGTCAACAGTCAACTATCATTCCGGTGTCACCGGAATTGATATCAACTAGATTCTCTGACTACTTGATAGAAATTTTTGCGCCCACAGCTTCAAGCTGTTTCTTCATTTCTTCAGCAGCTTCCTTAGCAATAGCTTCCTTAACTGCTTTCGGTGCGGCTTCTACCAAGTCTTTCGCTTCCTTCAGGCCCAGACCGGTAATTGCGCGGACTTCCTTCAGAATGGCGATTTTCTTGTCAGCAGGAACTTCTTCCAGCATGACAGTAAATTCGGTTTGCTCTTCTACTGGTTCAGCAGCAGCAGCAGCAGGGCCGCCCATCATCATCATGCCGCCTACAGGAGCAGCAGCGCTGACGCCGAAAGCTTCTTCAATTTGCTTGACCAATTCAGAAGCTTCGAGCAAAGTCAGAGACTTAAGTTTTTCCAAGATTTCGTCAGTTGCAGTAGACATTCGTTAAACTCCTAGTTCGATTGTAGATTTGGGATTTGGGATTTGAGATTTGCTCATTCATCCTTAGTTTTTCGTCTCCAGTCTTCTATTTATTGCTAAATACTAATGACTGAGGACTAATGACTAATTACTAATGACTTACACAGATGCGCTTTCTGCTTCTGCTTCTGGTTGCGCTTCTGCTTCTGCTTCTGGTTGTGCTTCTGCTGCTACTTCTGCTGAACCGCCGTCTTTTTCAGCATAAGCTTTAAGACCGCGAGCGATCGAAGTAGGAACTTGATTGATACCCACAGCCAACTTGGTTGCGACACCGTTGATAGCGCCAGCAATTTGAGCCATGAGTTGTTCTTTCGACGGCAGATCGGCTAATGCTTTAACATCAGCTTCTTTCAGTACCCGTCCTTCCATTACGCCGCCGCGAAGTTCTGTCTTCTTAGAGACTTTTTGGAATTCTTGGTAAGCTTTAATCGCGCCGCCAATATCTTCTTGGACGAACAGAAACGCCGACGTACCTGTCAGCAATTCTTGTATCGGCTGCCAGGTTTCGTTGCCTTCAACAGCAATTCGCATCAGCGTGTTTTTTGCCACTTGGCAACTGCTGCCTTTCGGACGCAAACGCCGACGCAAATCTGTGATTTCAGCAACAGTTAAGCCCGTGTAGTCAATCACGATCGCCAGTTGAGATTCGCTCAAGGTTTGCTTGAGGTCTGCAATAATCTCATTTTTTACTGCTAAACTTTTGCCCATACTTATTTCACCTCCTTTTAGGATCGAAAACTGCCCGTCAAAAACCCCGACCTTCGAGCCGGGGCAGAGAATTAAAAATTAACAAGTCAGAATTAAAAATATAAAATTTCTAATCTTTGAGTCTTGAGTTTTTATTTCTTCAGCCTCGGCAGGAAATTAAGCGATCGGCACCTGCGGTCTTCAGCTTATTGATTTTTGATTAGGCTATCACCAGAAGGCAGACATTAGCAGGGGTCTGGCGTAAGTCTTGTGAGAGATTTACACTGACAGCCGAAGCTGTCTTTTACCTTCTGCCTTCTGCTTAATTCTTGCTACGCAGCATCAAGTTTGGTATCGCGCAGAGCACTGATATCGACTTCGATCGACGGGCCCATTGTTGCGGATACGTACAAACTGCGCCAGTAGCGACCTTTAGCACCAGAAGGACGGTTGCGGTCAACTGTTTCTTGCAAAGCATGAAGGTTGACGAGCAAATCTTCCGCTGAGAAAGCTGCCTTGCCAAACATAACATGAACGATGCCAGTTCGATCGGCACGGAATTCTAGTTTACCACCTTTAAACTCGTTGATCGCCTGAGCAATGTCAGTCGTCACCGTGCCACCTTTCGGAGAAGGCATCAAACCGCGCGGGCCCAACAACCGACCCAATTTTGCCACCAACGGCATCACGTCTGGGGTAGCAATCAGGCAGTCGAAGTCCATCATGCCCTTCTGAATTTCATCGATCAACTCTTCAGAACCAGCAATATCCGCGCCGGCATTTAGAGCTTCTTTAACTTTTTCGCCCTTAGCAATCACCGCAATTCTGACTACTTGACCAGTTCCTTTTGGTAGCGATACAGTTGTCCGCAACTGTTGGTCAGTATATTTCGGGTCAATTCCCAAACGGATGTGAGCTTCAGCAGCTTCGCCAAACTTAGCGGTTGCTGTTTCTTTCAAAAGTTGCAGAGCTTCCAGCGGTAGATAAGGTCTGTCTTCAACTTTCTTTTGAAGTTCTTGCAGTCTTCGCGATACTTTCTTTGCCATTGTTATCTCCTGGGGTCAGTCGATTTTAGATTTTAGATTTTAGATTTTAGATTGAACCTATCGGACAATCTTAAAATCTACCCGTTTTCGGTTACTAGCGAAGCTTTGCTTCTCCCCCTGAACCGATCGATTTTGGATTTTGGATTTTGGATTTTAGATTGAAGATTTGAGCTTCAACACTGGGAATTACCGATTGCCAACTGACAACTGCCAACTGACAACTGACTTCAATCCGCGATCGCCACGCCCATATTTTTAGCCGTTCCTGCCACAATTTTCATAGCAGCCTCAACATCATTAGCATTGAGGTCAGGCATTTTGGTTTCAGCGATTTCTCGCAGTTGAGCCTGAGTAATCGAGCCTACTTGCTTGCGGTTAGGTTCTCCCGAACCCTTAGCAATGCCAGCAGCTTTTTGAATCAAAACCGACGCCGGCGGGGTTTTGAGAATAAACGTAAAACTGCGGTCTTCAAAAACCGAAATTTCTACCGGAACCACCAGACCTGCTTGGTCTGCGGTTCTAGCATTGTACTCCTTGCAAAACATCATAATATTGACGCCGTGCTGACCCAAAGCTGGGCCGATCGGAGGAGCTGGGTTGGCTTTTCCCGCCGTAATCGCCAACTTAATTACTGCAACAACTTTCTTTGCCATTAGTTAGTTCTGTTTCTGAACCTGATTGAACTCCAATTCTACAGGCGTATCGCGCCCAAAAATCGAGAGTAAAACTTTGAGCTTGTTTCGTTCCGGGCTAACTTCAATCACATCACCTTCAAAATCTTTAAATGGCCCGGAAAGTACCACAACGTGGTCTCCAGTAGACATCGATACTTTGACAACTGGTTCTGATTCCTGAGCATTTCTGAAGATCCGTTCTACTTCCGAATGACTCAGAGGTAGCGGTTTGACGTGACCCCTGCCGCGCCCGTAGCGGCGTTTCTGCTCTGCCCCGACAAAATTAATTACATTCGGGGTATTTTTGATCACCTGCCACGTATCCTCGTCCATAAACATACGGATGAGTACGTAGCCGGGAAAGATTTTTTCATCTGACTGCCGCCTGGAACCGTCTTTGCCGACTTTGATTGCCGGAGTTTGCGGAATTTCTACTTGAACGATGCGATCGGCAACATCCAAAGTTTGAATCCGCTGCTGCAAGTTTGCCTTCACGCGCTTTTCGCAGCCAGAGGCAACTTGAACAGCATACCAGCGAGCATCAATCTCCGGCACATCTGGCGATGCTGCCTGTCCCGTCGCTTCTGTGGAATACTCAGATTCTTCTGATGCAAAAGTCATGGCCCAAACACCTTTCCCGCGCCCCAGTTAAAGAAGTTATCCACCAAATAGATCAGGCTTGCTGAGAGGATCACCATCAAAAGCACGGCCAAAGACTCGCTGATTAGCTGCTGCCTGCTAGGCCAAACCACTTTGTCGAGTTCTTCTCTAGTTTCCTTAAAAAAACCCGCAGGGTCAAACCCAGGCGCTGTTATTTCTTGAGTTTCTTGAGCTTCGTCTTTTTTCGCCACGATTCAATCCCCCTTGCGATTTTAGATTTTAGATTTTAGATTTTAGATGGTGTGAGTGGCCCGCGGCTCTCAGATTTTGTGACACTAACCACTTACGCCCAAGTCCCAAATCTCAAATCTAAAGCCACGACTTTTTTACAAGCCCAACCAATCAACGGCGTAAATGCCGATCGCCGAAACCGATGATCGAGAAGCCACACCGAGCATTTGTTGATGGCATTTTTTGCGAACCGCCCACAAAAATTAATTCTACCCGAAAGTTTGCGGTTTTGACTGTTGCCAGCCAATAGTCCGGGCGCTTTCGGGCAGAATTTAAAGTTTGGTGATTCAGCGCGCCCTGGAGGACTTGAACCCCCGACATCAGGTTTTGGAGACCTGCGTTCTACCAACTGAACTAAGAGCGCACAGGTGAGGTTGCTGAAATTCGCTTAACCTCTAGATTTCTATTTTAACACAGTGCGCTCGTAAATGGGAAACTTTTTTTGAATTTTTTTAATTTCCCATGAACCATGAACCAAGGGGAAGCTGGGTGCATTCCTACAGGGAGCGATCGAACCGCTGTTTGACGCGAGTAGCTTTGCCCACCCGATCGCGCAGGTAGTAAAGTTTTGCTCTGCGGACTTTCCCGCGACGCATCACTTGGATCGTGGCGATGCGGGGCGAGTGAATCAAAAACACCCGTTCCACGCCGACGCCCTGAAACACGCGGCGGACGGTGATTGTTTCATTAATCCCGCCGTTACGCATGGCAATCACAGTCCCTTCGTAGGGCTGAACCCGTTCTTTGTTACCCTCTTTAATTCTTACGCCGACTCGCACTGTGTCGCCGACGTAAATTTCGGGAACTTGTTTATTGAGTTCTTGCTTGACTCTATCTATTTCTGCCGTTTCGATAGAACGGATTATTTCTGCGCCTTTCATCGGATTTACCAAAACTCACAATCCCTTATCATATATCGAAATGCCCGTTTTATGTCAAAAAATTTCTATGTTAGATACCTCTGGGGTCGTATTTCTGCAACTAGGGGCAATGGCCGCACTGGCCTTGTACGTCGCCGCCAACTTGGGTGCCAACGATGTCGCTAACTCGATGGGGACATCCGTAGGCTCGAAGGCCCTAACGCTGCGGCAGGCAATAATTGTTGCAGGCATACTGGAGTTTTCCGGCGCAGTGCTGTTCGGGCAAGGAGTTTCCGAAACTCTCGCCACAGGAGTTGTGAATGCAGAAGTGTTCGCGGCTCAACCGCAAGTATTTTTAATCGGGATGGTGTCAGTGCTGATTGCTTGCGGCTTGTGGCTGCAAATCGCTACCAGTCGAGGTTTGCCTGTTTCTTCATCCCATGCAGTGGTGGGCGCGATCGCGGGTTTTAGCTGTGTTGCAGCCGGAATTAATGCAGTTGATTGGCGAACTATCGGCACCATCTCCCTAACTTGGGTAGCGACACCTGTTGCTAGCGGTGCTTTAGCCGCACTATTTTACAGTGTGGTGAAGTATTCGATTCTCGATCGACCAGATCCTCTATCTCAAATGCGCGAGTGGATACCTTGGCTGAGTGCAGCAATGCTGAGCGTATTTGGGATAATTGTACTGCCGTCTATTGTCGATGTTGCTTTGGTGCAGACAGGGGCGATCGCCGCGGCGCGCGATCGATTTGGCTGGAATCTGCCCATTCACGATATTGTCATTGGCATTGGGAGTATTGGGGCGATCGTCCTCACACTCAATAGCTGGAAAAAATTAGAATCAGTTGAGAAGGAAGAAGGTTCGGCAGCGGATTTTGTAACGGATGTAACGGATGTAACGGATGCAAGGAATAAGAAAGAGGGAATATTTTCCCACTCTCCCACTCTCCCCCTCTCCCCCTCTCCCCCTCCCCGCCACTCTCCCATCGAGCAACAAATGGCGAGATTTCAAGTCTTGAGCGCCTGTTTTGTAGCATTTTCCCACGGTTCCAACGACGTAGGCAATGCCGTTGCTCCCCTAGCTGCGATCGCCTACATCCGGCGCACAGGTTCCTTTCCATCAGGGGATTTCAGCGTGCCCCTGTGGATTTTAGTCCTCGGAGGCGCAGGAATAGTCATCGGTTTAACCATCTGGGGAAAAAATGTAATAGCCACAGTCGGCGAAAAAATCATCGAACTCCAACCAAGCGGCGGATTTTGCGCGGAATTAGCCACAGCCACCACAGTCTTGCTAGCATCCCGCTTCGGTTTGCCAGTTTCCACATCCCACGCTTTAGTCGGTGCAGTTGTCGGAGTCGGGCTGATCAAAGCTTGGAAAACTGTACGCTTGCAAACTTTGCTGTCAATTGGTTCGGCTTGGCTGGTGACAATTCCGATCGCAGCAGGTTTGGGTGCTATCATCTTCAGCATCGCCCAATCAATCGATTTTAGATTTTAGATTTTAGATTTTAGATTGAAGAATTGGAGGTAGATTGGGATTTACTGTTGGGTGGGGGCGGGTTTACGAGATGATTGGTCTTAGGCCGAGATTATTGGTAAAACCCGCCCCTACATTCAAATGTCAACAGACTCATCCTTCTGATTGCCTCGGTTGGGATAAACTCGCGAAGGCAAAAGTTTCCAAGCCGCAGCATCTGCACCCCAGTTGCGAAAAATCTTCACTGAAGCAAAAATTTTAGCGAAACGCCAATTATAGCCACGCTTCCAGTCAGGAGGCCACTGGGCGGTTTCGTCAGCGGCTTGCAAAGCTCTGACTTCAGCTTCGAGTGCTGCGGCGTGGCGCTGCATGATGATTTCTAGTTGCAAAAAGTGTTCTTCGGGCGATCGCAATTTTTTGACATCCTAACTACAAACGTGATAACGGTGATTTTACCGAACATCAGAGTAGTCACTTCTTCATCACTAATAGACATCTCCAGAAAAGCCAGCTTTGAACAGGCAAGATGCCTGTTCCACAATAATTATTGGAGATGGCTGATAGAAATTTCGCACATCAAACCTGGTTTCGACACACAAGCACGCGGGTTGCTCAATCACTTAATTTCTCCTCAAAGCAATGCTTCAGCTTTTGAGCCAGCACCTCGACGCAGGGTTTTCTCAGCATAGTAAGATGATTCCCAGGAACCCTAATCACCTCTACTTTTTGGGTCGTTAATTCACTCCAGCCAAGAGTCGGATCTTGATGACTCATGCTTAGCTGTTCCTCCGATCTAAACAGAGTAATTCGCTGCGGATAAATTTTCGGTACATAGCTGAGAGTTGCTTGACTATTAGCCTGAAATACAGTAAACATCGAGGGGATTGCCAGCTCGCGCCAGCTCCGTTCTTTTGACTCCTGAGATAGGATACTAACCATAACCGCCTGTTTCCAATTCCAGCGATGCAAAAAATTAGCTGCCAAATTAAGCATCTTATTTAATTTCGGAAATTTTGCAAAAATACCGCCAATTTGAACATTTTCTGCACCAGCCACCAAGCGAAAATAATCTACTAAAAAAGGCCAGATAGAGCGCGAAACAGTAGTCAGAATAAACTTGCAACCGTCCCAAAAAGAAGGTTTGTTAGCAGAAATCGGCGCTAAAGTATCAAGCACAGCAAGCAAAGCCACTTCGTCCCCCGCTGCGAGTAACTGTTGAGCCATCTCAAAAGCAACCAAACCTCCAAAAGACCAGCCTCCTAAAAAATAAGGCCCTTTTGGTTGAACGGTACGCAAGGCTGCGATGTAGTCAGTCGCCATATCTTCAATGCTAGTTAACGGAGAACTTTCGCCGTCAATACCCTTTGGTTGCAGCCCGTAAAACGGTTGATTTTCTCCTAGCCCAAATGCTAACTCGACATAAGGAAACACGACGCCAAAGATGGGATGGACGCAGAAGAACGGGGGCTTTTTACCGCGAGGCTTAATTGCAACTAAAGGCGACCATTCCAGAGATTTTGTTTCTGAAGATAGCAAATCTGCTAAACCTTCAATTGTCGGATTTAAAAAAAGAGCAGACAGCGGCAACTCGCGCTGAAATTGCTGGTTAATCTCATTGATAAGGCGGATTGCCAGCAGGGAATCTCCACCCAAATCAAAGAAATTATCGCGAATGCCAACGCACTCTGCGTTGAGGATTGTGGCCCAAATTTGGGCGAGGGTTGACTCGGTTGGTGTGCGAGGTGCAATGCAGCTTTTATCTATTGAATTGCTAGTTAGAGTTCCCGGTACAGGTAGGCGCAGGCGGTCGATTTTGCCATTGGGAGTTAGGGGCAGAAAATCCATCGCCACAAAAGCACTGGGAATCATGTAATTGGGCAGTTGCTGTTTGAGGAAATTGCGTATTTCATCGGGATTAAGCGTCTGATTTTGATTGGGGACGACATAAGCAACTAGGCGTTTGTTGCCCGACAAATCATCCGCAGCAACCGCCGCTGTTTCTTTGACTGCTGGATGCTGAACCAGCAGCGCTTCAATTTCTCCCAATTCTATTCGATAACCGCGAATTTTTACCTGTTCGTCAGTGCGGCCTAAAAAGTCAATATTGCCGTCGGGGAAATAACGAGCTAAGTCACCAGTTTTATAAATTCGTTCTCCTGCTTTCTGGCTAAACGGATTAGCAATAAATCGCTGGGCGGTTAATTCGGGGCGGTTCAGGTAGCCTCGCGCCAATCCGCTGCCGCCGATGTACAATTCACCGGGAATTCCAACGGGTACTGGCTGTAAATTTTTATCTAAAATATAGAGTTGAGTGTTAGCTATTGGGCGGCCGATTGGCGGTTTTTTGCTATCGCTAATTTCGGCAAAACTTGACCAGACTGTCGATTCTGTAGGGCCGTAAGCGTTAAAAAATCTGCGCCCCGAAGCCCAGCGTTTAACAACATCGGGGGAACAGGATTCGCCCGCACAGATGATTGTTTGTAGTGCGGGAAGTTTGACGTTTGGAAGGACAGCTAGCAGCGAGGGCGGGAGGGTAGCGTGGGTAATAGCATTGTCCTGCAAAAATTCGATTAATGTTTGTCCTGGCAACAAAGATTCTTTCTTGGCACAGTAAAGTGTTGCTCCGGTTCCCAAGGCCATGACAATCTCAAAAATTGAGGCATCAAAACTCAGGGAAGCGAATTGCAAAATGCGGTGATTTGAGTTTAAGTTAAAAGCTTCTATTTGAGCTAGGGCTAAGTTGTAGAGTCCCCGATGTTCGATTAAAACGCCTTTGGGTTTTCCGGTTGAACCAGATGTGTAAATGACGTAGGCTAGGTTTTCTGGTATGATATTTGTAGTTGGATTTTCTGGGCTTTGTCGGGCGATAATTTCTCTGTCGGAGTCCAAACAGACTACTGAAAAAACTCCGTAATTTTCCGGCTGCGTCAAGTTTTTTGCTAAGTGTTGCTGAGTTACCAAAATCGACACCTGAGCATCTTCTAACATGAAGTTAAGCCGCTCTTGAGGATAAGTTGGATCTAAAGGCAGGTAGGCTGCGCCTGCTTTGATAATGCCTAGCAATCCGACGATCGCATCTAAGGAACGTTCTACACAAAGGCCCACTAAAACTTCTGGTGCTGCTCCCAATTGCTGCAAGTAACGTGCAAGTTGGTTGGCTCGGCTATTGAGTTGGCGGTAGGTTAACTGCTGGTTTTCAAAGACGGCGGCTACAGCATCGGGCGTTAGCGGAGCCCTCGAAGAGGATCGCTCGACTTGCTCTTCAAATAGCTGATGGAAACACTGGTTTTGCGGATAATCTCTCTGAGTGTCATTCCAATCGATTAATAGTTGCTGGTATTCTGGCGCTGTCAGCAAAGCCAAGTCGCTAAGGTGCTGTTTGGGATTGGCAACAATGGCTTCGAGCAGCGTTTGGAAATGTCCCGCCATCCGCGCAATTGTGCCGCTATCAAATAAATCTGTGCTGTAAACAAATTGCCCTTGAATACTTCCTGCATTTTCCCACAAGTGGCACTCTAAATCTAGCTTGGCGGTTCCTGCATCAAAGTCGATCGCCTCTCCAACGATTCCCGGCAATTCTAGCGCTGCTATAGGAGTGTTTTGCAGGCTGAAACTAAGTTGAAATAGGGGGTTGCGACTCAACTCGCGATCGGGGTGCAATTCCTCAACCAACTTCTCGAAGGGCAAATCTTGGTGGGCGTAGGCTGCCATTGCAACATTTTTTACCCGATGCAATAGTTCCCGAAAAGTTGGATTTCCTGATATATCTGCACGCAGCACCAAACTGTTGACAAAAAAACCGATCAATGCTTCTATTTCGATCAGGTTGCGATTGGCGATCGGCGTTCCTACTGCAATATCTACTTGTCCTGTATAGCGGTAGAGCAAAGTTTGAAAAGCGGCTAGTAGAGTGATAAATAAAGTCGCGCTTTCTTGGTGGCTCAATGACTTTAGCGCCTCGCTCAAAGCAGGTGATAGTGTTATAAATTGTTTAGCGCCGCGGTAGGATGGAACCGCTGGTCTTTGCCTGTCTGTTGGTAGATTGAGTGTGGTAATTCCGTTTAACTGCTGCTGCCAATAAGCTAACTGGGTTTCTAATACTTCGCCCTGCAACCATTGGTGCTGCCATTCTGCAAAGTCGGCGTACTGCACGGGCAGTGCTGGTAAGTGCGAGATCCCATTTTTTACAAATGCTGTGTAGAGCGTTCCTAGCTCTCGAATTAGCACTCCAATCGACCAACCATCAGCCACAATATGATGTAAATTCAGCAGCAATATATGTTCTGTTTCACTGAGTTGTAACAGCGTTACTTTAAATAACGGCCCGGCGGCTAAATCGAAAGGGCATTGCGCTGCATCGGTTGCGAGTTGCAGCGCTGCGGTTTGCTGCTGAGTTGGCGAGAGATTTTGTAAGTCGATTGTGGGGAGGGATACGGTTAAAATGGGAGCAATAATTTGTACGAGTTCCCCTTCCAAAAGCGTAAATGTGGTGCGTAAAGTTTCGTGCCGCTGCACAATTTCGTTGAAGGTTTGCTCTAAGGATCTGAAGTTGAGAAAACCTGTTAAGCGGAGTGCTGTTGAGACATTGTAGAAAGGATTGCCCGGTGCTAATTGATTGAGGAACCAAAGCCGCTGCTGGGCAAAGGATGCCGGGAAGACGAAAACTTCTGTTTCTTGCTGCATATTTATCGAAATTGCACCCGTTCTACCGCCCTAATTTTTATTTACTTTCTTGATTAAAAGATGATAGCTTCCTCCGCCGACTGTCCCGCGAAATCGCCACTAAAGCCGGAGCTTCACTTTTAGCATTCTTATCTTTCAAACTCTCCACAATCTTAGATAATTCTGCAATTGTCGGCGCTTCAAAAACGCGGCGCAAAGGCAACTCTACCGCGAAAGCATCTCGCACTCTCGAAACAAGCTGAGTCGCCAGCAGCGAATGGCCTCCCAATTCAAAGAAATTGTCCCGGATACCCACTCGCTTTATCCCCAAAACCTCAGCCCAAATTTTCACTAAAACTTCCTCAATAGAAGTCTGAGGCGCAACATAACCGCCAGCCCATTCTAACTTAATCGGCTGCGGTGCAGGCAAAGCGAGGCGATCGACCTTTCCGTTAGCCGTCACAGGTAGCGACTCCAGCACCACAAAAGCCGACGGAACCATATATTCAGGCAGTTTTTCTGCTAGATAAGCCTGCAACTGTGGCACTAATTTCCGTGCTACTTTACCTTGTAAGGGATTGTTAGCATAAGAGCGCCAAGGACGCAAGTTATCGCTTCTGGTTTCTCGCACAAAATCTCTAGTTTCGCCCCGTGCAAACACTACATCGTAGCGCCCTTGAGTGTCGGAATTAGACCAACTAATATTAACATTATACGGAACTTCCAAAGCATACCACGCTTCGGGATTGACTCCTAAATCCTCTACTTTTTCCACCGCTTTCTGCAACTGACTTGCTGTGGGAAATTTATCGACAACCGACAGCAACTCTGCCACCTTAACTGCTGCCGTTACCCGCGCATTAGGCACATTAACAATTCTTAAAACATCGAGTTGATTTTGCAATAATATTTCTTGCACCTTGGTAACAGTCAGATTCTGATTTTCAGCCGACCAATCCAGCCGTTTCGCTCCCGCCAACTCCCCTTGTGCCGGGGATTGGGGGGGATCTGTTTCCGACGCAATATGCAGAATAGCATTGTACCGAAAATCAGTTAACTCATTGTGATAACTACCGCGAATTAATTGAATTTCTACGCCGCCAATCTGCGGAAAGCGGTGTTTTAATGCAGTAAAAAACTCTGGTTCAATAACTAACTCTGTTTCTTGAAAAATTTGCATTTGTACTCGCTGCTGCAACTGTTCGCCCGCGAGAGAAGGTTCGGCTTGATACAGTTGTACCGAAGTGTGGAAAGCTTCCAGCAACGGCAAGCTGCGGACATCTCCGATGAATATAAAGCCGCCGGGAGCAGTTGCTTTCACCGCACCTTCTAGCACCTGCACGAGATAGTCGATATTCGGGAAATATTGCACGACTGAGTTGAGAATTACTGCGTCAAAAGCTGCTGTCTCTACTCCTTCAAAGTCAGTCGCCATTTTCTGAAGCAGCGTTACATTAGCTAACTCTTGATTTGCCAAGTGCTGCCGAATATAGTTTAGCGAAATAGGTGAAAAGTCTGTTCCGCAATATTGAGTGCAGCGAGGCGCAATTTGGAACAGCAACAAACCTGTGCCGCAGCCAATTTCTAACACTCGGCTAGGCTGCAAAGCTAAAATTTGGGAGGCTTGATTGTTCGCCCAGTCGCGCATCTGTTCTGCTGGGATTGGCTGATTAGTATAGCTGCTATTCCAGCCGACAATATTAAATGTTGGATCTGACTCAACGGCAGGTTGATTGTAAGTTTCATTGTAGAGCATTTGCCACTGCAAAACCTGTTCGTCCTGCAATTGCATTATTTGGTTTTTTTCGCTGGCACTGCTATATTCTGGATTCAGGGCAATATAAGCTACTAAACGTTTATCTCCCTGTCCATCTTCCGAAGCTATTGCTACAGTTTGCTGCACGGCCGGATGTTGAGTTAATAGTGTCTCGATTTCTCCTAATTCGATGCGGAAACCGCGAATTTTTACTTGTTCGTCAATGCGTCCTAAAAATTCAAGGTTGCGATCGGCTCTGTAGCGCACTAAGTCGCCGGTTTTGTAAATTCGCTCTCCTGAATTAGGTTTAAAAGGATTGACAATAAAGCTTTGTGCGGTTACATCTGGGCGGTTGAGGTAGCCGCGAGCGAGTCCGTTTCCGCCGATGTACAATTCGCCAACAACGCCGATCGCCACTGGCTGCAAATATTTGTCTAATATGTAGATTTGAGTGTTAGCAATGGGGCGACCAATTGTCGGGACGATGTCTGTTTGCTCTGTTACAGGAATATAACCGGAAGTTGTGACGACGGTGTTTTCGGTTGGGCCGTAATTATTTACTAGCTTAAATGGATGGGATTTTAAAGGATGTTGTTGCAGTTTTTCGCCGCCTGCGAGCAAGATTCGCAACGCTGTTGTTTGAGGCCAATCTAATAGCAAAACTTTCTCGGCTAAAGGTGTTGGCAAAAAGCTAATTGTAATTGCTTTTGATACTAACCTGTTTTGCAGTTTTTCAGGATCTCGCCTGATGTCATCTTCTGGAAAGTAGATGCTAGCTCCCGCGGCGAGATAAGGCCAAATTTCCCACCCGCAAGCATCAAAGCCGATCGCTGCAATTTGCGTTGCTCGATCGCCCGCTGACACCCCAAACTCTCTTTGATGCCAAAAAACGAGATTTAACAAGCTCCCGTGCTCAATTTCCACTCCTTTCGGCTTTCCCGTGGAACCGGAGGTGTAAATCGCGTAAACCAGATTTTCGGCTGTGGCTGCGCTGGTGGGATTGTCGGCGATTTCTTGGGAAATCATCTCCCAGTCTGTGTCTAAACAAACTATCTGTAAATTGGGCGAGCGCAAATTCTCTATCCATTGCTGCTGAGTTAACACAACAGATAATTGAGCATCTTTTACCATAAAGCTCGATCGCTCAGCAGGATAGCTCGGATCTAAAATTAAGTAAGCTCCTCCCGCTTTCAGGATACCCAACATCCCCACGATCAGATCGGGCGATCGCCCGCAGCAAAGCCCGACTAAAACTTCCGCCCCAACCCCCATTTTTTGCAGATAACGTGCTAGTTGGTTGCTGCGGAGATTTAGCTCTCGATAGGTGACTCGCTCCTCTCCAAATACCAGCGCCACCGCATCCGGTGCCCGATCGGCCTGCATTTCAAATAGCTGATGGATGCACAAATCTTGCGGATAATCTGCCTGAGTATTGTTGCATTCAACTAACAAATGATAGCGCTCTTGGGCGCTCAAATATTCCAAGTTGGCAATTCGCTGTTCGGGATTTCTCACAATGCTTTCTAACAGAGTTTGAAAATGCCCGATCAGGCGGGTAATCGTAGCTTCATCAAATAAATCGGCGCTGTAAATAACCATGCCACTGATGCCCTCCGAGCTATCAACCCACAGCTTATTGCTGGGCGATTGGTTGCTTCCCGAGCTGTTGGGCGATCGCTCCCACAAATGAAACTCCAAATCAAACCGCGCTGTACCCACATCTAACTGCTGCGGGCTGAGTGTTAATTCTGGCAATTCCAACCGATTCCCCGGCGCGTTTTGCAGCGCAAACGCCACCTGAAATAAGGGATTTTGGTTCAACGCGCGATCGGGGTGCAGTTCTTCTACTAACTTCTCAAACGGCAAATCTTGGTGAGCGTAAGCTCCTAATGCTACCTCTTTGACTCGGTTTAAAACTTCCCGAAAAGTTGGATTTCCCGACAAATCTGTACGCAACACCAAACTGTTGACAAAAAACCCGATTAATGCTTCAATTTCACTGCGGTTGCGATTGGCGATCGGCGAACCTACAACAATATCTTCTTGCTGCGCGTAATGGTAAAGCAACGTTTTAAAAGCTGCCAGCATTGTCATAAACAGCGTCACTCCTTCGCGCTGGCTCAACGTTTCTAAAGCCTCGCTCAGTTGTTTTGGCAGTTGCAAAAATTGCCTTTTGCCTCGGTAACTTTGAATAGCTGGCCTGGGTCGATCCGCAGGCAAATTTAGCATAGAAATGCCGTTTAACTGCTGCCGCCAGTAAGCAAGCTGCGTTTCTAAAACTTCCCCTTGCAGCCATTCGCGCTGCCATTTTGCAAAATCAGCATACTGGACCGACAAACCCGGTAAAGGCGAAGGTTTTTCGCTAGCAAATGCCGTGTAAAGCGCGCCTAATTCCTGAATTAGCACTCCGATAGACCAACCATCGGAGACAATGTGGTGCATATTCAGCATTAGTAAATATTCGGCATCATCTAACTGCAATAATGTGACTCGCAGCAACAAGTCATTGGACAAATTGAAAGAGCGTTGAGCTTCCTGGGCGGTGAGTCGGTTTGCTTCAGTTTGTCTAGATTCCTTGGGCAAGTTTCGCAAGTCCACTACATTAATCGGGAGGTGGAAAGCAGCAGCTATTTTCTGAACAGGTTGCCCCGAAACTACTGCTAAATTCGTTCGTAAAGCTTCGTGGCGGCGCACAATTTCATTGAAGGTTTTTTGCAGCGCCGAAAAATTGAGCGAACCTGTCAAACGCAAGGCTGCGGGAACATTATAAAAAGGATTGTTCGGGACTAATTGGTCGAGAAACCACAAGCGCTGCTGTGCAAAGGAAAGCGGTAGATTTCCGTCCCGCCCCATAGGAACAATCGGTGTAGGAGTGAAACTAGAAGTACGATTAGCTGCTTTTAAAAATGAAATAATTTCGGCTTTTTTATGAGAAATTTCGGCGCGAAGTTTGGGTGTAATAATTCCTTCGGGAGCGTTGCAGCGCAGGCGAGATCCCTCAACAAAAATATTAATATCTAGACTGCGAAGGTAAGATAAAAACTCAACTAACTCCACGCTGACAGAATCTCTGGCATTTGGCGATGAACTCGATATTTTTGGCTCTGGCATTTTGAGTCATCCTGTCAATCGATTTTAGATTTTAGATTTTAGATTTTAGATTTTAGATTTTAGAATTGAAGCATTGACCCCACAGATAAATTCGGGGGTTCCTTTATTGGATACAGGTTTTTTATTTCTGGACGGATGAATCACGTGGTGGGTATCCTGGATGCTTTCGGTCATTACTTGGGCACATCAATAAATTAAATTCCACCAGCGCACAAATTAAGAGCTTAACTTACCGCTTGCTTACTGTGGCCTAACCTAAGTATGATCCTGTTTGAATTCGCAACCAAAATCCTACCCAAGGTTTCAGCTTATGCCGTTCATGCCCTTCAATTTCCTGTTCCTATGGCTGGTGGGACTGCTGTCGATCGGGGTACTTGGCACAGGTATATACATTATTTACGAATGGTACATCGGCGCACTGGTAGGGATTTCCTACTTAATCAGCGGAGTGTTGATGCTTCTTTGGTGTGTTGGCGGCCGCTTTATCAGTTTGCCGCTGTTCCGCCGCCCCGGTGCTGACGAACCGAAGCCCACGCGGACGGGTACGGTGCAGCGGGTAGAGAGGCCTGATGGCACTATTTTACAAGTAGAATTCTACGGCCCGGAGGACGGACAGCCGATTATTCTCTCGCACGGTTGGGGGCCGAACAGTATGGTTTGGTATTACGCGAAACGGCAACTAAGCGATCGCTACCGAGTGATTGTTTGGGATCTTCCAGGCCTGGGAAAATCCACTCGACCAAAAAACAGTGACTACTCCCTAGAAAAATTTGCCCGCGATCTTGAAGCCGTCATTGCCATAGCAGGAAATAAACCTGTTATCCTACTCGGACACAGCATGGGTGGCATGATTTCTCTAACATTCAGTCGGCTTTTCCCAGAACTTCTCGGTAGTCGAGTAGCTGGTTTAATTCTGGTAGATACGACTTATACTAATCCCGTCAAAACCGCTATTTTTAGCAGTTTATTACGCGCTTTGCAAAAGCCGCTGCTTCAACCTATGCTCTACCTCACCATAGCTCTTGAACCGATTATGTGGGGAATGACTTGGCTGAGCTATCTCAATGGTTCACTGCACATCAGTGTAGAATTATCGGGATTTAAAGGCACTGAAACGCGCGGTCAATTAGAGTTCTCAGCTTTCTTATCAGCCTTGGGTTCTCCCGGCGTTCTCGCTCGCGGCACACTGGGAATGCTCAAATTTGATGAAACAAAAACTTTGCGATCGATTGACATTCCAGTGTTGGTGATCTGCGGCGATTCAGATATCGCCACTACTCCCCCAGCTAGCCTGCGGATGAAAGCAGAATTGCCTCAAGCAGAGCTAGTTACTATACAGAAAGGAGGACACATGGCATTAATCGAGCATAACCAAGAGTTTGCCGAAGCTGTTAGGGCATTCTGCACTGAAATTTCCTAACTAAAAATGTGAGTTAAAACTGAGATATTTCAGCATTCTCAAGAACAGGCTTTTCGGCCTGTTCC
>NZ_JAUBTG010000047.1:0-34347 GCF_036702395.1 Microcoleus sp. D3_18_C2 | reverse complement strand
ACAAGACATTAAGTTTTTTGTGGGGAGTAGGGGTTGGGCGTCCCGCCCGCCCTTGAAAAACTATTACACAGCACCGAATTCTCAAGAACAGGCTTTTCGGCCTGTTCCACAAGACATTAAGTTTTTTGTGGGGAGTAGGGGTTGGGCGTCCCGCCCGCCCTTGAAAAACTATTACACAGCACCGATTTATTTGCGCCAACCTCAAAATTCCACATCTTCGCGCTCATTTTCGTCTGTTCTGAGAGTATCCAAACCTTTCGCAGCCCAGCGCATTGTTTCAATGTATTTTGCCAGACTCGCCACAGTCGGAGCCTCAAACAAATTGCTGACCGATAACTCGACTTGCAAAGCGTCTCGGATGCGAGAAATTAACTGAGTTGCTAGCAGGGAATGCCCGCCTAGTTCAAAGAAATTATCGTAGATACTAACCTGCTGTTTTCCCAAAACTTTAGCCCAAATTTTCCCGATCGCACTTTCGAGATCAGTCCGAGGCGCTACATAATTTTCTGTTATATCCTCGCTGTCTGTATCTATATCGGGCAAGGCGCGGCGGTCTACTTTGCCATTAGGCGTCAGTGGCATATTCTCCAACACTGCATAAGTTGCAGGAACCATATATCCTGGTAACTTTTCTTTCACAAATTGGCGCAAGTCACTTGACTTTAGATTGTGAATTCCTGATTTTTCATTGATGCCGTCAGGAATAACATAAGCTACCAAATGCTTATCGCCTGGGATGTCTTCCCTCACAATTACTACTGCTTCGCGCACTTGTGGATGCTGGCACAAAGCCGCTTCAATTTCTCCCAATTCGATGCGGTAGCCGCGAATTTTTACTTGGTCGTCAACGCGGCCTAAAAACTCGATGTTGCCGTCAACCCAATAGCGGCCTAAATCACCGGTTTTATAAAGCCTAGAACCTGATTTATTGCTAAAAGGATTAGGAATGAATGCAGCAGCAGTTAACTCAGGCTGGTTGAGGTAGCCTTTCGCTAGCCCGTCACCGCCGACGTACAATTGACCTATAACACCGATCGCCACCGGCTGCAAATCCGCATCCAGGAGATAAATTTGCGTGTTGGCGATCGGGCGGCCGATGGGGATAGATGTTGCGGTTTCTGGTACGTCTTGCACGCAATAATAAGCCGAAAATGTGGTATTTTCTGTAGGCCCGTAAACGTGAATTAACTTAGTAGTTGGATTTTGTTTGAGAAGTTTTTTAACCCATCTCATATCGACCGCTTCTCCGCCAAACAGCAAGCAGCGCAGCGAATCAAAAGCTTGCGGTAAAACTCTAGCAATTTGTTGAAATAAGGCAGTTGTTAAAAACAAAACGGTGATGGCTTGTTGGCGCATTTCTAAGGCTAAATCGTGAGGCGAAAGGGTAATATTTGTGCTAATTCCCACGAGTTGAGCGCCGTTAAGCAAGGCTCCCCAAATCTCGAATGTGGCTGCATCGAAGGAAGCGTTTGATGCTTGGGCAATTTTATCGGTAGGTTCTATTTTTATATAGTTGGTGTTGAGTACCAGCCGATTTACTGCTTTGTGGGTGACAGCAACTCCCTTCGGTTTTCCGGTTGAGCCAGATGTGTAAATAACGTAAGCTAGGTTGTCTGCTGTTGCGGTGTTGGCGGGATTTTCGGCGCTTTCTTTGGCTATGTCTTCCCAATCGCGATCGAAGTAAATCACTGAGTTTGAGAAGTCTCGGAAATTCTCAATCAATTTATCTTGAATTAGCAAGACTTTAACTTGAGCATCTTCCAGCATCAAGTTTAGCCGATCGCGCGGATAGCTCGGATCTAACGGTAGGTAAGCTCCTCCCGCTTTCAGTATAGCCAACATCCCGACAATTAGGTCGATCGATCGCTCTGCACAAAGCCCCACTAAAACCTCCGCCCCCACACCCCGTTTTTGTAGGTAACGCGCCAGTTGGTTGCTGCGACTGTTGAGTTCTCTGTAAGTCAGGTTTTGGCTGTCGAAAGTTAGGGCGACATCATCCAGATGCTGCTGGAGTTGCCCTTCAAATAACTGATGAATGCACTTATTTTGAGGATAATCTGTGCGAGTATCGTTCCATTCTTTGAATAATTGATTCACTTCATCCTCGCTCAATAAAGGTAAGTTAGCAATTCCTTGTTCTGGATTAGCCACAATGCTTTCCAGCAAAGTTTTAAAATGCCTCAGCATTCGGGCGATGGTAACTTCATCAAATAAATCTGTATTGTACACAGCCACGCCTCTGAGCCCTTCCGAATCTTCCCACTGTTCGCCGTATCTGTTCCTAAACTTATCGGAAGCTTCCCACAAATGCAGCTCTAAATCAAAGCGGGTTGTTTGAGTCTCTAAATGAAAAGAACTTAACTTTAATTCGGGCAATTCTAGCTCGTCCACAGGCCCATTTTGCAGCCCGAATACCACCTGAAACAGCGGGTGGCGATTCAACGATCGCTCTGGGTGCAATTCCTCAACTAGCTTCTCAAAAGGCAAATCTTGGTGAGCGTAAGCTCCCAGGGTTACTTCCCGCACCCGGCCCAAAAAATCTCGAAATGTCGGGTTTCCCGAACAGTCTGTTCGCAGCACTAAAGTATTGACAAAAAAACCGATTAGTGGTTCTATTTCGCTGCGGTTGCGATTGGCGATCGGCGAACCTACTACAATATCTTCTTGTTGCGAGTAGCGGTAAAGCAAAGTTTGAAATGCTGCGAGCACTGTCATAAATAAAGTCGCTCCTTCTCGCTGCGATAGCTCTACAAGTGCGTCCTTCAGCTTTTTAGGCAGTTCTAAATATTGAGTTTTCCCCCGATAATTTTGCCTAGCTGGTGCAGGGCGATCGGTAGGCAAATTTAACACAGAAATTCCGTGCAATTGCTGCCGCCAATAAGCTAGCTGAGTTTCTAATACTTCACCTTGCAGCCATTCGCGCTGCCACTCTGCAAAGTCGGCATATTGAAGGGATAATTCTGGTAGAGGAGATGGCTGTTGATTTATAAAGGCTGTATAGATAGCTTCTATTTCTCGAATTAGCACGCCGATCGACCAATCATCAGAGGCTATGTGGTGCATATTTACCAAGAGAATATGCTCGGTTTCTGTCAGCCGCAGGATGGTGACTCGCATCAGCGGCCCGGTGGATAAATTGAAAGGGCAAAGAGATTCTGCTGCAGAGAGTTTCTTTGCTTCTGTTGGCCGTTGTTCTGGCGGCAAATTTTGCAAGTCTAATACTTTTAAATTAGTTTGGAAAGCCGCTGAGATCATCTGCACTGGTTGGTCTGATACCGTTGCAAAAGTGGTTCGCAAAGTTTCGTGTCGCTGCACTATTTCGTTGAAGGTTTGCTCTAAGGCTGTTAAGTTGAGGGAACCAGTTAAGCGCAGTGCTGTTACTACATTATAGAAAGGGTTTTCCGGTGCGAATTGGTCGAGAAACCACAAGCGCTGCTGGGCAAATGATGCCGGAAAGACAAACACTTCGGCTTCTGAGGAAATATTCAGTTTTTCTATATCCTTTGTCAAGGAATTGTCATAAATTTCGGAGGCCATATCTGTTGCTCTTCGGGGATGGGATGTGTTAATTTTTTGATGGCGCGGGGGGGATTTTTGACCGACAGCATCCAGGATACAAGCTCGCGGATTCATTCCTTCGCAGACTCAGGACGGAGAAATAAAAAACCTGTATCCGAGAAACTGGCCCCCCGAATTTATCTCGCGCAAGTCAATGCTTCAATTCTTTAATCTAAAATCTAAAATCTAAAATCGATTGAGGGTGCGATCGCCTCTTAAAACTTTCGCGAGCAAAAGATCGGAACTGTTAAAATCATAAACCTGGGTGCAGGAGTGCGGGAGAGACGCGGGGAATAGAAACGGGGTTTCTGCCTGCAGGATCAAGTTATCCATTGAGGGGCTAGGAGTGCGACCCCCCAATCAAATTTAGTCACAGAACGGGATCTTAGGTTTGTGAGTCGGGTGCAATCGGGTGAGTTATATGCGAGAATTACCGGGAGCAATTCGTGGAGAGGTCAAGCTGTACAGCAATCCTCAATGATTTGTGTAATTCTTGTAGGGGCAAAACCCACGCCCGGTTGCCCCGATGCAGGCTGGGGTAGGCACTCTTAGCACTACCCCTACATATTTTTACTGATTTAGGATTGCTATAGTATGATTTCTAATTGCACAAAGTGTTCTTGGGGCGATTCCCGGCCGGATAGCTTTGCTTCACGCAATTTTCTCACATTTGTAGCTTAGCGACTACTATTGATTCAACAGTGTTCGCAATCTTTTAGATCAATTCACTAGAACTTGCGACCTAATTTGTCACAATACTTAAGAACACTGAACGTGCAGTTTAAATTAGAGGTTATAGGCTAATGGCGCAGCGGAACGTATACTCGTCAAAGGACGAGCCAGAGGATACACAATCAGCAGAAGAAGTCCTCCACTCAGTAATGCAAGAACTGGACGCTTTGCATCAAAATGTCAAAGGCCAGTTAAATCAAGACATTACTCGGCTGCAAACTGAAAAAAATCACCTGATTGAAGATATTGAAGACCTCCGGGAGCAATATCGCAAATTGCAGTCTCAGCAAATGGAATCTCTGTCTGGGCGATACATTCAGCAGCAGCAATTGTGGCTGAAGCAGTTGGCTCAAGTTTTGGCTCACAATTTGCAGGATTTGTTGGTGCAGCGGTTCAACGAACTCAGCGCTAATTCGGGAAATTCTCTCAGCAGCCCGATTCCCAGCGGCGAGTTTCCGATACCCTTGCCGCCGAGCAACTACGACGAACGGGCCTCGCAGTTGCTGGCGGCGCTGGATGAAAGGATCGATCGCAGTTTCCAGATGCTGGAACAAGATTTAACCAGTTACGAAAGCGAGCTTTCGGTGCGGCTCAACAACATGAAAACCCTGGAACTGCAAGGGGAAGAGCTGTTACAAAATCTTGTAAACCGCATCAGGGAAGAACTCGAATCAGAAGAAGAATATCTTGAGAATCCTTTCGATGCTCAAGATTCCTATGTCGAGGAATCAACTAATTCTCTTAATTCTGTCCGCCCGCAATTTCTGCAGCCAACACCTGCGGCAACGCCGCGGGAACCCGCGCCCCAGCCTTCTTCAGCGCCTGCTGCAACTGTTAAAGCATCTTCTCAAGTACAGACAGGTTTGGTGCTGGCTTTGTCTTCGGCGGTGGTATTGTCGCTGTTTAATGTTTGTTTGAGAATTCTGATTAAAAGCAAAAATCCTCGGATGGTTTTTGGGTTGTTTGAATTTCCGGGGGTGGTGACTCCAGGTTTTGGAAATTCTTTGTTGATTTTGTTGATGCGGCTGATCGTGGTGATGGCTTTGATGCCGATATTGGCGACATTTCTGTATCCTTCTGTGTGGAAAGATATTAGGCGGTTGTTTGAGTCGGGCGATCGAGCTTTGTGGAGTAAGGTTTTAGGAAGCGCATTTTTTCTGTTTTTGTCTCAGGTTTTGATTTATTTGGCGATCGGCAATATTCCAGCGGGGATTGCGATTACGATTTTCTTTATTTACCCGATCGTCACCGTACTAGGTTCTTGGATCTTGTTTGGTTCTCGCCCTAGCAAAGTCGGCTTTTTCGCGATCGTCGGGATTACCGCAGGTCTGATTTTAGCTGGGTGGCCGAGTTTTGCGGCCCCAGCTCCGGGCGGCGGCAATGTGGGAGTGGGAGTCGCAGCAGCACTGGCTTCTGGCATTACCTTTGCAGGTTACGTATTGCTGACGCAAATGGCCGCGGGCAAGCTGCACCCAATTCCTTTTAGTTTAGTTAATTTCGCCGCGATTTTTGTATTTTCCTCCCTGAGTTTGTGGGTGCCGCTGTCGGAAAATTTTTCTCCTAAAATTGACCAAAATGTTTGGCCTGGTTTGATTTTGGGAGGCGTTGTTTTAGGGGTGCTGACGCTGTTTAGCTATCTTTTGAATAATTTTGCCATCCGCTTTGCGGGGGCGGCCTTAGCGTCAGTAATTGGCACTTTGGGGCCGGCAATGACCGCACTCTTCGGGTTTCTAATTATCAATGAGAAGTTGCAGCCTGTGGCAATTCTCGGCATGGCTGTGGTGACGTTGAGCGTGGCTGCTATGAGTGTGGAACGCATAATGGCTCCTCAAAAGAAGGCTAGTTAAGGCAAGAATTTGTCCTTCATAATAGATACCAGAACCCCGACTTTTAAACATTCGGGGTTCTGGTATCTATCCCATTTAAAATCTAAAATCTCAAATCTAAAATCGACTTAACCTATGACTGCAGTTATTAAAATATCGCCCAACTTAGAGGAGTTCCTAAAACTTCCAGAAACGGAGCCACCTTGCGAATATATCAACAAAGAAATCATTCAAAAAGCGATGCCTCAAGGTGAACATAGCAGATTGCAAGGTAAGCTTTGCAATGTCATCAATCAAATAGTCGAAACACCAAAGATTGCTTATGCTTTTCCCGAGTTGCGTTGCACTTTCGGCGGTGTATCACTCGTCCCAGATGTAGCAGTATTCCGGTGGGAAAGAATTCCCTTTCTACCATCGGGTAGAATTGCTAACCGCTTTGAAATTTATCCAGACTGGGCGATAGAAATTCTTTCTCCCGGACAAAGCCAAACAAAAGTGCTTGCTAAATTACTTGCTTGTTCGCAACAAGGCACTGAATTGGGCTGGTTAATGATTCCAGAAGAAGAAAGTATTTTAGCGGTATTTCCCGGGCAAAGGGTGGAGTTTTACGAAGGTGCAACTAATTTGCCAATACTTAATGGAATTGAGTTAGAATTGACTGTCGAAACAGTTTTTAGCTGGTTGAGTTTTAGTTAAGGATCGCGAATTAAATAACTTACAATTTTAATTGTTATTGTGGGATGGGCGTCCCGCCCGTCGCCCAATTTTAATTGTTATTGTGGGATGGGCGTCCCGCCCGTCGCCCAATTTTAATTGTTATTGTGGGATGGGCGTCCCGCCCGTCCACTCATGACGGGCTATAAGAGCCCATCCCACTTTCAAGAGTGGAAGTTATTTAATTCTCATTCCTAAGTTAAAAAGTGCGCGAAGCGGATGTATTCCGTAGGGAATCGCCATTCTTAAACAACAGAAACAACCACTCGAAAACCCACAATACTAGCCTTGCAATCCGGCTGATATCTGAGGCGACACGCGCTGCGACAATTCGGAGGATGATCGTTCCAAGAACCACCCCGCAACAACCTCAGCGAAGACTCCCCGTCAGACTCCCAAACGCTACCATCGGCAGGCGCACCGTTATAATTATTGTGCCAAGAATCCGCGCACCATTCCCAAACATTTCCGTGAAAATCGTACAATCCGAAAGCATTAGGTTTAAAACTGCCAACATCTGTCGTTTGAAAGCGATAAACTCCCTTGGGCGCGTCAGCGTAATTAGAATTTCCGTTGTAATTGGCTAACTCGCTGGTAATCGTTTCCCCAAAATGAAACGGCCCCGTAGTTTGCCCCCGGCAAGCATATTCCCATTGGGCTTCGCTAGGTAAGCGATAATTCTTACCTGTTTTGCGAGAAAGTCGATCGCAAAACTCCACAGCCTCGTACCAAGATACATTTTCTACAGGTCGATTTGCACCTTTAAAACGGGCAGCATCGGGATTGAGAAATATTTTAATTTCCGGCAGCGCCGCAACTGCTGTCCACTGGGCCTGAGTGACGGGAAATTTGCTAATATAGAAAGAGCCTAAAGTTACTGGGTGCTGAGGTTTTTCGTCGCTGTCACCCCGATCTTTTGGAGAACCCATGAGGAAAGTACCGCCAGGAACTGATACCATTTCCAGCAGTGTACTGTTCCCAAGATGTTCTTCAAAAAAACGCGCTTGACCGCTGTAAACATTAGTTGGCTTCCCGCGCTTGTCTACTGTCACCACTTGAAATTCAAAAGTGCTTTTGACAGCGGTAATTCTCTGTGCTGCCTTGTTCTGAGGCGGATTGGTGTTAGATTTTTCCCTCAGATAGACAGAGATATTGCTGTTGATTTGCCCGCTTTGATTGAGCGGGGTATTGATGGCAAGTTGTCCTCCCTTTGTCCGAAAAGAATTTAGAGCAAGTTGTCCTCCATTGGCACAATGGGGTTGGGGAGGTAAAGAATAGAGATTTAAAGCTTTGATTACTTCATCAGCAGATTGATATCTATTTTTGAGATAATCTTGAATTAATTTGTCTAAAACATTTGCCAACTCGCTGCTAATTTTTGTGCCGGCTGGCAACCGTTCTCTCCACATCCAGCCGCCGTTTATCGGGTCATAAAGGTCATCGGAACCGTCAAGTTTTGGCAAACATTGAGTTAGTAGTCTCAGGCAACTTATTCCCAAACTGTACAAATCGCTGCCGGGGAAAACTTGACCGCGCATTTGTTCTACAGGCGAATATCCGGGCGTTCCTACCGTCGTGCCTACTTTGCTCATCAGCGAGCCCGTCACTTGTTTGGAAATGCCGAAATCTATCAAAACTAACTCTCCCCGCCCTCCCCTTCGGAAAGCTGAATTCCGAAAATTTCCCGCCTTTGGCAGAGAGAAGTTAACAGAGGTGCGGCGCCGCATGATATTCTCAAGTTTGATGTCTCGATGAATGACATTGCGATCGTGCACAAATTTCAAAATCGGCAGTACATCTGCCAACAACTGCCAAATTTTTTCTTCGCTAAAAACGCCCTGCTGAGTTAATTCTGCTAGTAAAGTTTGCCCCTCAATCAACTCTTGTACTAAATAAAGTCGCTTGTCTTGTTCAAAATAAGCAATTAATCGAGGAATTTGGGGATGTTCGCCGAGTTCGTAAAGTCGTTTCGCTTCTTCTTTAAACAATTGTGCGGCTTTTTCAAGTGCTGAGGTTCCTTGAAATTGGGGTACAAACTGCTTAATTACGCAGGGATCGTCCATGCGATCCGTATCTACCGCTTCGTAAGTTCTGCCAAATCCCCCTTCGCCCAACAGTCGAATCACGCGGTAGCGGTTTCTGAAGAGAGGGTTGAGGCCTTGAGCTCCGCAACTTTGACAAAATTTAGAGTTATCGGGATTGAAAGGATGAGAGCATTTTGGATTAGAACAGTAGAACATATCTGGGCAGAAATGATCCGGTTAAGGTTATCATATATCTTTTCGGGTTACTCAGGGAATACTAACAATTAGTAATTGGTTATTGACAATTGGCTGTAGGAAGGGCATTACCGCCGTTGGTGTACCCCAAGGCAGAAATTAGAAGGCAGAATTTAAAATCCGTATCAATCCAAAGAAAGAGATTTGAAGGCAAAAAATGGCAGCCCGATCGACCGATTTTAGCAACCCGCTTACCGCCGATATTCGTCTGGGGCTTGCGGGGAATTTTTTTACAGAGGGCAGTATGGTACAACTCGGCAGAATTTTACCAGATCGTCCTTAAAGGCGATCGGGGTAATTTCAACTTGAAATGTCATATTTATGCTGCATTTCACAAACTTTCCGCATCCTGTTAAATAAGTTTATTTCTAAATAATTTGACTGCTAAAATAACTGATAGAAACAGAACACAGCATGATACTGATACTATTGTTTCTTTGATATTTGGTGATATAAATACAATAAATCCCTCCTCTTTAATCAGGGCAGAGAAGCTTGAGACACAAAATGGCATGAGATATAACCTAAATGCCTGCCAACGATCTCTTTTGCCTTTACTAGAAGAAACACTTAGCATCAGACCCGTACCGATTACAGCACTTATACCAATTGAATTGATCCATATCTTAACCGAAGGGTCAAAATGAAAACAAACTACTATAACATACCAAATGAGATAGCACCAGAGAATAGCTTTATCTAATTGGATTTCGCAAAGATATTGAATCAACCATTTCATGGCTATAAAAATGCTTGGATTTTTTCAATCTAACTGATGAATACAACCCGGTGAATTGAAGAATTAGGGATGGAGAGCAAAAGAGTTTTCTAACGAGACAAGTTGATACCCCGCATCGGCTGGTGACACAACTGAGATAAAAACCAATGGCTCATCACCGTTGTTGAATACTCCATGTACACATCCGGTATGAGCGACTACAACATCCCCAGCAGCGATCGACTTCGTAGTGCCTGCTTTGTCCAAATAGTAGTCTCCCTTCCCGGTTAAAACAGTCCAAGTGTCTTGCCCGTTGGGATGGGTGTGCGCGGGGATTGCCTGACCTGGCTTGATATACCAGGCGACAACGACAGCCTCCTTAGATTCGGTAACGATCGAGCGAACAGGCTCTCCCTCAGTCGGTTGAAAGAATTTAGAACTGCTGAATATCCTAGTTGTACTCATCTTTGCATCACTCTTTGAAAGACTTCTAAGGTGATTGTCTCACCGATCGCCTACAAAGAACTGTCTCACCGATCACTTTACGGAAACTTAACTCAGAGCAATAAACCCGCTCAAATCACAACTTGTAAGGAGCGCGATCGTCTTTTCCCAAGAGCGCACCGAGTACAAGAATAACGCTAGAAACTAACGATCGCACGCTCATTGAAAAGCGATCGACAAATCAGGTAATTTTGAAGTATTGGGTATTGCGATCGCGACCTAACTCTTACCGTGACTTGTTCTGCCGCTGTCAACTACAAGCTCTGACAATCTTATTTCTGGGCGGATTTGTTAAACAGTTTGGACGCAGCACCTCTCAAAATGTGCGGTAGTAACTTTGGGCCCGGCAAGAAGACAATCCCTAACTGCTGCATTAATCCAAGTGCATCGCCCTGCCCCCAATGCTCCGCGATTTTGCCGTTCTCGACTCGATCGATGTGCATAATCGCCAAGCTGATTTGTTTGCCCGTTGGCGGCAGACCCTGAAATTCTCCGAGGTGTGTTGCTGTGAAGGTTCCCCACGTCACTACTTTATCGCCTGCAACCAGAACCTCATCAAAAACGTGTTTACCCTGACTGAAAGCTAGATAAAATGACATCCCGAACTGCTTGAACTCCTCCCCGTCCAATGGCTCCGGGATTCCCGCCATGCGAGCAATAAAATTCGGCGCTAGAAGTTCTAAGGCTTGTTCCATTTTGCGATCGTCGAAGGCTTTGTAGAACTGGAGAACGATTGCTTTGTTTTGGTCGCTCAGCATACAGAATTTTGTTTTGAACTAAATTGTAACGCAATGATTGCGAGAACCCGATCGAAATATCGAGCCGACTTCAACACGCTGCCTCGACACTCATCTTCAACATCAACTCACTTCACGCAATAATCGATCGCTTCATATCACGTCCGATCGACCAAATTCATCTTCAAAATAACCGATCGCTGGGAATTCTCTACAAACTGTTTGCCACATTCCTTACAGCGATAGCACTGCTTCCCCCGTCGATAACCGTTTTTGGACAACTGCTCCGATCGACAATGAGGACATTTCATTACTTTCATTACATGACTCGATCGACTTTCCCCCACATATGGCTCTAAATACGACACCAACAAATCCTCAATCTGCCCTACGAGTTGTTGGCGATACTGTCGATCGGGGTTCCGAAGTGCCGACAGAATGACAGCATTACTGCTGTGAACGCAAACCTCTGCTAACAGGCTGCATTGCGCCTCCCCCAAGCTGGGATTTCTCTGCTGCAAAAGACTTGCCATAAAGTCGATCGCTTCCTGAGTCATACTTTCATCGATCGACTGGAAAATCTCGCGCGCTATATAAAACTGCACGAACACCACCCGCGATACAGGCTGTTCAAACATCTCTGCAACAGCAGTGACCAGGGTATGGATCATTTCGCGCAGCGGTAACTGAACGATTTCCGACGTGTTCGCCTGCGCCCACATCGCCTTGACCCGATCGGCATGACGCAGTTCCATTGCATTAAAAATGGCAGCTTTATCAGGAAAAAACTGATACAGAGAACCGATGGCTGTCCCTGCTTTTGCTGCAATTAGATGGGTAGTCGCCTCCCAATAGCCCACCTCGTCAAACACTGCTGCTGCTGCATCCAAGATTTTTTCGACTCTTTCTTTACCCCGCTGCTGTTTCGGTTGACGGCGCAAACTGCTTGACGAATGCGAATCTTCTGTCATATTCTAGAAAAGCGACAAATCTCTCACAATTTTAGGTCTAAAGGAGAACACCATGCAGTCTATGCTTCCCGGTGCGCCTTGGTTGTTGGCACACAAATCGATGCTGACAGCGAACCAGCCTCGCAAAATTTCCTTGTACGGCACCGACTATGTGATGTGGAAAGATCCTGCCGGAACCATCCATGCCTTGCCCAATGCCTGTCCGCACATGGGAGCAATGCTGTCGGAAGGATGGTGCGAAACCGAAGGCGATCGCCCAAGCGGTGTTGTCTGCCCCTTCCATGCCCTGAAATTTGATGCGGGCGGCTGCACCGTATTGCCCGGATCGAATCAGAAAACTTTGCCCTTACTGAAACCGTTAGATTTGATTGTTCAAGATGACTTCATTTGGTCTTACGGGGAATACCAGCCGCAAGTCCCCATTCCCAACGTACTGAATGAAATCGCCGAAACTTACTACTTCATCGGGCATACCGCCGATCGCAGTATCGAGACAGATTTGCTGACAATGCTGCTGAATATGCACGACTACAACCATCAAAACGGCACCCACCGGGACTTGTTTAGAATTACCGATGTGGAATTTCATCAATTCATTGATGAGGGACATCAATCCCATGCGTTTTACGATATGCCGACGGCCCCTTACAGTTTGGCAGAAAAGCTCAGAAAGCCAGATTTGTGGTTGCTGCCGAGCACCATTAAAGCTCACTTAGAAAATCATTTCCCATCCCTAGTAATTTTTCATGGAGAAATGCCATTCGGCAAAGCTGCACAGTGTCATATATTCGTACCAGAAGCCGAGAATCGGACGCGGACTTATATTTTGCTGTTCGGTCAAGCAAAGCATCCTCTATTTAAGGTGTTGGGGGGAACGTATCTCAATTTTGGTAAAGTTGTCGTCGATCAAGATGCGGATATTTTAGGAAAAATTTATCCCGATACGCCTCAGAAAATTAAACTCAATAATGAAGTGGGGATGGATTGGGTGCGGCGCAATTTTGAAAGCTTCCCTAGTGTGAGGGAGCCTAATCTTTCCAGGTAGACAGTGAAGATGCCTTCAGCATCCTACTAGGTCGATACCTAAGAGCTCAATACGCAGGCTTATTTCCCCAGAGCGTTCAGAGCCTTGCGGAAAACGATCTTGTCCTCGCCCGCCTTGTAGAACTCGCGGATTCTTGCTTCCTCGTCGTAACCGCTCTTGCGATAGAACGATCGAACGTACTCGAAGCTCTCCAGTCCCGATGTTTCCACGAGCAGCACGCGCTCGCCCCGCTGGGCCAACATCTGTTCGACGTGGGTTAGCAGTGCCGTACCGCGTCCTTGCTGCTGACGATCTGGACAGACGGCAATTAGATATAGATTCCACGTCCCCTGGGTCATTCGTTCCGGCGCAACATACGCGACCCCCACCAGCCCGCCGTCATCGTCGGTGAGCCAGATGTCTTGGCTATTTTCGCCGTCGAAGTAGTCTGCCAGCATGAGGGCGAGTTCTTCGGTCTCGTGTGGCTCGAATCCAATTGCCTCAACTAAGGCGATTAATGCAGTCGTGTCATCGGGCGCGATCGGGCGAATCATAGCAAACTCCGTGGGTATGCAAAATAGGTCAGCCACTGAAGGTAATATTACAACAGTAGTCGATGGCATTGGCACTGGTGTGGTGATCTGTCCCGAGCAGTTCTGTGCAGAGCAACAACAATACCTCGTGCGGCGACATATAGCGGTTCGAGCGAAAGATGAGGTATGAATGACAGCTTATATAACCACTGAAACGTATAGGGCCGGGGCCCAACTACGTCCGCGAATCTTTCTGAGAAAGGCTATATCAATGCTTTACTAACATCATCTTGAATACCGAAGTCCTAGAAACTAAAAGGGCGATCCAATAGCTGCAAGCAACGATGGAGCACGCTCATTGAGCGCGCGATCGACCACAGTTAATTTTGAAGTATTGGGTATTGCGATCGAGTGTTGGAAACTACAATTCATCAAATGAATGATTAGATATTACTTTGTAGTTTGGGGCAACAATTGATTTAGTGCACCACACAAGTATCCCTTCACGGTGTCCCTACTTGCAGTCACGCCACTGGGAAGAGTAAAAATCATTTCGACATTTAATAGATTTCCGTCGGCTGAGGCAAAAACATCGATCGGCAAAGCCCGCTGAAATGCTGTTGCGGGATTTTCGGCTTTCATGACACCTAAGTTCAGATCCGTGCTGAGAGTCTTGATGCCCTCGCGCGCCAAAATTGGTCGTAATTGGGAAAATGCTCTCTCTATCGATAACCCCTCAACCTGAACACGTGCAGAAAAGGCGGAACCATTCAAAAAGTCCCCCTTTTTTTGAAAGCTTTCCTCGCAGGTTGTGGCAACAGCGGGGGTGGCTAAACATATGAGAGCTAGAGTTAGTACAAGCGATCGCATATTAGCTTAGTTATGAGAATGAAACGAAACAATCATCAAGATTATGATGAACCATCATAGGAGGGTTTGGCAAGCGATGCAAATACCTTCGATGGTTTTTAGCATGAGTTGCAGTCTGGTTAGTATTCGCTGCTATTATAGCAACTATAGAAACTAGAATAATTAAGGGTAAAGACTAAAAGAGCGATCGTACTTAGGATCGCGAATTAAATAAATTCCGCAAGGAAAGTGGGATGGGCGTCCCGCCCGTCCACTCATGACGGGCGGGACGCCCATCCCACAATAACAATTAAAATTGTAAGTTATTTAATTCGCGATCCTTAGTTATAATTTGTCCGCACCCAGCCCAACGCAGTGAAGGGAAGCAATCGCCACCATCTGAGATTGCGACACGAGCGTGAACAAAGACAAGTGATTAGCCGAACATGATAAAAAATGTCACTAAAATCATTGAGGAAACAGGGCTGGGGCAAGCCAATGTTTCCCAGCACCTCAAGATTTTGACCCCGGCAGGCATCGTTCAACAGCAACCGCAGGGAGTCAGTGTTTACTATCAAATCACTGACCCGATGATTTTGAATATATGCGAACTTGTGTGTCAGAAGCTCGAAACTCGATTGCAAGAACAGTCACAACAGTTAAAAAAGCTCGACAGATTGCGTCAACTCTAACCGCGCTCGCGTTGGCTGCAAGTGCTGTGTGCGATCGAGAGTCGTGCTAAAAATGTCACTATATCTAACTATCTGCACGCTTGTAATTCATCACCAAATCCAACCGCGATAAAGAACTTGTCGCTGATTCCCGCACATAAGAATCCACCGATTCATCATTCGCAAATGTGGTCAGAACTTCTACACAACGGCTATCGCCCACAGAAGCAAGAGCATTCACGATCGCCACTTGTACCGCCACATTATCCGTTGTATTCAGCGACTCCACCAAAATCTCAAAAGCAGACGAACCCATCTGCCCCAAGGCCATCACAGAAGCAATATTAACCACAGGATTCGGATCTTCGATCGCCTTTTTTAATCCCTGCAAGCCCGCTTCAGGAAACGGCAACTCTGGATAATTAATCGCAATTTGTGCCAATACCTTCGCCGCACTCCCTCGCACAGTCACATTATCACTGTTTAACAATGCGTCCACCACCGATGGCACGGCATCTTCACCAATCACGCCCAAGGCTTTTACCGCCGCCCGACGATAGGTGACATCTTCTTCATCTAAAATGCCCACCAGTCGAGAAATTGTATTTTCATCGCGGGAATCGGCAATTTCAAACATTGCCCGATCGCGCAGATGAGGGTTCGGGTGTTTTAGTTGTTCAAACAAAGCATCTGTTGTCATGGTTTTTGGGGTTTTAGGTGTTTTGATTAAGCTGAATTAACAATCCTGGGCGCATAAATATCAAAGAAACCGGGTTTTTTACCAGTATTAAAGGCAGGGATACAATATTGTCGTAAAAAAACCCGGTTTCTGCCTCCCGTCCTAAATTAAGATAGTTCGGATGTTACACAAGTATGAGCATCTACTTTAGCTCGAACCAACCAATCTTGGTCGGCCGCAGCAATTTCATAACCGCTGACATCACCAAGTTTTTCTAGTGCCATTAATGCAGCATACTTCAAATCCCAGATTTTAGTTTCCAGACAGATTTTCAATTCGGGAATAGCACGTTGTTCTCCCAGTTCCCCCAGGGCGATCGCCGCCGCTGCACGGGATTTCTGAAACTGGGGTTGGGAGTGATGCAAAGCTTCCAATAACAAATCGTAGGCGGGAGAATGTTTTAACCAACCAAACAATTTTACCACATGAAAATGCGCTCCATAGTCATTATTTGCTTCTTCAGCAAAGGTAGCAAACAGGGCGGCTGGTGCATCCTCTGAGTAATTTTCTAGTATAGTTTTAGCTGCTAGATAGCAACGTCCAAAATCTGTTTCGTATAATTGGCGAATCAAAAACGGTAAGTCGGGTAATTTTTCATAACTATGTATTAAATCTAAATCTGCTGGATAGTCTCTTAATGTTTGTTCCAAATGGGGTTTAATGTTAGCAAATGTCAGGATTTTCTCAGCAATTCCTGCTTCTGCTAACATCCTAATTCCTCTGAGTCTAAAGACTAAAGATACCGGACATCTGGCAATATTTGGAATTGCATCGTAGTAACGCGCATCTATCAAATCCTGAATAGATAATCTGCGCCCCAGGACATTTTTGTGTTGCAACATCGCGACAACTTTTCCCATTTGAGAAAAGTCTCTGGTTAAGCGACAAATTGCGGCGATCGCAGCACTAGCAGTCGGCGGGTCAATATCATCGACAAATCTGCGAATTCTGGCTACGGCTGGCTGATAATCTAATTTAGTTAGGGTGTGGATAATTACCCGGTAGGTTTGTCCCGGTTTGTCGAGCAATTGAGCAACTTCTGCTAAAATATCGGCATCTTGAGTGCCAATTTCGCCGATCGCCCAAACGGCATTTTCCACCGTGTAGCAGTCATCATCGGCCAGACAGGTGCGAATCACGGGCAATGCTTGCACAGCTTGCAGTCTTCCCAAGGTTTCCACCGATTTGCGGCGCACAATCCGATTTTCCAGCACCGGATCGGTTTGTTGTACTGCTCGCATCAGTGCTGCGATCGATCGATCACTTGAGAAATTGATCAAGTGGGAAGCAGCTATGTAGCGGGAATCCTCTTCACCGATTTGGGCTTGAGGCGTATCTAAAAGGGCGATCGCCTGGTCTTCTGTTAAATTAAAAAAACTAAAAAAGCGTTTATCCATAAAATTAGCTGCAATCACTATAGAAGAAGAAAGGCACTACACGGATTATGATTTAACCGCAGAGAACGCAGAGAACACAGAGTCCGAGAATAGAGAGAGAGGAATAATTCCGATGAAGAGAGGATTCCATATGAGTCAGATGTTGAGGGTAGAAACTATGCCCGATGCCCTATGCCCGATGCCCTATGCCCAGAAACATTTAATTTACCTAAGAAACAGGATATGCCTATTAAAACACAATAACAAGCCTAGGAATTCTTTACCCTTACCTCACCAAAATCGGTAAAGCAACGAGCCAAGAGTTCCTAGACTTGTCGGGTAGAAACTACCCAGTCACGACATTACAAACCTGCCAATTAATTAGGACAGGGAGTTGATCGCGTAGTCGAGAAGAGCATTGTACTCAGTCAAAGCTTGAGCGGACATATCGCGAGGAGCACAACCGCGATTGCGAGCAAAGCTTAATGCTTCAACGTAAGGAGCAGTAGGCAAGCCCAAAGCGCGATAAACTTCGCGTTGACCAGCAATACCCCATTCGTCAAGAGGGCCTGTGCCGCCAACAACTAAGCAATATTGGACCAAGCGCAGGTAGTGCTTGATGTCACGATGGCATTTTGCTTTGAAAGTATCGGTGGAGTTAGCTTGACCGGATTCGTTCAAGTAAGGATACTTTTTGATGCAAGCATCATAAGCTTCTTTAGCAACTGCGTCGAGGTTGGTGCCTAATTTTTCTGCAGCTTCTAAACGAGCAGCAGAGCGTTGGATAGAACCTTGAACTGATTCTAAATCTGAGGTGCTAGGGAAGCGGCCTGCTGCATCAGCAGAGGCAATAGCGGTGGTGAGAACTGATTTCATTTCCTAAAACTCCTAAAGTGATTTTGACGACAGTGAGCGTAGTTTCAATTTTGCTGAGCGAATTGCGATTAGCAACTGACTAGCTCAGTGCAGAAATGATGCGATCGAAGTAGCTGGAAGCTTCAGCAACGAGGCTAGCACAACGATCTTCTACTACAGGACTGCCCATTTTGCGGAGCTTAGCACCAGCAAATTTTTCGCTAGGATTGTCTTGGATGTGAGCAGCGGCTTGAGCCTTCATGATTTGAACGGCACGCACGGTGGAGGTGGTGGGCACGCCCAAAGCTGCGTAGGTTTCTTTCAAACCATTCAAGCAACGGTCATCAAGAACAGAAGCATCACCAGCCAACAAAGCATAGGTGACATAGCGCAGAATGATTTCTGCATCGCGCAAGCAAGCAGCCATGCGGCGGTTAGGATAGCAGTTACCACCAGCTTGAATCAAGCCTTGGTTTTCGCAGATCATACCGGCAACAGCATCAGAAACCATGCAGCTAGCATTGCTGGCGATCGCGTTTACAGCATCCAAGCGTCGGTTGCCGTTGGCAACGAAAGCTCTCAGGGCACTAATATCACCGACGGTGGAGGTGCTGGCATCGGCTGCAACTACAGCTCTTGAAAAAGCGTCAAGCATTGAGTTCTCCTTAACTTAGAAAAATTATTTCTGATCTGAGTTGGTCAACTGGGTGACTAACTTAATGGTTTTGAATATATCTGTGGGGTGTTGCCTCTGTCTCATTCCTGAGAAACAAAGTAACAATTTGTTACTTTTGTGGCTAAAAGCACTTTTTTTCGTGGACAGGGGCCCAAAAAGTGGAGTTCTGAAGACCAGAATATTTTGGCTCTTGCCCCTGTACAATGTTTTCCATGAACAATATTAAGCAGTTTGTTGAAAATTCTCTAGGACGGTGGCGATCGCAGCGCAGCGCCCATCATTTGACTTTCAGACACTTTGAAGCTGTGCAGTCAGTCATTGATATCGTTGCTATCTCACCGGACGATCGGGCAGTAATGGAACTCTGTCAATTGTATAATGTTGACCCATCCCAAGCCGTAATGCCTTTTCAAATGAGTTGGGAGGGTGAGTCAGATTGGGATGAGAATTCTGAGGTTAAGGGGAGTTGTATTCTGGTACCAATCCCAGATCCAAATGTACCTAACCAGGGTAAGTTATTACGCGATCAAGGTTATGCTGAAACTATTGCCGCAGCAGGTGACTATCACATCACAGAGGATGGAACTTTTGTTCTGTTGACTAGCTACGAACACGCCGCCGCCGAAGAAAAAATCTGGTTTGCTAATCCTAATTTACGGTTTCGTGTTTCCCTAATTAAAACCAGTGGAGGAAGTGGGGTAGTAACGGCATCATTTTCCTCAGAGATTCGTTCGCTGTCAGGGAATTAGTGAATTGCTAATTGCTCTTGATAAACTTTCTTCTACCTTCTTCTTGGCTTATGAATTCCGTTAAAAGCAATGATTTAATCACTTTAGCTCAGTGGATGGCTGGGGATTTCAGTAACTATCAGCAATCCTTTGATAACCCACAACAATTTGCCCATATTCGGATATTTTTTCGTCCCTTACCCTTTGACTTTTTCAATGCCATTGGCTTTTACTCTGAACAGGTTTACGACCACGATCTGTGGACTCCCTATCGTCAGGGAGTTCATCGCTTAATTGACCAGGGGGATCAGATTTATATTGAAAATTATAGCCTCCAAGACCCCATACAGTATGCCGGAGCCGCACGAGAATTAAGCATTCTCAAAACTATTAAACCAGATAGTCTGCAACGACGCTATAACTGTTCCATGATTTTTAAACGAGACGGCGAAATGTTTCGAGGCGGTGTGGAACCAGGAAACCTTTGTCTCATCGAAAAAAGAGGTTGTTCCACCTACCTAGTCAGTGATGTCGAAATTACAGAAACAACTTGGAGTAGCCTCGATCGAGGTCTGGATGTAAATACCCATCAACAGGTTTGGGGGTCGGCTTTTGGCTCTCTACAGTTTGAAAAGCGTCAAAGTTTTGCCACTGAGTTACCTCACATCGTATAACTTATCCGCGTAATAATTTCAACTCACATTCGCCCTATATTACAAATATTCATGGCGTATTACAGGGAAAATATTGCAATAAAAGAGTCATAACAAGCTCTCAACCTCTTTGTGTACTACAAACAAGCTCCCTGAGCAGATTTTATGTTAAGTTATGTAAAGTTTTTTAATATAACCTCTAAGTATGGTAGTTTCTCATGTAATACAATTGTGGAGATTTTTTCAATGGTTTTTGGACCTGCATCTCGACTTGGAGTCAGTTTATTTGAAGAAACACCCCGTTTAGAACTAATTCCAGGACGTTCACAAGAAGAAGTAGAAACCATCATTCGTGCCGTTTATCGGCAAGTTTTGGGTAATGCTTACGTCATGGAAAGTGAACGAGCGACAATTCCTGAATCCCAATTCAAAAGTGGTGAATTCAGTGTGCGCGAATTTGTCCGCGCTCTGGCAAAATCAGACGCTTACCGCTCTCGCTTTTTCGATACTTGTCCTCGCTATCGGTTTATTGAACTCAATTTCAAACATCTTTTAGGTCGGGCTCCTGATGGCTTAGAAGAAATGAGAGGACACAGCACCATTCTAGATACTGAAGGCTTCGAGGCAGAAATTGATTCTTACCTCGACAGCGATGAATACCAAACTGCCTACGGGGAAAATATCGTTCCCTATTTCCGAGGCTACAAAACCCAGCCAGGACAAAACATGGTTGGGTTTACTCATATGTTTGCTCTCTTGCGGGGAGCTTCCAGTAGCGACCTCAAGGGCAGTCTTTCTGGAAAAACCCCTGTTCTGAATAAATTCGTGATTCAGCAAACCCCCCTACCCATAGTTCCCCCTTCAGGTGGTGCAGTTGGAGATGGTTGGGCCTTCCAAGAGTCTGGTATCAATTCACGTACTCGTGCTGGATTAGGTGCCTCAGCAGAAGGCAAAGTTTATCGCATTACTGTGACTGGATATCGTTCTTCAGCAACGACTGTGATGAACCGAGTCTCTAAATTTCGCTCTAGCAATCAAGCCTATCTCGTACCATTTGATAGGCTCTCGCAAGAATATCAACGCATCCACAAACAAGGCGGCGTAATTTCCAGCATCACTGCTGTCAACTAACAACCGCTCAAACTTCTGCCTTAACGACTTGGGGAATTATCTCCCTGAGCGTGTCTTTCACAATCCCTAATTCTCTGTTTTGAAGCGTTATTTATTCTTAGGAGAAAGTCAATGAGTGTCGTTTTAGATGCGCCAGTAGAACTTTGGCCTACCAGCAGCTCCGATGATAAACAGGCGGTAATTCGCGCTGTTTACAAGCAAGTATTGGGCAATCCCCATGTCATGGAAAGTGAACGCCTGACGATTGCAGAATCCAAGTTGTGCGATGGCACGATAACGGTACGAGAATTTGTCCGCGCTGTGGCTAAATCTGACTTTTATCGCAGTCGGTATTTTGAATCCTGCGCTCCATACCGCTTTGTCGAGCTAAACTTCAAACATTTGTTGGGTCGCGCTCCTTTAGCTCAAGAAGAACTTTCTGAGCATATTTGTCGGTGTACGCAAGAAGGCTACGAGGCAGAAATTGATTCTTATCTCGATAGTCCAGAATATCAAGAAAAATTTGGCGAGAATACAGTCCCTTATTATCAAGGGGCAAAAAGTCAAGTCGGACAAAAGCAAGTCGGCTACAATCGTACCCTTTCCCTGTATCAAGGTTATGCAGGAGTTGATAGTGCTTTTACCGCTTCTCGCTTAGTAGATTTTGTGGCTGGCAATAGCGGTAACAAGATTACTTTACCAACAACAGGCGGTCGGCTCAGTGCTTACAAAGATGCTACCGAAAAGACATTCAAGATTTTAGTCAAGGGGTCTAAATTTGACAGTCCTCGCCGACTAAGTAACACTGAATATCTTGTATCCGGTGCGAATATGACTCCGCAAATTCAGCGCATTCATCGTGCAGGTGGCAAAATTGTCAGCATCACAGAAGTTGCTTGAGGCATAGAGTGATTAGCGGGTAGAGAAGTAAAGATTTGCTTCTCTACCCTCTCGGAAACAATCGCGATTTTTATCTTATCACCCTCGCAATTCTGAAAGCGATAACGATAGAAACAGATAGTTTTTCAGTGCCTAAATATAAAAGATGTGTTCGCCTCTGTCAAGCTATTTCAACCAACAGTAACTTTTTTTTACACTCTCAATCAAACTTTAATTAACTTTAGGAAAAAATAATGTCCAGTTTAACAGCAGCTTTCGTCAGTGACCCAGTAGAACTGCGATCCAATGCAACGGAAGACGATTTACAAGTCGTCATTCGTGCTGCTTACCGACAGGTGTTAGGAAATGCTCACCTGATGGAAAGTCAGCGTCTCACCAGTGCTGAATCTTTGCTTCGCAATGGTGATATTACGGTGCGTGAATTTGTCAGACAAGTGGCAAAATCAGACCTGTATCAGTCTCTATTTTTTAACACCAATTCTGCCTATCGGTTCATCGAGTTAAACTGCAAGCATTTACTGGGTCGCGCTCCTTTAGAACAGAAGGAGATTTCTGATCACGTCCAAATTTGTAACGGTCAAGGCTATGAAGCCGAAATCGATTCTTATATCGATAGTGACGAGTATACCCAGAACTTTGGTGAGAATATTGTACCTTATCCTCGGAGCATTCGCAGCCAAACTGGTATCAAGAATGTCGGGTTTAATCGGATGCTTTCTTTGCTGGGAGGATCAGCTACTAGCGATAGCAGTAATCAAGCTCAATTAATTGCTACGGTTGCGAGCAATCTGCCTCAGAAAATCAAACTTTCTAGCGTTGCTAACAGTGGAGCCTCTAGCACAACTGGTAAACGTTTTCGGATTACTGCTGCTAAGTCTGGTGGTGCTAAGGTCAGAGTGAGCAAGATCAGCTATGAAGTCAGCTATGCTCAAATGTCTAAGCAAATTAAAAATATTCAGAAAATGGGAGGAAAAATTCTCAGCATTACTGAAGTTGGCTAAATTTACCTAGACTTCACCTTTGTCTTCATTGAAGTTTGGTATCTCCTGCTTTCTATAGAGCGAGTTTATTATTCGCTCTTTTTCTTCTATGTAACACTTGAAAATAAAAATAAATCACTCAGTTTTCAAGCTGAGGATCTGAAAAATGCTACCCCCAATAGCTTGTAAAAAAATTCAGGCTTGGATCAGAAGTCGTCACCTAATTTTTTGCGGTCAATTGCTAGTTTTTGAAACTTTAGACTATCCAGCAGTTGAGCGATTTGAGGAATGTGTTAACAGTCTAGGAGGGTGTTTAATTTCTGTTGAACCAGCCAAACGACTTTGGATGGGAAATCATCGACAAGTGATTCTCTATCAGGCTAAAGCCAGTTTGCATACACCTCATCATGAACTGCGGCAATATTGGTTCAAGTACGGCTGTTTTCAGACTCGATTCGATCAAAGAGCTTAGCTATAACAACCGCCAAGGTTATTAATTATTAAAATATCTTTGGTTATTTGCATAATTAGGAACTTTTTGGTTAAAATAAAGAAAAATTATACTTTGTTGTGGTTATGGATCTTCATGAAATCGAAACGTCTCTGAACAATCCTGATTTTCAGTATCGACTCAAGGCTGTTGCGGCTCTCAAGGATTATCAACCAGAGATTGCCGTTCCCTTGCTCAAGGGCAAACTCGATGACCCGGAGTTCTTAGTACGTTCCTTTGTCAGCAGAGCATTTGGGACACAACAAACCGCTGAATCCTTCGCCGCATTGCTCCAAATCATGAAATTTGATAATACGCCGAATGTGCGAGCTGAGGCTGCTAACTCTCTTTCGCTTTTTGGTCGATGTGCTGCATCTCATTTAGTCTCGACTTTTTTTCAGGATGACCACTGGTTAGTTCGTCGTAGTATTCTGGCTGTTTTGGTTGATATGAAGTGCGAAAGCGAACTCTTTGAGGTCTGTATGGAAGCCTTAGCTGGCGAAGATATGGCCACCCAGGAAGCCGCTGTGGATGCACTTGGTACATTAGCCGGAACTAATCAGGAACAGGCTGCACTTTCTCAGTTATTAATGCTGGCTAATTCTGAGTATGAACGTATGCGTCAGCACGTCGCATCTGCTTTGCAGAATTTTGATGCTCCGCAGGCTAAGGAAATTTTAGGTCAACTTAGGCAAGACTCAAATCATCGAGTTGTTGCTACTGCTTTAGAAAATCTGCTTTAGACAATAAATAGTAAGGAAGTTGATTAAGCTTGACTAAAAGTTTTTAACCCACTGATTAAATGGTCAAAAGAGAGACTCAATAAATCCCGGTCTTCAGAATTAAAATGCTGCAAGCTAACTTTTTTCAACTGTTCTAGTCCACAAAGCATCGCCGAAACAGGAACCCGCAATTCTTGATACAGTAGCTCCATATTTTTGAGCCCTTCTGGGCTAGTAAATTGAGGATTGTTACCTGCAATTCCATAGGTGATACACCGTAGGAACTGCCAAAAATCTCGCCAACAGGCTTCAGCACGTTCGGGAGGATAAAGGTCATTACCAGGCTCAGTGATATCGGGAAAGTCCGCTAATACCTTTTTCCTCGCATCAGCAACAATATTAGGAGCTTGCTCTCGCAATAATCTGGCTTTTTCTAGCATTAAAGAAAGATGAGGATGAAGATTTTCAATGCGTTCTAAATCCTCATCTGTGAGATATCGACTTTGATTGTCAGCATCTTGAAAAATGGCAATTACTTCATCGGAATATAAGTTTTTCCAAGTGGCAAAACTGACAATTCTCGCTTGGGGAATTAATTGCTTGGCTCTTTCACTTAATTGCATATTTATTAAATTACACTCACTTAATTTACTAGGATAGACTAAAATTATGAACGGGTTGGTTAAGATTTATTACAAATAAAGCCCTTTAATGAGGGTTGGTACAGGGTTTTTCTGGGTAATCCTGAGCACACAACAGATTTTTGTAACGAAATATTACTTTGTTTGTCAAAAACAGAGACAAGATTTAAGGTAATCCCTTATGATCTTGTTTTGAGGGAAAGATTGAAGGAGCTAGATTTTAATCTATGTTTAAGCCGTTTCAGGAATTCTTAGAAAAAGAACTGTTTGGACGTTTTGCTCTAGAGAGTCGTCCCATTCCCTCTGGGTTGGAATCGGTGGTGAGTGAAAGAGGCAAAAATCCTGCCACGATTCAAAGTTGGTGCTATCAATGTCCCGAATTGCGAAAGATTCGTTACACCTACATTGATGCTGGAGAAACGGCACAAATTTTCAATAGTGTCATTTATCCGAATTATAATTACGATTTGCCTTTGCTAGGAATTGATTTTTTAGCCTTTGGACAGAAGAAAATCTTGGTTGTCTTGGATTTTCAACCTTTATTCCGCGATCGAGCCTATATAGACAAATATATCGGGCCAATGAGCGCAATTAAGGATAAATACAAAGATTTAACGCAAGACTTAGAAATGAAGTTTTACGATGCGAACCAGTATTTTTCTAAAAACTTGCTATTTGCTAAAACTGATGCAGAAACGGTTGTAACTCGTTTGTTTCCAGCCTATCAAGAATATGTCCAGTTGTATTGGCAAATGCTAGAGCAAGCCTCCCCGCTTAAGACTCCAGAAGAGATGCAGCGGATTGTGAAGGCACAGAAAGATTACGATCAGTATAGTGCGGAACGCGATCCAGCATCAGGGCTATTCGGCAGCTACTTTGGGCATGAATGGTCAGATAGATTTCTGTACGAGTTTTTGTTTGAAGATGCTGTTCCCTTAGCAGTTCCAGCGGGAGTAAGATAAGTTAAAAATGACTCTTTATCAGCCTTTCTTAGATTACGCTATCCCACTTCTAAAAGCACGACTTGACTTGGCTCCCTATCCCATTCCCGCAGGTTTTGAACGGAAGGAAGCTATAACTGGAAAGGGGAAAAAAGAGCAGTTGGTTGTGACGACAAGTCATGCTTTTAAATCCTCAAAATTACGGCAAATTCGGGCCGCCCATGTTGAGGGTGGTGATGCTCTCCAGGTACTTAATTTTGTGATTTTCCCCCAGTTAAATTATGATTTGCCTTTTTTTGGGGCGGACTTAGTAACTTTGCCGGGGGGACATTTAATTGCTTTAGATATGCAGCCTCTTTTTCACGATGCTGCTTATCAGAAGCAATACTCAGATCCAATTTTGCCGATTTTTAACAACTATCAAAAGGATTTGCCTTGGGGAGGAGATTTTCCTGACGAGGCAAAACCTTTCTTTTCACCTGCTTTTCTTTGGACTCGTCCGAAGGAAACAGAGGCTGTGCAAACTACGGTCTTTGAAGCTTTTAAGGATTATCTTCAAGCTTATCTCGATTTGGTTGAGCAAGCGCAACCTATAACTGATAGTGAAAGGTTGTCTGAGATTCTTCAGGCTCAACGGAATTATATCAATTATCGTGCTGCAAAAGATCCCGCTAGAGGAATGTTTATGCGGTTCTATGGTGAGGAGTGGACTGAGGAATATATTCACGGTTTTCTGTTCGATTTAGAACGCCAAATTCCCGACGTTCAACAATCAGTGTAAATTTATCCTAGCTGAGAGCGAAGACTCTGAGCCGTATTGTTACGAGTAAAAGCATTCCAAGTTCCTAATTCTTTGGGATCGCGAGTGCGAAGCATGGCTTTCATCTCTTGGGTGAGTCCTTGTGCTAGGGTAAAATCAGCGCCAGCAATACTCTTTAATTGCTCTAAATTTGCCCCGGTTAAGTCAGCCCCTCGTAAATCCGCTCCTTGTAATTCGACTCCAATTAAGATAGCATTTCGCAAATAAGCACCAGTCAGAAAGGCATTCTGAAGACTCGCCCCACTTAAGGCTGCTCCCTCTAAATTGGCCCCAGTTAAATCGGCTCCACTGAGATAAGCACCTCGCAGGTTACAACCGTGTAAATCTGCTCCTCTGAGGTAAGCTGTATTCAGAAAAGCTCCACTAAGATTGGCTTGGGGACCAATTGCTCCCGAATTTTTGTAATTAAAACCCTCTGGCCAAAGGGTATGAGCATCATATTGAGCTAGTTTTAATTTTGCCTCTTGTAGCTGGGCACCTACTAAATTACAGCCCTGTAAATCGGCACGAAAAAGATAGCTTTCTTGTAAATTCGCTCCACTCAAATTGGCATCTCTGAGATTGGCCCTTCGTAAATCAACCCCTTTGAGATTTGCCCCTTGCAGATTGGTTTGACTGAGGTTTGCCCCAATCAAGTTTGATCCGCTTAAATCAATACCAGATAAATCCATCTGGCTGAGGTTGATTCCCGCGATGTTGCTTTGAGCTAGACTTTTCCCTTGCTGAATGGTTGCCAAGATTTCAGTTGCAGAAAGGGGTTCGGAGAGGAAAGATGAGTGTTGACGAGGTGACATTATGTTTTTCTGAAAATTTATCGATCGAGTTGCTCAAAATTGTCCTGTGTCATTTATCCTAGAATTTGAAGGATTCCAGACTGACGTTTGTTTATTTTTCTTAACTAAAATCAGCTCTGATTCCCAGTTCGGCTAAGTTCAGGTCAAAGCCTAAATCCCCGTTTTTCATTGAGATTTGTCTCAATCCCTCTGATTACTCTCGCTAAGTTGACACAGAAATGCTGCTAACACCACCTATGACTATGATGGATTTCTTTCGCAAGAGTGAGGGCGTTTGGTTTACTCAGCGAACAGTCCATAATTTTGATACTGCTGCGGCTGATGAGTCGGGAGAGTCCAATGTCATCGTTGAAGTTTTGTCAATAGACGATCGCAGACTTTTAGATGTTTGTCAAGAGCAGAATGTCGATCCCGCTTTAGTTAGTGGGGGATGCAGTTTTATGTGGCAGGACAATTTAGATGATACAGTTCCGAACCAAAACTATGCTGCTATTCTTTTAGATGTGCCTAATCCTACTAATCCGAGAACGGGCAAGTTTCTGCGAAATCGAGGCTATGTTGAAGGTATTCCGGTCATCGGTGTTTACCATTTTGCGGATGATGGGGTGTTGACTATTGAGACGGAATATGAGACTAATCAAGGACAGGAACGCTGTTGGTTTATTAACGATCATTTTCGGGTACGGGTGATGACTGTGCAGATGGTAAATGGGGTTAAACAAATGGCATACTGTTCTGAGCGTCGTTGTATTTCTCACTCGGCTTTAGAAGAGATGATTGAACACAATCGCTTGAGATTTTCTGGGGTGGGTGTGCTGTCACCTTAAAGCACAAATATCCAGTCTATTGCAATCGCAGCTACACACACAGTCAAAATATACTGGTGAGTGAAAGTGCGGTAACACAAACAAAAAATATACCGACGACTGCAATCGCATCTACACACAAAGTTCGCAGACGCGGACTAATTATTGAACTATCAAAACTATGTCTGAAAACGAAGAATTGAATCCATCCGATAATGAGGAAACTGTTGCTACTTCACCAGAGACTAATGTTGAAGAATTGGCAGAAGTAATTGCTGAATTTGAGAAATATCGCGAACGTTTGGTTAATGAAACGATGACTGCGGCACAAAAGGCCAAATTACCTCCGAAGGCGGCGATGGCTAAAATTGAGCCGGAACTTGCTAAGATTGATGCTGGACTGGATAGTCTGCGCGCTCAATTGGCGGCTCTAACTACTAATAATTAGGTGATGGTGATGGTCAATTCTAATGCTCAAGCGGAGGCAGATCCAATTCTCTTGGCTCACGCTGAAACAGATGCTTTTCTTCAGGAAGTTACTGAACAAATAGATTTAGATAGTTTCGACGCTAACGATTCCAATCTGTTGAAGCGGTTGGTTGAATGTTTGGGAGATACGCGGGGGATGACTCGACTGCGTTTCGCGGAAACTTTGGCGGAAATTGGCGAAGCGGCGACTCCTTTTTTGTTGGATGGTTTGGCTAATCATGTTAATCCGGTTGTGCGGCGCGCTGCTGCGAAAACTCTGACTTTGATTGCCGATCCGACTGCGGTTCCTCATTTAATTCATGCTTTGTTGAACGATGAGGATACGGTGGTTAAGGGTTCGTCAATTGGGGCGTTGGCGAGGATTGGGGAACCGTCTGTGCAGGCTTTGTTGGATATTTTAGGGTCAACTGATTTGCCTGAGAGTACGATCGGTCATGCGGCTTGGGCGTTGGCTTTTATTGGGGCGGGGGCGAAGGAGTATTTGTATCGGGCGATCGCGTCTGATTCGCCTGTGGTGCGCGGTGCGGTGGTGGGTGCGATCGCCAAGGTTGCACAGGAAGAACCGAAGGATGAATTATTCGAGATTTTGGTTAAGTCTCTCACGGATGTTGATGTTGATGTGCGCTGTGAGGCGGCGGCGGCTTTAGGAAATCTGGCTTATAAACCGGCTATTCCTAATCTGATTGAGTTGCTGGATAGCGGTGATGGGGAAACTCGCAGGGCGGCGGCTTTGTCTTTGATGAAAGTGGGCGATCGGGCTGCGATCGAACCGCTACAAGCTGCATTGGAAAAGGAATCAGAAGCGGCGATTCAAGGTGTGATTAAGTTGGCAATTTCTCAAATTAAGTAACTAAAAGTATGACTGAATCGGGAACGGGGCGGATGTTGCTTTCTCATAATTTTGATATGCCGGAGGGTATTTTTTCCACTTTAAGTAGGGAAGAATTAACTCTGGTATTTGCTGAGGGTTTAAGTCAACATCCTGAGATTAAGTGCCGTCAATTAAATCATGCTCATTGGATGGTAGAAGTTTTATTTTCTACTGATGCTTTTTCTCCGCCTCAAGTGGGAGAATTTTGTGCTCAAGCTTTGGTGGATAAGCGGATGAGTCAGGGGAAAGCCGATGATTCTTTTCCTGATATTTTGATTTTAGCGGGATTGAAGAAGACTCCTCCTTTGAGTAGCGATGCTGAGGCGTTGCAAACGGGAGAATGGGGGGTTGATGTGGTGGAAACTCCGTCTGCTGAGAGTTTTTTGATGGCGATGGGGTGGGAGGAGAAAACGGGGGGGAAAAGTATTGATGATGTTTTTAAGGTTGAAAGGAGAAAGGGGTAAAGGGTGAGTTAAGGTGCCAGGATATCTTTTTAATTGTTACTGTTTGTTATTCTTGAGACTCCGCCAATTTCTGGGGGGTGACAAAGAGGTCTACGAAATAGACTGTATAAGGGTTGCAGCCCGCATACCTTGTTGATAAAAGCGGCGTTTAGAAGGAGTTAACTTGCGTTTACTGTTCCACCTCCAAAGAATATTTTTCTAGATAATTAACCCACTTTTCTCCATCTAATCCAACACCAAATGTACTCCGTCTGCGATACTTTTTCTTGGGTTCTGTGTGACGAGATACATATTCTTGTACCTGCTTTTTTTCAGTTCATTATCTTGAAATATTGCCCAAGTGTACGCCAGTGTCATGAGCAGAATCATGTTAATAAGTCGGTTCCCTTTGAGGCTTGTTCCTTCAAGATCGTAGCCTCCTGTTTTACAGTATCGGAACATTTCTTCAATGCCCATCCGCTGCTTATAAGCATTGAGCGCTGCTCGCAATGAGCCTAAGTCCGTGAGAATAAACCAGGCTTCTTTAACTTGATATTTCCCATAGTTCCTTTTCCACTTACAAGCAAGCTCAAACCCGGTAGTAGGTAGAGTTTTCCTCAGTTTTTTTCCTTGAACATATAAAGACGTTCCTGGTACTATTCCTAATTCATCCAACCGTTGCCAAACTATATGTTGTGTTTCGATACAAAGATTCTTTTTCAGTCTTAAGCAAAAAGACACACCCTTTTCCTTAAGCCAGTTTGCCAAATCAACAGAACTTGCATTCACGGTATCCTAAAACGATGAGTTTATATTCTGAAAATAATGGTAAAACTTGCTGTAAATTGGTAGTCTGTGACTCGAAGCTACTGTTCCCCAATTTGGGCAACAGTGACCAGTATAATGGAATTGCTCTTCGCTCCCAGATCGGGCTAACCATAAAGAGATTTATGCACCCCCATTGACTGCGGTCGATGGCGATTGATAAACGAGTACCAATGGGGCAATAAGTGGTCAACCAATAAGTAATTAAGGGGAACCAAATTAATGAGATAGTTAAGTTTGGTAAATCCAGAAATATTTGTAGTTTTCTACGCCGACTTTCCGTTGTAATTGGGTAAGGAAATACCCGTGCCTGTCGTTATAATCTCACTTGTTTTTCTGATTGGATCGCCCTGGGCAAAGTTGTCATTACAAGAAACTGAGCTGATGTCAGTTGTTTTTTTAAATGAGTCTGGTAAAATGTTGGTATCATTATTTTTGGGATAGGCAAGCGTGTAACAATTATGCTGCCTATCTTTTTTGATCGGCGGATTGGCTCAATCCTCACCACCTCTGGGTTTCAGGCTGGTTGTCACCCCCCCAGGCGATCGCTAATAACCTCAACTGATTGCGCCTCAATCTTTCACCGCTACATTAGATCGATCGCACACTTTTTATCCCTAGAAGGAAACACTAGGTATTTGTTCTTTTTCTTGATTGTGGCAATTACACTTGGATCACAATAAGATTACTCCTATCTGTTTGTTATGGAAATAGATCGCGTTCCATTTCTGAATCGCCTCCGGCGCACCATGTCCTCTGCGGAAGCTTGGGGCTTTAGTGTGGTTGGATATCTGATGTGGTTTACCTTAGCGCCGTCGGTGCAAGCAGAAATTGGCTCCGCATCCCTGTTGGTCTGGATTCCTGGTGCGATGGTCGGAATTCTGTTTAACCTTCAAGTTCAGAGTTTGGGCGAGAAATATCCAGATGTATCTGGGGGAACACCCAATTACATCACGCGACTGCTGCATCGTTACCCTGCCCTTTCCCGTTACTTGGGGATTGCCTACTACTTGGGGTGGGTTTCTTTTCCGGCCATTAATGCGATCGTCATCACAGATTTGATCCAATTTCATTTAGAACCGATGGGGCTGAATGTTCCAGAAAAAGTGTTTGAGATCGGTTTTACTGCGATATCTTACTTTTTAGCATTCAGCGGCACCCGTGCCGTCGCCATTCTGCACCTCTTTTTTATCTTTCCTTCGATCGGCTTTTTACTCCTCTTCTGCGTTCAGGGTTTAGGCTGGCTTGCCTTGGATCCCCAAAGCCCCGGACTTTTGCCCAGCAGCATTGATGCCATCAGTGTCCATGACTGGCTGAAATGGTTCTTGTTTGCAGCTTATAGCTTCTATGGCTGTGACACAGCTTCATCCTTTGTAGCAGACAGTCTCCACCCAAAAGACACCCTCAAGGCCCTGTCTTGGGTTGCCTGGTTCATGCCTCTGGTGTTTGTGGGTGGCACTTTAGTGTTGGTGCAGTTGGCAACCGCTGCCGGTTTAGAAGGCAATTTGTACGGCAAATTCCTGGTTGCTGCCAAGCCTTTCTGGGGAGACGCTGCCCCTGTCATCGTCACATTGCTGGTTGCCGCTAGCTGTTTGTTGGGATCTGCGACTAGCGTTTGCAATACGCCCCGCATCCTTTTTCAACTCGCGCAGGATGGGCTGTTGTCTCCAGTGTTTGGCGCAGTATCCCGTCGGGGTGCCCTAGAACCCGCGCTGCTGCTAACCTTTATCTGTAGTTTAGGATTTTTAGTATGGGGCAACACCACTCGAATTGTCGTGGTGTCAGGGGTGAGTTTTTTCATTTCTATCATGGGGTTCCACTTGGGGCTGTGGATGCAGCGCAACGATCCAGTCGTGCGTTGGGGGCGACTATCCTTAGCATTACTGGTGCTGGAGTTCATTTCCCTGGTGGTGGGTGGCGTTGCCTGGGGATGGATGGACTTTGGTATCGGGTTGCTGTTGCCGTTAGCAGTGATAGCGATAGACGCTGCGATTCTGCGGATTCCTTGGCCATTTTTGCATTTACCGTGGTGGGATAGACTCCATACCAAGCCAGTAACTCCTCCTAAAAATGAATACTTTGTGGTGCTTCAGGTCGCAATTTTGATTGCGCTGATTTGTGGTACAGCGACGATCAGTTGGCTGATTCGCTCCTGGCTGCTGGTAGAAGCCGGAACCAACAATCCCTATCTGCTGATTATTGTGTTGATGACGTTGGCATTTGTGGGAGTGGCAATTGCTTGCTGGACAAGTCTGCCCCAGGTTGCTGCGATCGAAGAACTAGCAATCTCCTCAACCGCGCAAGCTAAAGAACTGGAGACGACCCTAAACGAACTGAAAAAAGCTCAGATGCAAGTGATCCAAAGCGAAAAAATGTCTAGCTTGGGACAGTTGGTTGCGGGAATTGCCCATGAAATCAATAACCCGGTCAACTTCATCCACGGTAATCTTACTCACCTGGACGAATATACCCAAAATCTGCTGCAGATGATCGAACTCTATCAACAGCGCCATCCCAGCAACGATCCAGACGTGCAAGCAATGGCAGAGGAAATCGATTTGGAATTCCTCACTGAAGATATCCAAAAGATAATTTCATCTATCAGGGTAGGAACCGAGCGAATTCGCGGTATTGTCGTCTCGTTGCGAAACTTTTCTCGTATGGATGAAGCCGACTTCAAAGATGTTGATATTCACGAGGGAATTGAAAGTACATTGCTGATTTTGCAGCACCGGCTCAAAGATAAACCAGAGTGTCCAGGCGTGGTAACGATCAAAGACTATGGCACTTTGCCCAAGGTGGAATGTTTCCCCGGACAACTCAATCAGGTATTCATGAATATATTGGTCAATGCCCTGGATGCCCTAGATGAGATGAATACTAAACGCTCCTATCAGGAGCTTAAAGACACCCCGAACCAGATTACGATTCGGACTTCTGCGATTGACAATCAATGGGTGGAGGTGGCGATCGCTGACAACGGAATCGGTATGCTAGACCCAGTGAAGCAGCGCATTTTTGATCCCTTTTTTACCACCAAAGCCATCGGTAAAGGTACTGGTTTGGGGATGTCGATTAGTTATCAAATCATTACTGAAAAACATCGCGGTAAAATCAAGTGTTTTTCTACACCTGGCTCAGGCACTAAGTTTGTGATTCAGATCCCCATTCGGCAACAGCCAATTTCACCATTCCCGATCGCTCCTCAATCTTAACCACTTCCCATTCAGTGCAGCCCTCAAACAAAGCATCGTACAGAATTGAAGAGCGATCGCTCTTCTGGTAATTTTAAATTAGGAATGAGAATTAAATAACTTCCACAAGATTGTGGGATGGGCGTCCCGCCCGTCCACTCATGACGGGCGGGACGCC
>NZ_JAUBTG010000046.1:0-51902 GCF_036702395.1 Microcoleus sp. D3_18_C2 | reverse complement strand
CGTCCTTTTTGGACGGGCGGGACGCCCATCCCACAATAACAATTAAAATTGTAAGTTATTTAATTCGCGATCCTTAGCTGAGTTAGGGACACGGCACTGCTGTGTCATTGCAGATAGTCGATACAGATCGGCATCGCGATCGCCCCCCGCAGCTTAAAACTTAAAATAGTGTGCAGAATAACGGACTTGTACCTAAAGACAGAGGAAAATATCGCTACCCCAACATAAATGCTTTGTCTATGCAGCCAATTCGCACATTTAACGTTTCCCCCTCGCTACCGACAATTCTCGAACCCCTACGCAAGCTTGCCTACAACTTGCACTGGGACTGGAACGTCGATACCAAAGACCTCTTCCGCCGCCTCGATCGAGACCTGTGGGACTCCAGCAACCAAAACCCGGTGCTGATGCTCGGAACCATATCTCAAGAGCGACTGCAAGAAATGGCAGAAGACGAAGGCTTCATTGCCCAAATGAACCGAGCAGCCCAGCAGTTAGACGATTATCTCAAAAATCGCGCCTGGTACCGGAAACAGCGCGGCACCGAGCAGCAAGAATGCTACGCTTACTTTTCGATGGAATTCGGCTTAGTTAAAGCCCTACCCATCTATTCCGGCGGTTTGGGCGTGCTCGCAGGCGACCACCTCAAATCAGCTAGCGATTTGGGCTTGCCCTTAGTCGGTGTCGGCCTGCTTTACCAAGAAGGCTATTTTTCGCAGTATCTCAACGCCGACGGCTGGCAGCAAGAACGCTATCCGCTCAATGATTTCTACAATATGCCGCTGCACCCAGAACGCAATCCCGACGGTTCGGAATTGCGGATTGAGGTAGACTATCCCGGCCGCAAGGTGTATGCCCGGATTTGGCGAGTACAAGTGGGAACGGTTCCTTTGTACCTAATGGATACAAATATTGAACCTAACAGCCGCTACGACCAAGATATTACCGACCAACTGTATGGCGGTGATAAAACTCTGCGGATGCACCAAGAAATCATGCTGGGCATCGGTGGCGTGAAAATGCTCAAGGCATTGGGGCTGACAGTTACGGCTTATCACATGAATGAAGGCCACGCGGCTTTCATGGCTTTGGAACGCATTCGGATGCTGATGGAGGAATATCACCTGAGTTTCGTGGAAGCGGAACAGGTGGTGGTTTCGAGCAGTATGTTTACGACTCACACTCCTGTGCCTGCTGGGTTTGACTTGTTCGAGCCGGATATGGTGATGCACTATCTGAGTCACTATCCCAAGATGTTTGGCTTGTCGCAAGATGAGTTTCTGGGATTGGGCCGGGAGAATACTGGCGATTTGTCCGCACCTCTGAATATGGCAATTTTGGCAATTAAAATGTCGAGTTTTGTCAACGGGGTGGCGGCTTTGCACGGTGTGGTGTCGCGCCCGATGTTTCAGGGTTTGTGGCCGGGTTTGCCCCAGGAAGAAGTACCGATTACTTCGATTACCAACGGGGTGCACGCTCGCAGTTGTGTGGCGAAGTCTACTCAGGAGTTGTACGATCGATATCTCGGCCCGGACTGGGAAATGACCGGTAAGGACGATCGTCTATGGGACAGGCTTTCGTCGATTCCTGATGAGGAACTATGGCGCAATCACGAACGCTGTCGATCAGAGTTGGTGGTGTTCGCGCGGGAGTGGCTGCAAAAGACTTTGCGCGAGCGCGGTGCGGCCCAAACGGAAATCGAACACGCGCGGGAGGCTCTCAATCCGAAGGTGCTGACGATCGGGTTTGCCCGCCGCTTTGCTACTTACAAGCGGGCGACGCTGTTTTTGCGCGATGTCGATCGAATTATGCGGATCATGCGGGATCAAAATCGCCCGGTGCAGTTTGTGATTGCTGGGAAGGCTCACCCGATGGATATTCCGGGTAAGGAATTGATTCGGGATATCGTTCACTTCATCCGCGAGCACGAGACGATGAGCTCGATGGTGTTTTTACCGAACTACGACATTAACGTGGCTCGGATGATGGTGTCTGGCTGCGATGTGTGGCTGAATACGCCGCGCCGCCCGCGTGAGGCTTCGGGTACATCCGGGATGAAAGCTTCGATGAATGGTTTGCCGAATCTGAGCATTCTTGACGGATGGTGGGATGAGGCTGATTATGTTCGTACCGGTTGGCCGATCGGACATGGCGAGTTTTACGAAGATACTAAGTATCAGGATGAGGTAGAGGCGAATGCTTTGTACGACTTGATGGAAAAGGAAGTTGTACCGCTGTTTTACAACCGGGATGCTGACGGCATTCCGCGCGGTTGGACGGAGAAAATGAAGGATTCGATTCGCTTGAACTGTCCTTTCTTCAATACTGCTCGGATGGTGAAGGATTACGCGCGGCGGGCATATTTCCCGGTGAGCGATCGCTACCACACCATGACTTCGGATAATTGCGCTCCCGCCAAGGAGTTGTCTCACTGGAAGAAGCACGTTCTCGCGAAGTGGCACGATATTAAGATTGAGGCTGTTGATATTTCCCAGGATAAGGAAGTTAAGGTCAATCAGTCGATCGCTGTTAAATCTCGGATTAATCTGATGGGATTGACGCCTGCAGACGTGCAAGTCGAACTTTATCAAGGTTCGGTTGATGCTAACGGCGATATCATTGGTGGCGTGCCGGTAGTGATGGAGTATTTGGGAGAAGATTCTCAGAATGCTAGCCTTTATACGGCTGACATTACTTATACTTCTAGCGGTTTGCAAGGTTTGTCGTTGCGCGTTTTGCCGAAGCACGATAATCTCAGCAGTCCTTATGAAGCTGGCGTGATTCTCTGGGCACATTAAAGGAAGGAAGAAGGAAGAAGGAAGAAGGAAGAAGGAAGAAGGAAGAGGGGCACGACACGGATTCGGACACGGATACACGGATGAATTTAACTGTGTTTCCCACTTCTCCCCCTCTCTCCCACTCTCCCACTCCCTCTCTCCTTATCTTCCTTGGGGAATGACTATGTAGCCGGCTGGGAAATGATCGCCCAATACCAAATTCCGCTGGATTCCCAGTACCACCAGTGAGCGCGTATATAAGCGTATAGCAAGGCATCTCGCTGTTCTTTTAAGGCTTTGAGGGTGGCAACACTGGTGGGGCTTTCGGGAAGGTTTGAACCACCGATGAACGCTGATTCTTCTGCGGAATATTTGCGAAACTCAGACTTGGTTCGACGATTGATCAATATCTACAATATACTGGCAGAATTTCATCAATTAGAGTTGACATTCTGCCAGTTTTCCTTATTTTTGGTGTTGCTGAATACAGGTATAAATTCAAGATTTCGGAATTTTTATAAGCCCAGTATGGTGAGTTTTGTAACTTCCGATAAAAGTTGATTTATACCGTGAATCAGCAAAGCCCAGAATCTATATCCCTCAATAGGAAAGCCGCCGAACAAAATAGTGGTTCCACAATAGTCACACTTTTTCATCCTGCTATTCCATAAAATTGAAGGCAGCTTTGAGACACCTCTATAGCGCTTCTCAAAAAAGTGAGGTATGCGCTATGCCCTATGCGCTATGCCCTATGCCCTATGCCCTATGCCCATGAGTACCTCATCTTTCTGAGAAAGGCTATAGTTTAGCTTATTTACCTACACCCGCTGGCTGCTGACGGTTTCGCACTTCCAGAAAAATCAACAAAGCATTAACATCAGCGGGATTTACCCCACCAATTCTGGCAGCTTGACCAATCGTCAGCGGTTTCACCTTAGCCAACTTTTCCCGCGATTCTTTGGAGAGAGTTGTAATTGCCATGTAATCCAAATCGGCAGGCAATTGTCGGCGTTCGTGTTTGGCAATGTCATCGATTTGATTTTGCTGTCTTTGCAGGTAGCCGGAATATTTGATGTCAATTTCTGCACCATCTTTCTCAGCCAACTTCAGACTAGAATTGCCTAAATTGTAGCGTTCCAAATCCACATAATGAAAACCAGGACGACGCAACAAATCAGCAAGAGTAATTGAACCTTTAATCGCTTGTTGAGTGTCAGCAAAAATTGCCTTGCCTACTTCCTCGTGCTCTTTCACCCGCGTTGAGTACAAGCGTTCCTTCTCTGCCACAATATTAGCTTGTTTGCGATCGAACAACTCCCAGCGGCGATCGTCAATCAAACCAATTTCCCGTCCCAGGGGCGTCAAGCGTTGGTCAGCATTGTCCGATCGCAATAATAGCCGATATTCCGATCGCGAAGTCAACATCCGGTAAGGTTCCCGCAAATCCTTCGTACACAAATCATCGATCAAAGTCCCGATATAACTTTGCTCGCGAGGAAACACAATCATCTCCTGATTTTTCGCAAACCGAGCCGCATTAATCCCCGCCACAATCCCCTGTGCAGCCGCCTCCTCATATCCAGTTGTACCGTTCACCTGACCCGCGCAAAACAGCCCTTCGATCTTCTTAGTCATCAGCGTTGGAAAGCACTGAGTTGCCGGCAAATAATCGTACTCCACAGCATAAGCAGGGCGCATCATCTCGCACTTTTCCAAACCCGGAAGAGTCCGCAGCATTTGCAATTGCAAATTTTCCGGTAAACCAGTAGAAAAACCTTGGATATAAAGTTCAGGAATATCTCTACCTTCCGGTTCAATAAAAATCTGGTGACTTTCCTTATCTGCAAACCGCACAATCTTATCTTCAATACTCGGACAATAGCGCGGCCCCTTCGCATCAACCCAGCCGCCGTAGACTGGAGAAAGGTGCAAATTGTCTCTAATTAATTGATGAGTAGCTGGCGTAGTTCGAGTCAAATAACAAGGCATTTGTTCCCGTTCGATCCAAACTTCTGGATCGAAACTAAACCAGCGAACCTCTGCATCTCCCGGCTGCGGTTCCAGGTGGGTGTAATCGAGAGTACGTTTATCAACTCTTGCCGGAGTTCCTGTTTTTAACCTGCCAGTTTCAAAGCCCAAACGATTGAGAGTTTCCGTCAACCCAACGGCGGCAAATTCTCCCGCACGTCCGGCGGGCATCGACTTATTGCCCACCCAAATCGTGCCACCTAAAAAAGTACCTGTGGTCAGAATTACTGCTTTGCATTCAAAGGCGACGCCGAAGTATGTTTCGACTCCGATTACTTCTTCGTTTTTACCCAAAACTAAGTCTGTTACCATCGCTTCCCGGATGGTTAAATTCTCTTGATTTTCGACAATATTATTCATCACAGCGGCGTATTCCCGCTTGTCTGTTTGTGCTCTCAGCGCCCAAACTGCGGGGCCTCTCGAAGCGTTGAGGACGCGCTTTTGTAAGTAGGTGCGATCGGCCATTTTGCCAATTTCCCCGCCTAACGCATCAACTTCGTTAGTAAGTTGGGTTTTAGCCGGGCCGCCGACAGCGGGATTGCAAGGTTGCCACGCAATTTTGTCGAGGTTGAGGGTGAGGAGAAGGGTGCGACAGCCGAGGCGAGAAGTGGCGAGGGCGGCTTCGCAGCCGGAGTGTCCGCCACCAACTACGATGATGTCGAAACTGTCTTGGAATTCTACGGGTGTTTGTGCAGTCATTCGATTTTAGATTTTAGATTTTAGATTTTAGATTGAATAATAGACATCTGGCAAAATTAGGTTTTAGTCCAGGTAGGGAAAGGCTGACAAAATCTTTTTAGAAGATGTCTAATTGACTTCAGAGTTTAATGCGGATGCGTACTTATCGGATACGATGTTTTTGATCATCGGTCTCTAGATGCGAAAAGGTTCGATCGCTCTCACTTTAACAACAGGTGTTCCTCAATTAAAACTCTTCCTCTCCATTAGTGTAGCTGCTTTCTTCAAACATCGATGTTAATCCAGTAATTTTTACGGGGGGTCGATCTTTGAATTCTACGACAAATGACAACTCCCCACCCATTGCCGCGATATAACTTTGCAAAGTAGATACCAACAAATCCGCACGGCGTTCTAGTCGCGAGACATTTTCTTGACGCATATTTAATAATTCTGCCATGCGAATCTGAGTAAACTTCCTTGCTTTTCGTAAGTCTTGCAATGTCATTTCTTCAGCCATTAATTCAACCGATCGCTTTTCGACTATTGCTCGTTGTTCGGGAGGCAAATTATCCATAATAGTCTTCAGGCTAATTGTCATCGGTTTCTGGCTCCATTAACTTATTCAAATGGTCGGTAAATCTACTATCTGCTATCTTAATTATTTGCTTGTAAAATCGCTTCTCACTACTACCCGATTTGTCCCCAGCTACCAACAAAATCGCTTCTCTGCGGGGGTCAAATGCAAAAGCGACTCGCCAAACTCCATCAGCCGCCTGAAACCTAAGTTCTTTCATATTGGTGTAGGTAGAACCATTGAGAGTATCGACGTGAGGACGCTTGAGGTTTGGGCCAAATTCTTGTAACAGTGTGAGTTTTGCTAAAAGCTCTAATCTGACATCAGTGGGGAATTCGCTAAACTCAGAGTAAAAATCAAAGTGAAACTGAATGTTCCATGTCATTTGGATCGATTATGCCTTACATAGCATATTATAGACAATAGTCGATCGAATAACAATATTTATATGCACGCTGAAAACAACTTTGAAGGCTCGATCGATCGCGAACTCCTTCCCTAAGCGAAGAAAGATATTTAATCAGAAACCCACGACTGCGAGAGTCCTGGGTTCCTTTATTGAATAAGATTTTAGACAGGCGCACGGTATCTCAACCGTACCATACCTCCCCGTGCAGTTCGGGGCACCTGGTCTCTGACAGGCGCACGGTATCTCAACCGTACCATACCTCCCCGTGCAGTTCAGGGCACCTGTCATTTAATACCATTATATAGTATATTAAAAGGTTTGGTCAAATATCGAACGCTCATAATTGGCGCATATTAACCGAGATTAAGATGATGCGATCGACAGCCAGCGACCAAAACAGCAAAATTACCACAACCTTGTTAGGGCCCGAAGGCACATTTGAATGTTTAGAACTTTCTGACCCAAGCGAGCCGCTGTGACGAGTATTCCTCCTCGAAATGCTGGGAACTGCACTCGACTTGAAAAATCTAAGATTGGATATTTTACCGATCGACCAGACCGAAACTTATCGGACAATTCTGTAGATTTACCCAACAGCTTGCAGATTACCTACATCTTCTCTCCTCTTCCTTCGCGTCCTTGGCGTCTTCGCGGTTCAACAATTCCGTACTTTTCCAGTTTTGCGTTATGTTAGACAAAAAAATCTCAACAAGCGTACACAAGTGAAATACTTCTTCTTATCCGACGGCTGGAAAGTTGGGCGCGTTTGGGGCGTCGGCGGCGAGTGGAGTCACGCCGCCTGGAGGCGGGCGCCGGACATCCAACAGCTCAACCTCTGTCTTTCCGATCGCAACGAAAAAATGTGGCTCTACCGCGTAGAAGACGCCGTACTCATGGTAGAAGTCCAACCCGCAGTCCGTCCCGATCCCGCCGATCCCGCCAAAAATATCGGCAACGTCACCCTCACCAGACTGATCGATGCCGAGCAAGTCCTCGAACGCCTCGGGACGATCGCCGCCCGCTGCGAAATGGGCAACCCGCAACTAATGTAATGCTCAACATATTGCAATCGGTTCTAACACTCGATACACTTCTTTAAATAACTTTCATTTTTATGCCTCCACCTTTGAAGGTAGATGGCAGTCGGCAAAAGGCAGAGTTTAAACCCTGCAGGTAACTGCTGGGGATTGAGAATCTGATTTTTCCGTAAAAATAGACATCATCACTTACACCTTGGAGAACCGCAGTCAATGGGACTACCCTGGTATCGCGTACACACAGTCGTCTTAAATGACCCAGGCCGATTGATTTCTGTACACTTAATGCACACAGCCCTCGTGGCAGGTTGGGCCGGCTCAATGGCCCTTTATGAACTAGCAGTTTTTGACCCCACAGACCCAGTTCTGAACCCAATGTGGCGTCAAGGGATGTTCGTGTTGCCCTTCATGACTCGCTTGGGAGTTACGGGTTCTTGGGGCGGTTGGAGCATCACTGGCGAAGGTAACGTCGATCCGGGCTTCTGGTCCTTTGAAGGCGTCGCAATCGCTCACATCGTCCTCTCTGGCCTGCTGTTCTTAGCAGCAGTTTGGCACTGGGTATTTTGGGACTTAGAACTTTTCAGAGACCCTCGCACCGGTGAACCAGCCCTCGACTTGCCAAAAATGTTTGGCATTCACCTGTTCCTCTCCGGCTTGCTCTGCTTCGGCTTCGGCGCATTTCACCTTTCGGGACTTTTTGGCCCCGGAATGTGGGTGTCCGACCCCTACGGCCTGACCGGTCACGTCCAGCCAGTGGCGCCTGCTTGGGGCCCTGAAGGCTTCGATCCGTTCAATCCGGGCGGCATCGTGGCTCACCACATTGCAGCGGGCGTAGTCGGCGTAATTGCCGGTTTGTTCCACTTGACAGTGCGGCCGCCGGAACGTCTTTACAAAGCCCTGCGGATGGGGAATATCGAAACTGTACTTTCTAGCAGTATCGCTGCCGTGTTCTTCGCAGCCTTTGTGGTTGCGGGTACGATGTGGTACGGTTCTGCTGCAACTCCGATCGAACTTTTTGGCCCGACTCGCTATCAGTGGGACAGCGGCTATTTCCAACAAGAAATCGATCGCAGAGCTCAAGCTAGCTTGGCCGGTGGCGCTAGCTTCCAATCCGCTTACGAACAAATTCCCGAAAAATTGGCTTTCTACGACTACGTGGGCAACTCTCCTGCTAAAGGCGGTTTGTTCCGGGCCGGCGCGATGGTCAATGGCGACGGTATTGCTAAATCTTGGCTGGGCCATCCAGTATTTACTGACAGCGAAGGTCGGGTATTGTCGGTTCGCCGCCTCCCCAACTTCTTTGAAACTTTCCCAGTAATTTTGACGGACAAAGATGGGGTCGTTCGCGCTGACATCCCCTTCCGCCGTGCTGAATCAAAATACAGCTTTGAACAAAGCGGAGTTACCGTCAGCTTCTACGGTGGTGAACTTAACGGTCAAACCTTTAATAATCCTCTAGATGTTAAGAAGTTTGCTCGCGCTGCTCAAAAGGGTGAAGTGTTTGAATTCGATCGCGAAACCTTGAATTCTGACGGCGTTTTCCGCACTTCGACTCGCGGTTGGTTCACTTTCGGACACGTTTGCTTTGCTTTGCTATTCTTCTTCGGCCATATCTGGCACGGTTCTCGGACTATTTTCCGCGACGTGTTTGCTGGAGTTGAGGCTGACTTGGAAGAACAAGTCGAGTGGGGCCTGTTCCAAAAACTGGGCGACGTGACCACCAGAAGACAAGAACCTCTCTAAATTTTGCCCGCCTCTGGCTAGCCGGGAAACATCCCCGGTGTAAAAAACCCGGTTTCTTCAAGAAACCGGGTTTTTTTAGTTAATAATAAAACCAGCAATTAACTACCAGCCGGGAAGTCCCGAACCTATATTTAGAGGGGATTAATCTGAGCGCTCGGCCCCGTACCTCGTTGGGAATTACTCCTTGGGATGAAAGGTTTGTTGGGTTTTGGTACCGAAACCGACAATTATTCTTTTAAACCCCAAGATGATCGGGAAATACTCTGATACTATATTAGCAAGTGGGGGTGGAACTACCTCACTATAAAAAGCCTTTGAAAAAAAGGAAAAAGAAGCCTGCGGTCTAACTGTACTCAGTTGACCGTCAGGTTTGTTCACGATAAAATAATACGGCAAGGGAAGATAGGGAAAATTTAACATGGAAAGTGTTGCTTACATTTTGATTCTGGCTTTAGCCATAGGCGTACTATTTTTTGCGATCGCATTTCGGGAACCTCCCCGGATTGGCAAATAATTAGCTATACGCCTGCGGTAAGTCCAAAATATCCTGAACCGGACTGCGGTTAGCCCGCATCATAGCGATCTAATTTGGTGCGGGACTCTTTCACCGCTGTGTGCTAAGTGATTTTTCTAGTCCAGCCATTCATCAGACCCCAAGCGGTTAGATGAATGGCAATTTGCTGGCAATGCCTGTTAAAATCAGCAATCATGCGCTGTTCCTCCTGCCAACACACAAATAGCCGCGTTCTAGAATCGCGTTCAGCCGAATCAGGTCAAAGCATCCGTCGGCGGCGTGAGTGTTTGAACTGCCAGCACCGCTTCACAACCTACGAACGCATAGAATTTGTGCCGATTACGGTGATCAAGCGGGACGGCAAGCGCGAATCTTTTGACAGGTCAAAATTAGTTCGGGGATTGATTCGGGCCTGCGAAAAAACCGGTTTGTCTTCCGGGCATCTCGAAACTCTGGCAGAAGAAATCGAGGCACAACTTCAAGGTCGATCGCTCCGAGAAATCGCCAGTTCAGAAATAGGGGAACTGGTGCTGTTGCACCTGCGACCCCTCAGCGAAGTCGCTTATGTCCGTTTTGCCTCGGTATATCGGCAATTTCGAGGCATCCGAGATTTTGTAGATACCCTAAATCACCTTCAGAATCCCCTCAACGAAGCTGAAGATACAGAAACAGGGACAAATTTTGACGCAGATTTGCCGGATTCCGAAGCAGTCGATCGAGAAAGCCCAGCATCCTGTGCAACTCCCAGCTAAGCTCGCTTAAATTAATTTAGAGAAATATTCGCTTGAGATTGAAAACCGTGTCCCGATGAAGGCCCGGAGGAATAGCGACTCAAGGGACTCTCATTCGAGCGAGTGTTCTTTTTTCTCAGTAACAGTGCTGGGTGTGATATGATCGTCATCGGTCTAAAATAGAGTATAACTAGACAACGTAAAAACTTAACTGGATTAGTTGAGTGCGTAGTCACACCTAACGGTGTTGCAGTTTAGGAAAGCTCGCATTTGAACAAAACCTAACTAAAGCTCGGTGACTAATTAAATACGGTAGGACATACCGAAATTTACGCTTCTGGAGAAACCGACCTCTACTTAGACTGGAGTAATCCTGTCGCCAGCAAGTCGGCTCGTTGAACGAAGAATCTCAGTTTATTTATACCTGAGAGTGTCAAAATAGTCTACTTGACTCGGAATGTTAAGATTCAACGTTTTAACACAGAGTATGGAGTAACAGTAATGGCAAGCGCTGGTGTGCAGTTGCACCTGGCAAAAGTTAGCGAAAACTGACTTTAGTAAAAGATTTTGAAAAAAGTTAATCGCTTTTTCACCAAAATCTCGAATATCTGCCGGCACAAACGAAAAACATGAAGGAGAGAAATCCTAGGAAACTATTCGCATGGTCAATCTCAAAACCACAGTCAAAGACATCGGCTTTACTCACGAAGATTTTGCAGCCCTACTTGATAAATATGACTATCACTTTAGCCCGGGCGATGTAGTAGCGGGTACAGTTTTTAGTATAGAACCGAGGGGCGCTCTGATTGATATCGGTGCTAAAACAGCAGCTTACATTCCCATTCAGGAAATGTCCATCAATCGAGTGGAAAGCCCTGAAGAGGTATTGCAATCAAACGAAACCAGAGAATTTTTCATTCTAACCGATGAAAATGAAGACGGACAATTAACCCTGTCCATCCGGCGCATCGAATATATGCGGGCGTGGGAAAGAGTGCGACAACTGCAAGCAGAAGATGCCACAGTACGATCGCAAGTATTTGCCACCAACCGCGGCGGCGCACTCGTGAGAATAGAAGGCTTGCGAGGCTTTATTCCCGGTTCTCACATCAGTACCCGCAAACCGAAGGAAGAATTAGTCGCCGAAGAATTACCATTAAAATTCTTAGAGGTAGACGAAGACCGCAACCGCTTAGTATTGAGCCATCGTCGCGCCTTAGTTGAGCGCAAGATGAACCGCCTCGAAGTCGGGGAAGTCGTCATCGGTACAGTACGCGGTATCAAGCCTTACGGTGCCTTTATCGACATCGGCGGCGTCAGCGGCTTGCTGCACATCTCGGAAATTTCACACGATCACATCGATACGCCTCATAGCGTCTTCAATGTCAACGACGAAGTGAAAGTGATGATCATTGACTTGGATGCCGAGAGGGGCCGGATTTCTCTCTCAACCAAGCAGTTGGAACCGGAACCGGGCGCGATGGTCAAAAATCGCGAATTGGTATACGAAAAAGCTGAGGAAATGGCAGCTAAGTTCCGCGAGAAAATGCTGGCTCAAAAGCAAGCTAAAGCAGGCATAGACATTCCTGTAGACTCAACTGATGCTGATGATGACTTCTCCGACGAACTCGAAGATGTGCCCTCAGCAATGGAAGAGGATCTGCCGGAAGTAGCACCCGAAGTAGCACCCGAAGCAGCACCCGAAGCAGCACCCGAAGCAGCACCCGAAGCAGTATTAGATGTAGAGGAAGAAATCCCTCCTGCGACGGAAGAATAAGATCACAGTTAGTGTGATTAAAAGAGGGAAAATTCCCTCTTTTTTTTTGCCTTAAACGTCCCAATTACCAATCATTAATTACCAATTAATATCAATTCTGAAAAGTACGCGGGCATTTGTAGGGAAACGGAATTGCCCATAGGTGTCAACTTAACGTTAAACCCATAGTCCGGCAAGGGTTGAAACCCCTGGCGGACTGACGGGATGACTAACGAACTTGGCGAGCTAACAGCTTAAGTTGACACCTATGGGCATTGCTGTCTCCCTACTTAGTGGTTGACAATTAGCAATTACCAATTAGCAATTACCAATTACCAACAATTTAATATGTTCCTGCAGGCAGATGCAGCGATCGCACTTGGAATTAAAACAAGTGACAGCGCGATCGATCTGCCTAAATAAACCTAGCCTTTACGCTGCTAATTTGTTAAGATTTACAAACATCAGGGACATCCGCACAAGTGCCAACTCATCGGGAGCATCTCAATGAAAGCAGGCCTCCGCTAGAAATTGGAGTTTTGAGGCAGGAGTTTTGAGGCAGGAGGCAGGAGAGAAGAGAGAAGAGGAAGAAGGAAGGAGCCAGAAGAAGTGTTTTTACAAATATGAGATGCTCCCCAACTCATCAGCATTCTCAGGCAAAAACACACTAGACAAGCAAATTACACAAAAGAATACTTAGAAATTTCTTGCCATGAGGCTCAAAGGCAAGTGAATCATGAAAATCGGACTATTAAAAGAAAAATTAGAACAGCTCAAAAAACGTCCCAATTCGAGCAAAGGAACGATCGACCAAATCGAAAACTGGTTAATCGGTTCCCACATTTTGCAGAGATTGAGAATTAATCCTTACTACGTAGCAGGCGATACAGTCAAGAATGTTAAAAAAATTACTTCCGAATTTCTGCACGGAGTAAAAGCCGGTGTCTTCGACTTGCACTGGGATATTCACTGCCCGCACTGCAACATGATTACAGAAGAATTTAAGGATTTGGCAGACACATCAGAAATGTCTTTTTGCCCGATGTGCGAGCGCGAGTTCAACATTGATTTGCTCGATCGCGTGGAAGTCACTTTTTCCCTGAACAAAGAAATCGAAGACCCGCAACTGCGGCCCGTCTGCGCTCCCCCTCCCGTACTCCAGAGCAAACTGCAACTGGTAACACCTTTATACTGCACCGAATCCGAGATAGTTAGCTTAGAAAAAGGTCGATATCGCTACTGCTGTCCCCTGACTTTAGCTAAAGGGATTTTAAAGGTGGAAGGCGAAGAAACAGAAGAGATACAAGAAATTCAACTCCAGCAGTTGGCCGGCCCAGATTTCGATAAAAAAGAGCTTGCCGTGCGTCCGGGAAAACTCAAGATAGAATTAACTAATAGCGAACACAATTTGTCGGGGCTGATTTTGCATTCAGATGAATTGCCCGATGAATTAACTGTCGAACAACTGCCCCTGCGGCTGTCAGGAATGCAACTGCTTCATCACCCGGATTATAAGCGTTTGTTCGGCGATCGAGTAATCTCGGAAAGAGAGCGAGTCAAGATTCGGGCGATTACTATTATGTTTACTGATATTACCGGTTCTACCAGAATGTACGAAACACTGGGAGATACCAAAGCTTACAATATTGTGCGCGATCATTTTGAAATTTTCTTTGAGTCGATCGAGAAATTTGGCGGTAAAGTCATTAAAACCATCGGCGATGCTGTCATGGCTTCCTTTATCAGCAACGAACAAGCAATTATGGCTGCCGCTGGTGCTGTAGCCTGTTTGAGAGAGTATAACTCAACTCGCCAACCACAAGAGTGGATTCAAGTCAGAATTGGCATTCACCGAGGTACGGCTTTGCTGGTAAATCTTAATAATTCGATCGACTATTTTGGCTCTACAGTCAACAAAGCCGCCCGCATTCAAAATCTTTCTAAAAGTGACGAAGTTTCATTTTCCGAAGATGTTTACAGCGACGAAGCATTTTTAACAGCATTAAAAGCTGCTGGAGTCTCCGAAATTCAAAAACGAGTAGAAGATTTAAAAGGAATACAAGGCGCACAAGTCGCTTATACTGCTAGAATTAATACGGAATCAGTAATCCCGCTGTCTGCTACACTTGTCGGTGAAAAAAGCTAAGTAGGCAAGCAGATATACTACTTGGTTATTGCCAGCCTCTCGTTACGATCGCCCCAACAGCAGATAGAGTTGTTCGAGAGCGCTCAGATCATGGCTCCAACAGTATACTTACTCATTAAATGAGTTGCATAATACCTATAACTTAAGGTATACTTAAGTATAGTACGGGTTCTTCAGCGGCATCTTGCGAGAACTGTAGGTTGCTGAATAGCTGAAGTCCTCGACTTCATAGCATGACTTCTCCTCAATTATCTCCAGAAAATACACCCGAAGCCATCGCACCAGCCGCCCTCGACAGCGAACAATTAACCGAAACCGATGCCCCCTTTCCCATTGTTGGAATTGCCGCCTCAGCAGGAGGGTTGGAAGCATTCACGCAGTTACTCAGCCATTTACCGGCCGATACGGGTATGGCGTTTGTGCTGATTCAGCATTTAGATCCCAATCACAAAAGTCTGCTTAGCGAGATTCTCGCGAGAACCACCCAAATGCCTGTGAATGAGGTAAAAGACGGCGTAGCTGTAGAACCCAATCAAGTCTACGTTATTCCGCCTAACACCAAGATGGTGCTATCTAAAGGCGTCCTGCAACTATCACCGCGCGAGAAGGTTTATGGCAAATATATGCCGGGAGATGCGTTTTTTACCTCATTGGCGATCGATCGCGGGCACAAAGCGATCGCCGTAGTATTATCCGGGGGAGACGGAGACGGTTCACTCGGGCTCAAGGCAATCAAAGCAGCCGGAGGCATGACTTTTGCTCAATGTCAAGACACAGCAAAATTCGATAGTATGCCGAATACCGCTGTTGCGACAGGCAATGTCGATTTCGTTCTGCCACCGGAAAAAATTGCCGAGGAACTGGCAAACTATAGTCACAATCCCCTTCTCACTGGCCCGCTTGCCATGACAAAAGTTGAGGAATCGCCCGAACAGGGAGATGCCCTGGCTACTATTTTTGCGCTGCTGAAATCCACCACAGGCGTTGATTTTAGCCAGTACAAACCCAGGACGATCGCTCGACGCATCCAGCGACGGATGGTGTTGTACAAGCTGGAAATCTTGGATGATTACGCCCAACATCTTCGATACAATTCGGCTGAAGTCACAGCCCTGTATGAAGAAATCCTGATCCACGTTACCAGTTTTTTCCGCGATCCCGAAGCCTTTGAAAAGTTAAAAGAACTGGTTTTCCCCACGATTACCAAAAATAAATCGGCCGAAACTCCGATTCGGATTTGGGTGGCGGGATGTTCGACAGGTGAAGAAGTTTATTCGATCGCCATTTGCTTGTTAGAGTTTTTGGGCGATCGAGCCATTCAGCCACCGATCCAGATTTTTGCCACGGACATTGGCGAACACGCTATCAACAAAGCGAGGTGTGGCGTCTACTCAGAAAACCAGATGGTAGATGTTTCACCAGAACGACGTACTCGCTTCTTTATTGCCGAAGCAAGAGGTAGCTATAGAATCAGCAAGGCAGTCCGCGAACTTTGTGTATTTGCCCGACAAGACTTAGGCAGTGACCCGCCTTTTTCCAATATCGATTTAGTTAGCTGTCGCAATGTGCTGATCTACTTGGGAGAGTCATTGCAAAAAAAAGTGATGCCGATTTTCCATTACAGTCTTAAGCCAACGGGCTTTCTCCTGTTAGGCACTTCTGAGAGTACCGGAGAATTTTCCTACTTGTTTACTTCAGTGGATAAAAAGTCTAAAATTTATGCCAAAAAGTTGACTGCGACTCGTCCCCATTTTTCGTTTACGCCGAGTTCCTATCCCGTCGCTAAAGCACGTGAACGGGAGGAAGTGAAAAACAATTTTACGAATAGCTTGGATTTACAACAAGAAACTGACCAACTGATTTTAAATCGATATGCCCCAGCCAGTGTGGTTGTCAACGAGCAGATGAAAATCCTGCAAGTGCGGGGAGACATCGATCCTTACTTGAGAGTGGTAGCCGGAACGCCCGACTTAAACTTGCTGGCAATGGCAAGGGCAGGCTTGCTGGTTGAGCTTCGCACCGCGATTTATCAGGCACAAACGCAGAACGTAACCGTTAGGAAAGAAAGGGTATTGCTTGAATCGGGCGGACGATCGAGTATCGTCAATTTTGAGGTGATTCCCTTCGGGCCACCGGCGGTCGAAGGACGCTACTTTTTGGTGGTATTTGAAGAGGCTGCACCCCCCGTGCTTAACTTCAGCACTCTCCCTTCTGAAAGCTTCGAGCAAGCTGATTTAGTGCGCGAAATTGAGCTGCTGAGCCAGCAAGTTGCAGCGGCTAACCAAGAAAAAACTGCGGCTCAATCTCAACTGCAAGCGGTGATCCAGGATCAGGAAAGTCTCAACCAAGACCTCAAAATTGCCAACGAAGAAATCCTATCCAGCAACGAGGAGTTGCAAAGCACGAATGAGGAGTTAGAGACTGCCAAAGAAGAGATTCAAGCCACTAACGAGGAACTCACTACCACTAACGATGAACTTCGCAGCCGCAATACTGAACAAAGCCTGGTGAATAACGATCTGATAAATTTGCTTTCCAGTATCAATATCCCTATTTTAATGCTGACAAACGATTTACAGATTCGACGCTTTACGCCAACGGCACAGCAAATTTTTAGTGTGATTCCCACAGATGTTGGACGGCCTTTTAGCGACATCCGCTCAACTCTGAACGTTCCTGACTTGGAACAGATGATTTTGGAGGTGATTGATACTCTCCAGACGAAAGAACAAGAAGTTCAAACTTTATCGGGATATTGGTACAACCTCCGCATTCGTCCTTACCGGACAACGGAAAACCAGATTGACGGTGTGGTGATGGTTTTGCTCGATATCGATGCTCTTAAACGCAGTGCCAGAACCTTGGAGGAGGCCCGAAATTATGCTGAAACCATTGTGGAAACTGTGCAAACGCCTTTAGTCGTCCTAGATGCTGATTTCCGAGTGAATAAAGCAAATCGCTCGTTCTATGAAACGTTTCAGGTTTCATCCCCAGAAACAGCGCAATCTTCGCTGTTTGAATTGGGAAATGGGCAGTGGAATATCCCGCAATTGCGATGGATTCTGGAAGATATTCTGGTTAGTGATGTTCAGCTTGAAAACTTTGAGTTGGATCACCTGTTTGAGCAGATCGGGCAGAAAACCATGCTGCTGAATGCTTGTAAACTTGAACGAGAAGATCAAGCTTTAATGATTCTGTTGTCGATCGAGGATATCACGCAGCGCAAGCAGTTTGAGACTGTACGATCGCAGTTATTACTGCAGGAACAGTTGGCCCGCCACCAAGCAGAAACAGCCAACCGTAGTAAAGATCAATTTCTGGCGAATCTATCCCACGAATTACGCAATCCTTTGACTCCGATTCTGGGCTGGGCACAAATTCTGCGTTCGGGGAAACTGAAGGAACCAGACGTTACTAAGGCTTTAGAGGTGATCGAGCGCAGCGCGAGAGCCCAATCTCAGTTAATCGAAGATATCCTGGATATTTCTCGGATTACGAGTGGTAAGCTTCAACTGTGCATTTGTCCGATCGATCTGCGGTTAGTGGTGCAAGCTGCGCTGGAGGGGGTTCAATTATCAGCCGAAGCAAAAAACATTCAAATTGTTTCGCAGTTGATTTCTACGACTGTTTTAGGGGATATCAATCGCTTGCAGCAAGTTGTGTGGAATCTTCTGTCGAATGCGATTAAGTTTACTCCGCCGGGGGGACGAGTGGAAATCATGCTATCGACGATCGAGGATCATGCTCAACTTCGAGTCAGCGATACGGGAAAAGGCATTGATGCACAATTTTTGCCCTATATTTTCGATCGTTTCCATCAAGGCGATTCCAGCAGCGTTAAGGCAAATCAAGGGCTGGGATTGGGTTTATCGATCGTGCGTCACCTGGTTGAATTGCACGGGGGAACGGTGCAAGCCGAAAGTCCGGGTGAGGAACAAGGAACTACAATGACTGTGAGATTGCCGTTGCGATCGCTGCCTCAAGAGTTGACATCGGCGATCGATTTAAAGTCAACTGCTTTGGTAGGGCCTTTAAACGCCTCTAGCGATCGCGTCCCCTCTCTAGAAGGCTTGCACATCTTAGCCGTAGACGATCAGATCGATACCCGCGACTTTTTACAATTTGTGCTTGAAGGCTACGGGGCTGAGGTTTTGGCAGTTGCATCTGCCAGAAGTGCGATCGCTGCTTTGACTGAAAATCCGGGCAGATATGATGTGCTCATCTCCGATATCGGAATGCCAGAGGAAGATGGGTATTTCTTAATTCGAGAAGTGCGATCTCTTGCTGCGGAAGCCGGAGGAGAAATCCCAGCCGCGGCGCTGACTGCCTATGCGAGCGATAAAGAACGCGAAATGGCGATCGAAGCTGGTTTTCAAAGGCATATGGTTAAGCCGATTCAGCCGGTTGTACTAGGATTAATGGTGGCTAATTTAGTAGGACGATTGTGAACGAACCTGACGGTCAACTGAGTACAGTTAGACCGCAGGCTTCTTTTTCCTTTTTTTCAAAGGCTTTTTTGAGTGACGGAGTTCCCCCGCCACTTTTGTAACTCAGACCAATTTTTCTTATGAGTTTGGCTGAATTTTCATCTCGATCCAAAGATTCTCCACATTGACAAGAATGCCACCGTTCCGATAATTCTTTCGGGACTTTGTTGAGGCAGTTCCAACAGTGCTGGGAAGTTCCCTTTGGATCAACAAATAAAACACTTTTACCTAGTTTCCAGGCGACATATTTCAGAACGTTGGCGAATTGCCCGTGAGCAGCATCAAGCATGGATTTATTCAAACCACTCTTAGCTGACTGACCGTTAGGCAAATAAACCAAATTACCATTCTCAATATCAGTCTTGGGCTTGGCACGTCTAGTTAGATTTTTGACGCTCAAATCTTCAACAACTAAAACCTCACACTTGCTAAGTAGCTCATGTGCAGTTTTAAATTGAAAATCTAATCTAGCTCTAGCTACGAACTGATGGAGTTGGGAAACCTTGTCCTTGATTATTTTCCAAGGTTGAGAACCCTTGACTCTATTAGCTAACTTCGCTTGAAGCCTTGCTAATTTCTGAGCCGATTTCCTCAAAAATCTAGGATTCTCAACTCTTTCGCCATTGGAAAGATAGACGTAATTAGTGACTCCCAAATCAATGCCAACAGTATTTTCGACCGTCGGCTGAATTTCTGCAACCGTTACGGGAACCGTTTTATCTTCTAGCGTCAGGGAAATATACCACCCATCCGCTTCTCTGATAACTGTACCCGTCTTAACTTTGAACTTTGTTGGTATTGGACGGTGGAAAACCATAGGCACGCTTACCTATTTTGGCGAGACTAATACAAATCCTATCTTGCTCGTCCTTGACAATATCTAAGTTATCTAGTTGAGGATAAGTGAAGGATTTGTAGTAGTGAAGCCCTTTGAATCTGGGCTGACCTCTACGATTGCCGTTTTTATCGGGCGTGGTGAAATTTGAAAAGGAAGTTTCAACTCTGTTGACGACATCTTGCAAAACCTGAGAATCCAACGCTTTGTAGTCAGGAAATAGTTTTTTAGTGTTTTTCAGGTCAGCTAATTGTATCGTCTGCCACTGTACATATCCGCCTTCAATGTTTGAGAAAACATCACCTTTCCTGGTTAGAGGATTGCCTGACTCATCCTTTTTTCTGCCATCCCTAGTTTGCAATCTAGTCAAGGGAATATTTCGATAAATCTCCTCAACAGGGACTATCGAAACAATCAATGGGCAGGCGTTGATAGGTGTTCTCGTGGTTTCCCACCACCTAAATCTTTCGCCGATTCGGTAGTTGTACTGCCGACGGCAGAGTTCTAAATGAGCCACAATAGTTGATAGTTGGGGCTTGGTTGGTTTGAGGCGGTATTTGTAAGTGAGTTGCATTTTTAGCTTCTTTTTTCGACCTACCTTAATATACCATTTCTTTTGTTTTAATATCTAGGAAGTACATCATAGTTAAAGGTACTCGCAATGTCTAATTGTCGGTTTCCGTACCTACACCCGACGAGCCTTTCATCACGCGGGCGTAATTTATTCGGGGTACTTCGCGCAGCGCTCAGATTAATCCCCTCTAAATATACCGAGGGACTTCCCGGCTGGTAGTTAAATATTTTGTATGATATCATGTCCGGTCGATCGATCGTAATATCCGGCCGGGGCGGGTTTATTGAATTTGGGATTTGTGTTGAAGATCAGGGTGAACCCGCCCCTACAGAAATCATGTCAATTGAGCGTGATTCTTGGAGGGGCGGGCGATGCCCTGAGTGTAGTCGAAGGGTTCACCAACAATACCTGCCAATAATTGACAATCTCAAAAACCCGCCCCGGCCACTGATATGATCTCCGGTCATCGAGCGCGATTTTCGTAGGGGCGGGTTCACCAACAATACCTGCCAATAATTGACAATCTCAAAAACCCGCCCCGGCCGCCATGTTATGGTTCAATACTCTTCTGTAGGTGGGCTCCGAGCGTAGCGCACCCTCCGTTTCACGGGCCCAACCTACGCACGATCGGTTTTTTTCACCGAAAAACGAGCGGGAAGCCCCTGGCTTTAGACATGGGGAGGAACGTGGCTGCGACTTATTTAGTCGCCTTAAAATAATTGCACAAATTTAATTGAAATGATACACTAATTACATCGATTAAGAATAACCATCTACGTGTTGAAATAATTTAATAAGGTGAAACTCCTGAGTTGGTTCGTCTCGGCTTGACCGTAGCCTGACCAAACAAGTAACAGTGAATTATTGAGCGTACCTATCTGGCGTTGCGATGGACTCTGAAAGTATAAAAAGCTAAAAGTATACGCAAGGTTTGGACTCGTTCAAGCTGAGTGGGTAGAGGTGCCTTGATAACGCCTTTGAAAGTTCTTTTATGGAATACGTCAAGAATCCCCCCGATTCATCGGTGGGGAGTATCAAACTAACCCAAGCGTATTGTATTATGGTTAATCGATCGCACATGATATTGTAGGGACACAACATTGTTGTGTCCTGATATAAATATTACGGAGTTCAGATTCTTGGTAACTATTAAATGTCGGGGCATTACCTTCTCGAATATCCAAGCCGTAATCTTTGACAAAGACGGCACTCTAGAGGATTCTCAAGAATTTTTGAGATTGTTGGGGATTAAGCGATCGCGCCTCGCAGACGCTCAAATTCCGGGCGTTGGAGAGCCTTTACAAATGGCTTTCGGCATCGAAGGTGGCAGCATCGACCCCACAGGCTTGCTGGCCGTCGGTAGTCGTAGGGAAAATGAGATTGTGGCGGCGGGATACATCGCCGAAACCGGCAGGGGATGGCTAGAATCTTTAACTATTGCGCGTCGCGCTTTTGATGAAGCTGACGAAATGTTTAAAAATAGTGCAGTTTCTCCTTTATTTGTCGGCAGTTTGGAAGTGCTGAAATATCTTTCGGAAGCGGGTTTAAAACTGGGAATTCTTTCGGCTGCTACAACAGAATCGGTGCAGAAGTTTGTGAAACACCACGCATTAGCTGACTACATTCAGTTAGAAATGGGAGTTGATTCAACGCTTCATAAACCAGACCCGAAATTGTTTTTGCAAGCTTGTGAGAAACTCGGAGTAAATCCCGCAGCAACTTTGATGGTGGGAGATTCAGCGGGCGATATTCAGATGGGTAAAAATGCGGGCGCGGCTGGCTGTATCGGGATTTGTTGGGGAAAGGCCCAGGTTAGTCATTTGGAAAATGCTGATGTGGCGATCGCATCTTTGGATGAAATTACAATTTTACCAGATTGAGCCAGGGAAACGGCAATGCCGTTTCCTCCAAATTAGGACACGGCATTGCCGTTTCCCTACAAATCAAGACAAGGTGTTGCCGTTTCCTCCAAATTAGGACACGGCAATGCCCATTGGTGACAACTTAACGTACAACCGATACTCCGGCAGGGGTTTCAACCCCTGCCTCAAAGCGAAAGTCCTCTTAAGAGGACTGAGAAGAAAAATTTAAGATTCATTAGTCCTCTTAAGAGGACTTTCGCTATTAGACAGGGAATTCATTCCCTGGCGGACTGACGGGCGGACGGAATGATTGGGCGGACTGACAGTTTAAGCTGACACCAATGGGCATTGCCGTTTCCCTAAAGACAACGCAAACCCAGAATTACGACATCTCTTTCAACGCCGTCAAGTTCGGCAACTTGCGGCAGATATCCCCACCGCTGAAAGCCAAATTTCTCAAACAATCTTACACTCGGCTGATTGTGAGCAAAAATTATTCCTATGAGAGTTTTTAGCTTCAATTCTGGACTCCGCACAATTGCCGATTGCAATAATTTTTGTCCGATTCCGCAGCGTTGGCGATCGGGTGCGACGTAGATGCTAACTTCTGCTGTATGCTGATAGGCAGCGCGTCCGTAGAAAATCTGCAAACTCAGCCAACCAACAATATTTTGTTCTGATTCCATTACCCAAATCGGCCAGGAATTTGGGGAGTGTTCTCTGTACCACGGGAGGCGGCTTTCGACTGAGACTGGTTTTAAATCGGCTGTGGCCATTCTGCCCGGTATTGCTGCGTTATATATTTGGACAATTGCTGGCAAATCGCTTTCTTTTGCGGATCGGATTTTCATCGTTGGGTTGACTGTTGACTGTTGACTGTTGACTGTTAACTGTTAACTAATGATATTATGTCCTGTCGATTACCCTTAATACGGTAGGGGCGGGTTCACGAAAAACATCTGCCAATAATTGACAATCTCAAAAACCCGCCCTTTTAATCGCGGTCACTCGATCGGATATGATATGACTGTTAACTAATGACTAATAACTAATGACTAATAACTAATGACTAACAACTAATGACTAATGACTCTTGTACAGTTCCATAATATCGCTGACAGCCATTCTTGAATTTGCTCCCAAAGTGAGTGGTGATGTGTGTCCTCGCTGCAAGTGTTCTGCCGCCGCACAGCCGATCATTGCTGCGTTGTCTGTACAATATTTTAATGGCGGAAACAATACCCGCAAGTTGTGTTTGGCTGCTGCTGCTTGTAAGTGTTTTCGCAGTCCGCTGTTTGCTGCAACTCCGCCGCCGACTACAATAGTGGTAAGCCCGAAATTTACGGCACAGTCGATCGCTCTTTTTGTTAAACCCTTAGCTACAGTTTCCTGAAAGCTGGCCGCAATATCATTAATTGTAGAGGCAGTCAAGATGCCTTCCTCACCCACATTGTTATTTTGTTTCTTGAGTTTCTGCACTAATTGCAAAACAGCAGTTTTCAACCCGCTAAAACTACTGTCGTAAGGATGGTAGCCACCACCGGGCAAGGAAATTCTGCCTTCTGGTAGAGGGTATGCTTGGGGATTGCCAAGGGCGGCCAATTTGTCAATCAGCGGCCCGCCGGGATATCCTAGCTGCAACAGTCTCGCGACTTTATCAAAAGCTTCGCCTGCGGCGTCGTCGCGTGTGTGTCCTACTGTTTCATAAACGCCGCAATCTTTGACGTAAATAAAGCTAGTGTGGCCCCCGGAAACTAACAAACACAAAAACGGTGGCTGCAAGTCGGGTTCGGTAAGGTAAGAAGCGTAGATGTGTCCTTCGAGGTGATGGACGCCTAAAAAAGGTTTTTGATGGACTATTGCCAAGCTTTTCGCCGCTGTCAGCCCGACTAACAATGCACCTACTAAACCGGGGGCACAAGTCGCTGCAATGCCGTCAATTTCTGACCAACTCAGGTTTGCTTCACCGAGACACTGGGCAATTACCTGATTGAGCATTTCTAGGTGACTCCGCGAAGCGACTTCCGGTACTACCCCGCCAAACTGCTGGTGGATTTTAATTTGCGATGCTACAACATTGCTGCAAACTTGACGATTCTTAACAATTGCTGCTGCTGTTTCGTCACAACTTGTTTCGATTGCGAAAATGGTTGCCATTAACTGCTAATTTTATTTGATAGGTTAGTTATTGCTAGCTTAACTAATTCGGCGCAAGTCCCCCGCTCTACCTGTACTCAGGTTATTGTTAAGGGATTTTTGCCCGATCGACAGGTAAGACCATCATCGGATGCAATGAAGGAATATCCTCGCGGTATTGCTAGCTCAGCATTGACCTATGAGAACGGGAATCCCTCATTCTATTGGACTTTGCCACATCAATGATGGATACTTTACACTGTCAACAAACACGGTAATCTGGATTCCAGATCGGCAAGTTGAAATGCTTGTACAAAAACTTATTGTTTTGTAACAAAAGGAAACAATTCCATGCGACGATTGTTTGCTGCAATTTTAGTGTTGAGTGTCTGGATCAGTTTTGCTCCAGTTGCTTCGGCTTACAATTTAGTGCCGTGCAAGGACTCTCCCGAATTCAAGGAACTGGCTAAAAATGCACGTTCAACCAATGGCGACCCCGCATCTGCGAAAGCAAGATTCGATCGCTATTCTCAAGCTATGTGCGGCCCGGAAGGATACCCGCACTTAATCGTAGACGGCAACTTGAGCAAAGCAGGGGACTTTTTGATTCCTAGCATACTGTTCTTGTATATCGCAGGTTGGATTGGTTGGGTGGGCCGTTCTTATCTGCAAGTTACCAAGAAATCAGCAACCCCAGAGGAAAAAGAGATTATTATCGACGTTCCTTTGGCAATCAAATGTATGCTGAGCGGCGTTTTATGGCCTCTGGCAGCTCTCACATCAATCACCAGCGGTGAAATGTTTGCGAAGGACGACGAAATTACTGTTTCCCCCCGCTAAAATTGGGAAATGGAGAAGAGCTAATAGCTAACAGTTAAGTAGTTAACTAGAAAATAGCAATTAGCGCGCTAGACCGATCGGCAATTACCAACTGTCTGGAATTTTCAGGAGCAGAATTCATGCAATACTTTGTCAAGTTTCTTTCGACAGCACCAGTATTGGCTATCCTTTGGATATCTATTCAAGCTGCGGCTTTAATTGAATTTAACCGCTTTTTCCCCGACCTGCTTTTCCATCCGATGCCGTAAGATTTGAAGGAAATTAGGTTACAAAACCTAGGAGTAAAAAGTTGAGAGTTTTGAGTTTTGAGTGATGAGTTACAGGCTAATTTAAAACTCAAATATCAAAACTCTCAAACCATACCAGTTCGGGCAAAACCAGCGCCGAGATGGGTAAAACCCAAGGATCTAAACTATTTAGTTATCAAATTAGTTCCCAATGGCTAATGACTAATGACTAATGACTATTGACTATTGACTATTGACTAATATTTTGAATCGATGAAGTCTTATCTCGCCGCAGCAATTCAAATGACTAGCTTGCCTGACCTGCAAAAAAATTTGGTTCAGGCAGAGGAATTAATCGACCTGGCAGTGCGTCGGGGTGCGGAGTTAGTTTCCTTACCAGAAAATTTCTCGTTTATGGGCGAAGAGGAGGAAAAGATTGCTTCAGCAGAGGCGATCGGCATCCAAAGCGAAAAATTCCTCAAAACGATGGCCCAGCGGTTCCAGGTAACGATTCTGGGCGGCGGATTTCCAGTGCCGACGACCGGGGGGAAGGTATACAATACTTGTTTGCTGGTAGACCCAAACGGCACTGAAGTGGCAAGGTACAGAAAAGTACATTTGTTTGATGTGAATGTGCCAGACGGCATTACTTACAGGGAATCGAACACTGTGAAAGCTGGTGAAGATTTGCCCCCTGTTTATGTGTCGCCGGATTTGGGCACCCTAGGACTTTCGGTGTGCTACGACGTGCGGTTCCCGGAGGTGTACAGGCATTTGTCGTACAAGGGGGCTGATATTTTGTTCGTGCCGGCGGCGTTTACTGCTTACACTGGCAAGGATCACTGGAAGGTTTTGTTGCAAGCTAGGGCGATCGAGAATACTTGTTATACGATCGCACCTGCACAGACTGGACACCACTACGGCCGCCGTCAAACACACGGTCACGCGATGATTGTAGACCCTTGGGGTGCCGTTTTGGCGGATGCTGGAGACGAACCGGGTGTGGCAATTGCAGAAATTAATCCCGATCGACTAGAACAAGTCCGCCGCCAGATGCCATCTCTGCAACACCGGGTTTTTCTCTGAAGGAATTTTGAGACCAATTGGTCTCAAAATTTCAGTCCCAGTGGGCCGCCCGACCTTTCAAGTTTTTATTCGCTCAAGTAATTGTGTAGGTTCGTACACAAAAAAACTTAGATCATGTGCGTGCGATCGACAAAAATAAGCGGGTGGGGGCGGATTTACGCCGATCTATGAGTGATATTGTCGATCGGGCGTTACTAGGCGCCCCGACAGCTTAATATATTGTTTTTTCCTGGAAAGGAACGGCCAGTAACTCGCGATAAAATGTCTAAGGCAGGTTGAATGGGCGTGCACTTCTGGTCTCAGGCGAATGGGCGAAAGTAGAATTGCACGAAATGCGTCTTTTTGGAGAATTGACATCCACCCCGACCGTCGCGGACGGGGATTCCCAAACCTCACGATTTGAATTTCTGCTTCTTCGCAACTGCCTCCACCCTAAAAGAGATTTGGTCTTATGTTCGCTCCACAGACTAACCCCGCAAGAGAAAGCGGTTTTTATGTGTCGAATACCAAACGGAATTCTTCTTCGTTTTGATTCTAGGGATGTTTACCATTGCCCTATCCTCTTGAACCGGTCTACCGATTTTGCTTCGCCGCCAGCACCTCGGGCTGAACTTCGCTCGTATAGGCTGTTTGATCCATCGTCTCGGGTGGGTCGTTGACCAATTATATTGTAATATAAAGCCGTCCTAAAAGGACGAGGTTTCTACCCAATTTTCTGATGAAACACACTCTTTCGGTTTTAGTTGAAGATGAAGCGGGTGTCCTCACTCGAATTGCTGGTTTGTTTGCCCGTCGGGGTTTTAATATTGAAAGTCTGGCCGTTGGCCCGGCGGAACAAGGGGGAGTGTCTCGGATTACGATGGTTGTACCCGGAGATGACCAAGTTATTGAGCAGTTGACAAAGCAACTGTACAAGTTGATTAACGTGCTTAAAGTTCAGGATATAACGGAAATTCCCTGTGTGGAACGGGAGTTGATGTTGCTGAAAGTTAATGCTGCTAGCGGGACGCGATCGGAGATCATTGAGTTAGCTCAAATTTTTAGAGCGCGAGTGGTGGATATTGGTGATGATACGCTGACATTGGAAGTTGTCGGAGATCCCGGTAAAATGGTGGCGATCGTCCAGGTGCTGAATAGATTTGGGATTAAGGAAATTGCTCGTACTGGGAAAATTGCCCTGACGCGCGAGTCGGGGGTAAATACTGAGTTTCTCAAGTCCTTGGAAGCGAAAGTTTAAGTCATTAGTCATTAGTCATTAGTCATTAGTCATTAGTCAGAAGGAATGTTTTAACTTTTAACTTTCGACTTCTTATTACCAACTACCAATTACCAATGGCTGATGACCAATGACTAACGACTCCTGACTAATTAGGAATGAGAATTAAATAACTTCCACAAGATTGTGGGACGCCCATCCCACAATAACAATTAAAATTGTAAGTTATTTAATTCGCGATCCTTACCATTGGGGTTGACTTTCTATTAAAAGTGTGGCTGCGATGCTGTCTATCGGCTTTGAGAAAAAGTATCCTTGTCCGTATTCGCATTGCAGCGCTCTAAGTAAATTAAGCTGTTCGCTGGTTTCGATGCCTTCAGCAATTACATCCATGCCTAAATGACTGGCTAAAATTAAAATAGTCTGTACAATCGCTTCGTTTCCTTCATCTTCAGTCATGCGGCTGACAAAAGCTCGATCGATTTTTAAAGCATCAGTTGGAAAAGTGTGCAGGCGGCTCAAAGAAGAATAGCCAGTGCCGAAATCGTCAATATATAATTGAATTTGTAAATTTTTCAATTCCGCGAGGATAGCCACTGCTGATTCGGCATTCTCCATGATGACGCCTTCAGTAATTTCTACCTTTAAAGTGCGGGGGTCAAGCTGAGTTTCTTGTAAAATGTCGCGAATGCGATCGATTAAATCCGGTTGTTTAAATTGTTGGTTAGAAAGGTTGACGCTGACAGTCAACGGCGGATTTTCGGGGAATTTTTGGTGCCACTCGTGGATCTGATGGCAAGCCGATCGCATCATCCACCAGCCAATAGGTATAATCAATCTAGTTTCTTCAGCTACTAAAATAAACTCGCCAGGAGCTACGACACCCCGCTGCGGGTGATACCACCGCAGCAGCGCTTCAAAACCGCTGATTCTACCAGTAACAAGAGAGACGATAGGCTGATAGTAAAGCTGAAATTCCTGGGAGTCTAAAGCGCGTCGCAGGTCGTTTTCCAGTTGCAAAAGGGCGACGGCGCGAGTGTGCATACTTAAGTCAAAAACTTCGTGGCGAGCTTTGCCCAATCCCTTAGCATGATACATGGCCGCATCTGCATCTCGGAGCAGTTCTTCAGGCCGATCGTACAACATTGGGAACGGGACATTGGGAACAGGAGAGTCGGAAGATAAGCCAGACAAAGAAGTTTCCCGATCGATATTTCCCAAATTTTCGGGACTCGACAGTTTGCTAGTTTCCCTTGGATATCGAGGCAAACCAGAACAAACAATCCCAATGCTAGCACTGGTAAAAACTTGATATTCGTTAAGGTAAAAAGGCTCTGCCAGTTCCGCTTGCACTCGTTCGGCAATCTGGATCGCATCCTCGGTGCTTTTGATATTTTCCAGCAAAATAGCGAATTCGTCGCCACCAAGACGCGCAACGGTATCTCCAGCGCGCAAACAGATTCCCAGGCGCTGCGCGATCGCGATGAGCAACCGATCGCCCACTAAATGCCCCAAACTGTCGTTAACAACCTTAAAGCGATCGAGATCGATAAACAGCACCGCAAACAAAATTTCGGGGCGGCGTTTGGAAAGATCGATCGCGTGCCCCAAGCGATCCATAAATAAAGCTCGGTTGGGCAAACCGGTTAGCATATCGTGCAAAGCATCGTGTACCAACTTATCTTCTGCTATTTTGCGGAGGGTAATATCTTCGACAGTGCCTTCGTAGTAAAGTAAATTTCCGTCAGGATCGCGAACTGCCCGGCCGTTCTCGGAAACCCAGATAGTAGTGCCGTCAGCGCGGTAAACTTGGGACTCGAACTCAGACACAAAACCGTGTTTTTCGATCGCGCGCAAAAACTCGACACGGCGGTTGGGATCGAGGTAGAGTTGGCTGTCGATGTTGCGTATGTTCGCGATCAAGTCGGCGGCCGAGGAATAGCCGTAAATTCTCGCCAAAGCAGGGTTAGCGCTGAGGTAGCGTCCGTCGGGCGTTGTCTGGAAAATGCCTTCGATCGCATTTTCAAAAATACTGCGGTATTTCTCTTCGGCCTGTTGCAGCGCGAATTCTGCCTGCTTGCGATCGGTGATATCGGTCAACGTGCCGAGATAGCCTAGAACTTCCCCGCTTTTGGTAATTTCTGGCACTGCTTGCCAAAATACCCAGGTTGTCAACTCACCGTTGCAAAAGCGGTACTCTAACTTACATGGCAACTTGTCTATGACAGCGCGATACCACTGGCTCAAAACACGCTCGCGGTCTTCGGGATGCAAACTTTGCGCCCAACCTTCGCCGAGTGCCTTTGGCGCAGTCAGTCCCGCCATCTCCAAAAATCGCTCATTGACGTACAAGCAATCTCCAGCAGCATCGGCGCGGAAAATCCCGACCGGCAGTATTTTTGCCAAGGTGTAATAGCGATATTCGCTTTCTAGCAACGCGCTGGCAGCTACTTTAGTCTCTGTGATGTCAAACATTGCGCCTTGAAGGATGACAGACTTGCTTGCTTCATCGCGAACTGCGGTAGCTTGATCGCGGAACCAGACGACTCGACCGTTGCGGGCGATCGCGCGGTATTCTGAAACCAGCGACCCCTCGCAGAAGATATCTTCTCCCTCGCTGAATTTCTGTGTGGCGTTTTCCACTAACACGCGATCGCGGTCTTCTGGGTGAACGAGTTTCAGCCACAGGTCGGGATCTGCTCTCCATTCAGCTACAGAATAACCTAGAAAAGTCTCAATTTGCGGGCTGATGTAAAGTTTGGCAGCCTTGCGGTTGAGGGGAGAAATGTAGGTGACAGCGGGCATTTGTTCTACCAGGGCACAGTATTTCGCTTCTACAGTAGACAGTGCTGCTTCTAGGCGCTGCCGCTCTAATTCAGCGGCCGCCCGTCCAGCAAAGATACTGAGAATTAATCGGAATTTGGCAAGATGTGCTTCCACCAGGGGTCGATCGTGAAAAATACAAATAATCCCTAAAGGTTCGCCGTAAGAGTTTTTCAGCAAGACTCCCAGGAAACTGCGCGCACCCGTAACTACCGGTCTGCGGTCTTCTGGAAAGGTTTCCCCGAGGTAGTCTGGACAGGAATACATTCCCTCCTCCAGCACCCGCGCTTCGGGAGTATTGGCAGTGTCGCACTCAAAATTTGGCTGCTGCTGTCCGTCGCTCCAAAAACTGATAAGTTGCAATCTATCGGCAGCAGTATCGGTGCGTGCCTTCGACTTAATCGATTTGGCAGCGACGGCGGTGCGAACTCCGAGTGCTGAGGCTAAGTGGCAAACTAAGGCATCAAAGAATTCTGCTCCCCCCGGCGAATCAGTACCTGCTAGGATTTCGCCCAGTAAATCTTCCTCTAATTGCGCGGAAGCAGTAACTTTGGGAGGATTCTCGGCATTCGGGCGATCGGGATTTTGCCCCATCGAACCCGCAATGCTCAGACTTAGCGTTTTGCTATTTCCAGGCCCCAGAATAGGCGAATAATTCACACTTAGGCGCTGTTGCTTAGCCAAGAATACAGCGCGACCCATACCTAAAACTTTACCCAAGAAGCTGTCAGTTGCCGGCAACCGATTTGAGTTGGGAAAAATCACAAAGTTTTTCCGAATTTTCAATCCGGCAGATAAATCATCGTTTAATTGTGGCAACTGCCGTTGCTCTTCGGCCGGCGGCAGACGGGGGGGCATTGGCTGCCACTTAAGATAAATCGCGGACGCCAAGGCTAAAATCGCCGATAATCCCAGAAGATATGCAAAAATCTCAAAGTAAAAAAATAAATTTAGATCGAACATCGATTAACACCGCTCGAAAATTGTTGTAGTTATCTGAAGCCAATCTATTTAAAAATAACTAAGTATCTTGAAATACTCACCGACTATCAGGTGCGGTGATTCTTGACGCTTCACAGGGTTCTGCTAACCGTTGCTAGTCTGACAATCCCTCTGCGTCCGTTTAGAGTCGTGGCGATTCCCCATCCCGACTTGTTCTATATTCCTAGAAGCGTTTTTATCTCTGTCTTGCTCAGTACCACAACTCAGGCAAAGCACTGAACGAATAGACAAATCGATTTTACCCCATTTAAAGCCACAGTCCGCACAAACTTGACTGGTAGGTTCCCACCTGCTAATTACTTGAAACTCTCTGCCAAACTTTTCGGATTTGGCTTCACAGAGAGTTCTAAACTCCCTCCATCCTTGCTGACTAATTGCCCTTGAAAGTTTCCGATTCTTTAGCATTCCTGACACGTTCAAATCTTCCAGAATAATCACTTGGTTTTCGTTGACTATTTTGGTTGACAGTTTGTGTAGGAAATCTTTACGGGTATCGGCAATGCGATTATGTAGTTTAGCAATTTTAATTCGAGTTACATTTCTTCTTTTAGAATCTTTGGGCTGACGGGCCTCTTTGCGCTGGAGTTGGCGAACTTTTCGGTCTAACTTTTTATAACTGGGACTTTTAGCTTTTTCACCCTTACTCATTACTGCAAAAGTTTTAATCCCTAAGTCAATTCCGATACTTGGACTCTTAGCCTCAATTTGAATTGGCCCAAGCTCTACAACAAAACTCAAAAAATAGCGGTTTGCACAGTCTTTGATTACTGTGACAGAGCTAGGTTTAGACGGCAATTTCCTAGACCATATAGGGTTGACGATTCCTATTTTGGCTAAATAGACACCATTGCCTTTAAAAGAAAAACCACCGCGAGTAAGTCTTGCCGACTGGCTGCTAGTCCTTTTTTTGAACTTAGGATAACCAACCTTGCGTCCCTTTCTCTTGCCCTTACAGGAGTCGAAAAAGTTCTTAAATGCTGTCTCTAAATCGGCTACAGACTGCTGTAGTGGAATGTTTGACACTTCCCGCAACCAAGCTCTTTCGATTGTCTGCTTTGCCTGAGTAATTACTATTTTCTGAAGCTCTGCGGATTTGGGCTTTTTCTCTGATTGCTTGCACAGCGCTAGAGCATCGTTCCACACTACTCGCACACAACCAAACAACTGAGCTAAGCTCTGTTGCTGTTGGTCGGTTGGGTAGAATCGGTACTGGTATCTTGCTTTCATGTTATTATCTTAGCATAACTGACGGCATATTGACGGCATGAAAAAGTTAACTATTAGATGTTCTGATGAAGAATATGAGAAACTTGCGGAATATTGCAAGCTTACGAATAGAACGCAAAACGATGTATTCAGGGAGCTTATTAGGAAAATAAAGATAAAGCCGTCCTAGAAGGCGATGTACTGAGCCCTTCGGCGGATAAACTCCGCCGAAGTGACGGGGCTTGTATCCCAGTTTCTTGGTCATGAATGAGTAACGCATACAAGGTAGGATTGCAGGTGAAAGCGACAAGAGAGTTAATATCCCTGATGAAAGCAATCGTTTTTGAAACGCCCGGAAGCCCGTCCGTATTGAAACTGCAAGATATCCCCGCCCCTACTATACAAAGAGAAACTGAAGTTTTGGTGCGGTTGCGAGCGGCGGGTATCAATCCGATAGATACTAAGTTGCGATCGCGCGGCACTTTTTACCCGGACAAAACTCCTCACGTTTTGGGGTGCGACGGTGCAGGAGTCGTAGAGGCTGTCGGTGCTGGTGTGCAAAGTTTCCAAGTGGGAGACGAGGTTTTTTTCTGCAATGGCGGTTTGGGCGGGTCGATCGGTACTTATGCCGAGTTTGCCGTTGTAGACCAACGTTTTCTCGCCCTCAAGCCTGCTGCTTTAAGTTTTGCTGAGGCGGCGGCGGCACCGTTAGTTTTAATTACAGCTTGGGAATCGCTGTACGATCGAGGGCGCTTGCAAGCCGGTCAAAAAGTCCTGGTTCAAGCTGGTGCCGGCGGTGTCGGCCACGTCGCGGTACAGTTGGCGAAGTTGCAGGGTGCAGAGGTTTGCACGACTGTTAGTTCGGAGGAAAAAGCCAATTTTGTCAAGCACTTAGGTGCAGATTCAGTTATTTTATACAAAAATACCAATGTTGTCGATGAGGTTTTGACTTGGACTCAAGGACAAGGAGTTGATTTGGCTTTCGATACTGTCGGGGGAGAAACTTTTTACCAAACTATTCCGGCTGTGAAGATTTATGGAGATTTAGTAACCATTTTGGAACCCGATCCAGCTTTGGGCAATTTGAAAACAGCGAGAATGCGGAATCTGCGAATTAGTCTGGAATTAATGTTGACACCAATGCTGGAAGGTTTGGTGGAGGAACAGGAACAGCAGGCTCATATTTTGCAGAAGTGTGCTCGTTTGTGCGATCGCAACTTGCTAAAAATTCACGTCAGCAAAACTTTCCCTCTCGAAGAAGCGCAAGCCGCTCACGAACTGTTAGAAACAGGCTCAGTAACCGGTAAAATAGTGCTTGAAATTGGGGGTTAAAAATGCGAATTGTTAAATTTGTGGGTTGAAGAATCGCGGGCGATTTCAATAGACTGTTGGCGAATTAAAAAAGCCTGAAACCAAACATCCCATAATCATCGCAGGAGAGCTAAAGCAATTCTTGCAGGAGTCGTAAACTTTTTACCCCACCCCAACCCTCCCCTTACCAAGGGGAGGGAGCAAGAAATTGACAAATGATTTAGGATGGCTATATACAGCGTATCCCAGGTTTATGAAATACACTGTATATCAAATCCGTTGGCATCGGAATGATTCATCTGTCTCTTCCGTTTCTCTGTATCCTCTGCGCCCTCTGCGGTTTAATTCGGTTCTATAAACAAGAGCGAAAACCGCATAGGGAAAATGCCATTGTCGATCGACAAATTGGGGCGTCAACTGCTGAAGTTGACACGACGAAAGGCACAGCGCCGTGTCCTAATTTCGGGTAACTAACGGCGATTAACTTGTAACCAAATTTCCAGCGTCACCAGCAGCCACAGCTTCAGCCCATAGCGGGGAAAAACTTCCCCACGATAGTTTAGCCACTCGCGAATTAGTGTTCGATCGACGTAAGGCGCGATCGCCGCATGACGATTCAGCAACAACGATCGCGCTTGCCGCTGCCAATCCCTCAAAAACCACTGCTGCATCGACATCACCATGCCACTTTTCGGACGGTTGACAATGACATCGGGCAGTAAATCCGCCACAGCAGCCTTGAGAACCGCTTTTTCCTGCGCGCCCGAAAGCTTGTACTCTGGTGGAATTTGCAAACTCAGTGCCACCATCCGCGCATCAAACAAAGGCGATCGAGCTTTTAGTCCCGCCGCAGCCGTGAGATTATTCACCTTGGTCAAAATGTAATCGGCTCCTTTAAACTCAATGTTGAGCCGCATCAGCCGATTCAAAAACGTCGTTTCTGTCTGTTGCAATTCCTCAGCAAAGACGGAAGGCGCATTCTTCACCTTTTCCCAAACCTCCGGCTTCAGCAAACGTGGCAAATCCACATAGCATTTTTGAAACGAAGTCAAGTAAGCTGCGATCGCATCTGGTTTACCCTGAATTGAACCATACAAACTATTCAGCAGCATCGGCTTATTTTTCGGCCCGCCAAAGCACGGATCGCCACCTTCGCCATTGAGTACCACGTCTGCAAATTGCTTTGCCGATCGCCCCAGCAGCAAATTGGGAACCGTCAAGCCTTCCCCCACCGGATCGTCCATAGCAGCCAGCGTTTCCGGTAGCAACTCCCAAATTTGCTTTGGCGAAACTTCTAAAATATGGTGCTCAGTGCCACAATGTGCTGCGACGATGTTGGCAAATTCAATCTCGCTGGGATATTGAGCGCCAAAGTGCATAGAAAAAGTGTGTACCGGACGATCGTGCAGCCTTGTGGCGATCGCGGCGACGCAACTTGAGTCTATCCCGCCCGAAAGGTATGCTGCGACTGGTTTTCCCGCTGGTAGCGCTGACTGCACCAGTTGTTCCAAAAGCGATCGCACTTGTTGACTGTGCCATTCCAAAGGGCGATCGGCATTAGTAATTTGCTCCTGCGGTTCCCAGTATCTTTGCGCCTTAACATCCGGTAAATACAAGTAGCTACCAGGGCGCAACTCTCGCACCGCTTCCCACAGCGTTTGTGCTCCGGGTACAAAAGCACAGCACAAATAGTCGCGCAAAGCAACCAAATCGAGTGTGCGATCGTGATAGGGATTGAGCGATCGCAGTCGAGGTGCAATATGGCGAGTCGTTCCCGTGCGAGTGTAATACAGCGTTTTTGCTCCCACGCGATCGCGCCCCAGACACAAGGTTTTCTCCTCTCGATCCCACACAGCAAGGGCAAATTGTCCTTCCAATAAGCTCAAAGTTTGAGGGCCGGATGTTTCCCATAACTGTCCGACGATCGCCAAATCGCTCAATCCATCAGTATCAATTTGTTGTTTGACTAGCAAAGTGCGATCGAAGCAGCAGTCGCCTACCAGCACAAATCGCCGATCGGGGCTGAAGGTGGGTTGAGCGCCGATAATGGCAAAACCGGACGTTTCCCAAGTTGCAGGGTGCGATCGGACTTCTGGGCCCCAAGCAATGACCCAATTCGGGTAGATAGACTTCTGAGTCTGCATTTTAAATAAAACATCTCCCATAATTATTGTGGAACAGGCATCTTTCCTGTTCAAAACAGGCTTTTCTACAGGTGACTATTAGCTTAAAAAATATTAGAAAGTAACTTATAAATCAACCGAAAAATAGCTGTTCCAGCGATCGCACCCAAAGCACCCAACCATCCCACAAACAACACGCCAGTGATCGGAGAATTCGGATAAATCGCACCTGCAGCCGTCTGTAAAACCGGGAAAAACCACAGCAAAGCCACAGTACCAGCGCCAATAATCAACATCTCAGTTTGTTCGATCGCCCTGCGATACTGGCCGTAAATCAAACCCGCCACAATCATCCCCAACAATCCGATACTCAAGCCAGGAGAGGGCAGCAAACTCGTCAGGGCGATCGCCAGCACCCCCGCCTCAAAACCCGTAAACGCCGCCCCCGACAAAACCTCCCAAATCGAAAAAGTCGCTCTCTGCGAAGGTTGCAGCCCTCCGGGAGGTGTTGCAGGAACCCGTACAGGATGAGGCGGCAGAGTTGGTTGAAGAGGTATGGGAGGCGGCGCCACCACGACTGTAGGTGGTTGAGAAGGTTGTTGAGGCCCAGACATCAGAGCCGCTTCCACCTCACTCGCAGATTGAAACCGCTGGCTGGGAGCTGATAATAACATTCGATCGAGAACATGAGCCAAACCCGAACTTACCTGCACCCGCGACTGCCAATTCCACTCATTTCTGTAACTATCAAAAAGCTCCGTCGGTTGCAAACCACTCAGCAAAGTAATACAAGTCACAGCCAAAGCATACAAATCCGTTGCCGGATAAACTTCTTGCCCGCTCATCTGTTCTGGCGGAGCATAACCCAAAGAATAAATACCAGTCGAAGCTTTTACACTTCCAACACTTTGTGTTACTTGTTTAACCGCCCCAAAATCTAATAAATAAAGCCGACCGTTTTTACCCCGCATAATATTAGCAGGTTTAATATCCCGGTGAATCGAACCGCGAGAGTGTACAAAATCGAGAACCTTCAAAATTTCCCGCAGCACCTCCACCGTTTCCGCCTCCGAAAATCGGCCTTTAACAGCTAGTTCATCCTCCAAATTTTTACCGTCAATAAATTCTTGAACCAGATAGAAAAACTGATCGTTTTTTCCCGGCTGCAAACTCGTAACAGTCAGCTCAAAAAACGCCAGCAAACTCGGAATTTGCGAATGTTCGTTTCCCAGTTCTTCCAGCACCGCCGCTTCCCGTTCAAACAGAGTTTGAGCGATTTTTAGCTGGGGCGGAGTCAGACTTACCGACGGCTGCAAAAGTTTAGCAACGCACTGCCGCATCGCGGGAGTATCCCGGTCTCTGGCCAAAAACGCCGCCCCAAAACCGCCTTGACCCAACAACCTCACGGGCAAATAGCGGCCCCTCAAAATCAGGGGCATCCCGCAAGCGGTGCAAAACTTTTGCTGCACCGTTTTCAGCCGCGAACTGTCATCGAGGTCGGGAAAAGAGTTTTGAGGGCGCGGGCAGCCCGGGCGGGTGCAGTAAACTTCCATTTTTGTTTGCTAAGAAGAGGGAAGAAGGAAGAGGAAAGAAGGAAAAGGGAAGAACGAAGAAAAAGTGATGGTTAAACCAGATTTCGATTTCTCAACTCACCGCGAACTGCTAACTGCCAGCGACCTAAGAGATTAACTTCCCGCCGAATTGGGAGTTGCTATTTCTATGAATCCCAAATCGAGGGCAGGGGGTTCTTTCTTCTCCAGGATGGTCGAATAAGTAGCAAACTGGGGCAAAATTTCATTGCTGAAAGCCTCTGCTGCTTTAGAACGGTAGCGGTTGGGGTTGTAAATCAGCGACAAAATGCGAGTTACCAAAACTTCGTCCATTTGAGATTTGTGCAAGACGCCCATGAGCAACTCTTTTTCGATCGCCGAAACCGAGACAAATGCAGCTCCCAGCCCCGACTGAACGGCATTTTTAATGGCTTCGATCGAATTTAGTTCCATCTCTATTTTCAAGCGGCGCGTGTCAATGCCGCAGCGAGTCAGTACCTGATCGATTACTTTGCGGATCGTAGACTGCGAATCGAGGGATATAAACTGCAATTTGTAAAGGTCTTCTTTTTGGATAGTTTCTTGTTGTACCATCGGGTGAGATGGAGGAAGAATCAGAGCCAGTTCGTCCTCAGCGTAAGGAACAATTTCTAAAGCTTCTACAAGTTCGGTAGGAATTTCTCCGCCAACAATTGCCAAATCGATTTGCCCGTTTGCCACACTCCACGCCGTGCGGCGGGTCGAGTGAACGTGAAGCTGTACTGCTACATCCGGGTACTTTTGGCGAAACATCCCAATCATCCGGGGCAGCAAATAGGTTCCCGTTGTTTGAGAAGCGCCGACGATCAAAGTACCACCTTGGAGATTTTGCAAGTCTTCCAGGGCTCGACAAGTTTCCTGGCAAAGCGATAAAATTTTCTCGCCGTAACTCAGCAGCAGGTGTCCGGCTTCGGTTAGTTGCGCCCGCCGCCCCCCCCGGTCAAACAGCGGCACGTCCAATTGTCTCTCTAAGTTTTGCACCTGCAAGCTAACTGCGGGCTGGGATACATAGAGGCTGTCCGCGGCGCGTTTGAAGCTTCCTTCAGAGGCGATCGCCTTGAGAATGCGTAACTGGTCTAAAGTGAAAGGAAGGTCAGACATATATCTAAATTGTCAGTTGTCAGTTGTCAGTTGTCAGTTGACGGTTGACGGTTGACTGTAGGCAGCGAACAGCTTTCCAGCGAACAGTCAACAGCGAACAGTCAACAGCGAACAGCGAACAGTCAACAGTCAACAGCGAACAGTGAACAGTTAACTGACTGATAACCGCTGAATGCTCCCATAGATACTTTGTGACACAAATTGGCCGAGAATCAATAACTTTTCTTAATATTTGCAATGACGATCGACTTGGCGCTCGACTCCCACTTAGTTATTCTGGGTCTATTACTGGTTTTTGCGATCGCCCACAGCGGTTTAGCAGCCCTCCGGCCCAAAGGTGAAAAGCTGATCGGGCCGAGACTTTACCGCGTTTTGTTTGCCCTTGTCAGTTTGCCGCTAGCCGTCATTCTGATTGTCTACTTTTTCAACCACCGTTACGACGGCGTACAGCTTTGGCAAGTACAGGGATTACCCGGAGTTAAACCTGCAGTTTGGATACTTTCGGCAATTTCCTTTCTGTTTCTGTACCCAGCAACTTTCAACCTCCTAGAAATTGCCGCCGTCCAAAAGCCCCAAGTTCACCTCTACGAGACTGGCATCATTCGCATCACTCGTCACCCGCAAATGGTGGGACAAGTGATTTGGTGCGTGGCCCACACCCTGTGGATTGGCACTAGCTTTACCCTCGTCACTTCCATCGGTTTGGTACTTCACCACCTGTTCGGAGTGTGGCACGGCGACAGACGACTTCAGGCTCGTTTTGGAGAATCCTTTGAAACCATCAAATCTCGAACCTCAATCATGCCTTTTTTGGCAATCATACAAAAGCGTCAAACCCTTGATTTGCTTGAGTTTCTGCGCCCTTCCTACGTAGGTGTAGTCATTTTTACTGGTTTGCTGTGGGAAATTCATCCTTTTTTGATGCGTGTCACTAGGAACATATACTGGTAGCATGATCCCTAGGATAGAAAAAAATTATTAAATTTTGAGGGCTCATGGTGTTGTCGGTTAGCGAACGCACTTTTGCACAAGAGGTTTTTCAAGCCTCTACCCCCGTTTTAGTTCACTTTTCGGCTCCTTGGTGCGGTTTGTGCCGCGCGATCGACCCCACGCTTAAGACTTTTGAAGCACAGTGGGCAGGAAAAGTCAAGCTCGTAGGGGTGAATGCCGATCAATGTTTCAAGTTGGCCCACACTTATCGGCTGACAAGTCTGCCCACGCTGATTTTGTTTGAGGGCGATCAAGTTCGATTTAGATTGGAAGACTACCAAGGACGCGAGGAACTGCGGCGGACTCTGGATGCCTGGATGCTGGCCGCTCACGTAGTTTCCCCATCTCAACGGCTGCAACTTCAGGAAGTAGCCAACAGGTAACGGCTGCAAGTTATTCGGCTTTTAGGTAGAAATCAGAAGCAATTCCTCATTTGTCGATCGGCCACCTGAGCGCCAAATGTCGCATTCCTGAACCCCGAAACAGTGTTTTTTACAAAAATATAGTGTGAAGCGCCAGGGTATCGGTTAAAAAACCAGGTTTCTTGATTTCTTTCCGTCCAAGCTCGATTTGTCAGTCTATATTTGGGCATAGATTTAAGGCGAACTAGATCGATCGGCTCGATCGGAAAATAGGCAGTAGGTCTCAAGCGTTGTCGATCGACAACGCTTGAGAATTACAACAAGTATTTCTGCCGGGTCGCGCAGGCGTGTGTCACAATTGTTTACAGTTTTGGCCATATCTAGTAGAAACTTTAAACTACCTATCAGTCATGGAACTGCTTTATCAATACGCTTGGCTGATTCCTGTCCTGCCACTGGCAGGCGCAATGCTAGTAGGTCTAGGCTTAATCACCTTTAACCAGGCAACCAACAAACTCCGACAAGCGAATGCGATATTAATCGTGTCCGCACTCGGAGGGTCAATGGTACTCTCCTTCGCATTGCTGTGGAGTCAACTACAGGGCCACGCACCCTACACCCGCACTATTCAGTGGGCTTCTGCTGGCAACTTCTCGCTGAATATGGGCTATATCATCGACCCGCTGACGGCGGTGATGCTGGCGATCGTCACTACGGTCGCCTTTTTGGTGATGATTTACACCGACGGCTACATGGCTCACGATGACGGCTACGTGCGCTTTTACGCCTACCTGAGCATCTTCAGCGCCTCAATGTTGGGTCTCGTAGTCAGCCCGAACATCGTTCAGATTTACATTTTCTGGGAACTCGTAGGTATGTGTTCGTACCTGCTAGTCGGATTTTGGTACGATCGCAAACCCGCTGCTGACGCTTGCCAAAAAGCTTTTGTCACCAACCGCGTCGGCGACTTCGGCCTGCTGCTGGGCATCCTCGGCATTTACTGGGCCACCGGCAGCTTTGAATTTGAGGTGATGGGCGAACGCCTGCACTCCTTAGTAGAATCCGGTGCTCTTTCGGCGACTCTGGCGACAATCTTCGGCGTCCTCATATTTTTGGGCCCAGCAGCCAAATCCGCTCAATTCCCCCTCCACGTCTGGCTACCAGACGCAATGGAAGGCCCGACACCGATTTCGGCCTTAATCCACGCCGCGACAATGGTAGCCGCCGGCGTATTCCTGATCGCTCGGATGTACCCAGTGTTTGAAGGGCTGCCGGCAGTCATGAATTTGATCGCCTGCACCGGCTGTTTTACGGCATTTATGGGCGCTTCGATCGCGATTACCCAAAATGACATCAAAAAAGGCCTCGCCTACTCCACCATCTCCCAACTCGGCTACATGGTGATGGCAATGGGCGTCGGCGCTTACAGTGCCGGACTTTTCCACTTGATGACTCACGCTTACTTCAAAGCAATGCTGTTCCTGTGTTCAGGTTCAGTGATTCACGGGATGGAAGCAGTTGTAGGCCACAACCCGGCTCTGGCTCAAGATATGCGAGTCATGGGCGGCTTGCGGAAATATATGCCGATTACCGCTTCTTGCTTTTTAATCGGAAATTTGGCAATCTGCGGAATTCCGCCGTTTGCTGGTTTTTGGTCAAAAGACGAAATCCTCGCCAGCGCCTTCTCCGCAAATCCCGCTCTGTGGGCTGTTAGCTGGCTGACGGCCGGGATGACCGCGTTTTATATGTTTCGGATGTATTTCAGCACCTTTGAGGGCGAATTCCGGGGCAATAACAACGCTATCAAACAGCAACTTCTGCAACCGGGTTTAGTTTTCGGCCCGGGAGCGATGAACGTTAAGGAATTGGCATCAACTGACGACAGTCACGATGAGCACGACCATTTGCCTCACGAATCTCCTCTGACAATGGCTCTGCCGTTAGTGTTGCTGGCAGTACCTTCTGTGTTTATCGGTTTTCTCGGTACGCCGTTTGCCAATTATTTCGAGCAGTTTGTTCGCGCGCCTGGGGAGTCTCTCGAAGAAGTTTTGGAACACGCTGCTGAGTTCAATTTGACGGAATTTTTGATTATGGGCGGAAGCTCTGTAGGTATTGCTTTGCTGGGCATTACTTTGGCTTCTCTGATGTATTTGAGCCGTAAAATTGACCCAAGTGCGATCGCCCAAAAAATCAAACCGCTTTACGAGTTCTCCCTGAACAAGTGGTATCTCGACGATATCAACGATTTTCTCTTTGTCAAAGGCAGCCGCCGTTTAGCGCGGCAAGTCATGGAAGTTGATTTGCGAGTCGTCGATGGTGTCGTCAACTTAACAGGGTTTATCACCCTGGTTAGCGGCGAAGGTTTGAAATACTTTGAGAGCGGTCGCGCTCAATTTTATGCTCTGATTGTGTTTGTCGCAGTTCTGGGTTTTGCGATCGTTTCTGGAGTCGGTTAAATCTGTAGAGATACGGCATTGTCCATTAGTGTCAACTTTCCCGGTAAAACCGATAGTCCGATAGTCCGACAGGGAATGAATTCCCTGTCTCAAAGCTAAAGTCTTCGCTATGAGGACTGAAGAACTCCTTAAACCTCTTATTGTGGAACAGGCATCTTGCCTGTTCAATACTGGCTTTTTTGGAGATATCTATTAGTCCTCTTGAGAGGACTTTCGCTATTAGCCAGGGAATTCATTCCCTGGCGGACTCGCCCAATTGCAGATGAGCGGCTGAAGTTGACACCAAGGGGCAATGCCATTTCTCGCCAGAAGATATTTTAAGAACGGGCATTAGCTCAATAACTCACAATTGACAATTAGCAAAGAGAAATAAATCTTTCATTAAACTTAACTGTTGCGATCGCATAATTTGTCCAGATAATAGCAAAAAAAAATGTTCCGTCTAAAGAAAGTATAAAATTTAGGCTAAAATTGGCAAAATGTGTTTAAACCTAATAACTGATGGATCATTTTAAAACGCAATGGATACAGCTAACTTTCCCTGGTTAACAACAACAATTCTGTTTCCCATTGCTGCGTCCTTGCTGATTCCTTTAATTCCCGATAAGGATGGCAAGACGGTGCGGTGGTATGCCCTAATTGTGGGTTTGATCGATTTTGCCCTACTTGTTTACGCTTTTTACACTCAGTACGACTTCAGCAATCCAGATTTGCAACTGGTAGAAAGCTATACTTGGGTGCAGCAACTCGATTTGAATTGGTCGGTGGGTGCTGACGGTTTATCAATGCCGCTGATTTTGCTGACTGGTTTTATTACTACTCTGGCTACTTTAGCTGCTTGGCCTGTCACCTTTAAACCGAAGCTTTTTTACTTTTTGATGCTGACAATGTACGGCGGCCAAATCGCAGTTTTTGCCGTGCAGGATATGTTGCTGTTTTTCCTGGTTTGGGAACTGGAATTAGTCCCGATTTACCTGATTTTGTCCATCTGGGGCGGCAAGAAGCGCCTCTATGCAGCAACTAAGTTTATCCTATACACCGCAGGCGGTTCGCTGTTTATTTTGCTGGGCGCGCTGACGATGGCGTTTTACGGCGATACGGTGACTTTCGATATGCGGGCGATCGCAGCTAAAGATTACGCCCCCAATGTAGAATTGCTCCTTTACACAGGTTTCTTAATAGCTTACGGTGTCAAACTGCCGATTTTTCCGCTGCACACTTGGCTCCCTGACGCTCACGGGGAAGCAACCGCACCCGCCCATATGTTGCTAGCAGGAATTCTGCTAAAAATGGGCGGTTACGCTTTACTGCGGATGAATGCGGGAATGCTCCCGGATGCTCACGCTACCTTCGCACCCATCTTGGTAATTTTGGGTGTGGTTAACATTGTTTACGCCGCCTTAACTTCTTTTGCTCAGCGCAATTTGAAGCGAAAAATTGCTTATTCTTCGATTTCGCACATGGGGTTTGTGCTGATTGGGATAGCTTCGTTTACCGATTTGGGAATTAGCGGTGCAATGCTGCAAATGGTTTCCCACGGTTTAATTGGGGCGAGTTTGTTCTTCATGGTAGGTTGCACTTACGATCGCACTCACACCCTGATGCTCGATGAAATGGGCGGTGTGGGGCAGAAAATGCGTAAGGTTTTTGCGATGTGGACTGCTTGTTCTATGGCTTCTTTGGCTTTGCCGGGAATGAGCGGTTTTGTAGCAGAATTGATGGTATTTGTGGGTTTTGCAACGAGCGATGCTTACAATCCGGTGTTTAAGGTTTGTGTGGTATTTCTAGCTGCTGTCGGGGTGATTTTGACTCCGATTTATCTGCTGTCGATGCTGCGTGAAATCTTCTACGGGCCTGAAAATAAGGAATTGTCGGATCACGAGGAATTGGTGGATGCGGAACCGCGAGAAGTGTTTATTATTGCGGCTCTGTTAGTGCCGATTATCGGTATCGGTTTGTATCCTAAGATGCTGACTCAGGTTTATGATGCGACTACTGTACAGTTGACTGCAAAGTTGCGCGATTCTGTGCCGTCGCTTGTGGCTAAGGCTGCTGCGGATAAAACTCTGTCTCTGCGTGCTCCGGCGATCGAGCCGAGTAAGTTGTGATTTGAACTGGATTTAGGAATAAAACCCCCAAACTTAATTTTTAAAATGGTTTGGGGGTTTTGTATATATCGGCTCGAAGTAAATCGATTAGATTGGGATTTTTAAACCGCAGATTTCAGCAGATAAACACAGATGAACGCTGATGTAATTTTCAGTATTGTCGTTCCTCAAAAAGCATAAAAGAGCATGATAGGCTATATTCGATGTTGCAACTGCAATATAATTAATAGTTGGGCAAGATAAAAAGTTTTAGCCTAAGAGGGAGACGGAAAAATGAGTGACGACATACTTGGCTCGAAAGATGCGGTCGTGCTCTCAGCGGAAAGCATGAATAGCGATGATATCCGCGCGACGATCCAATCAAATATTGACTTTGTGAATGCACTATTTCAAGAGCTTCTGAATCTCTCAGAAATTTCTCACGACGCACTCCTCAGTTACTACGTTGATTACTACCTCGGGCAGGTGAATAATGGCGGTTTTGCTCAGTTTGTCTACAACACAAGGTGGCAGCCTGCTGTCATCGCGCTAGTTAAAGAAGGCCTTGGGAAAATCGGCGCGACACAACATACCGATCTTTTTGCAAAAGGAGAGGCGCTGGTTACAGCACGAAAGACAAAGTTAGCATCGTTCTTTTCGAGTGAGTTATTCGGCGAAAATGCTGAGAGAGACAGGCTAAATGGCATAAATGAGGACTTTTATTCGATCGAACAAGAGGAGAGTCTCGAACGATTAAATGCTAACTGGTTAAAAGCGCGCCCCGGCCTGATTGTTGTAGCAGAAGATCGAATCCAACAGGAAGTCACTCGACGAGCATTGAGTATTTCCGATCGCGAGGCCCGGCTCGCCCAGGCCCGTGTTGCCGAGCCGAGATACATGAAACTGATACGAGCCTTGTGCGATGCAGCCGGCCATAAGCTTGAGCGCGTTACGGCAGGCGATACTATGAATGAGTACGGTGGCAAAAGAATACTCGCTTGGCACTTTATTACTGACAATGGGCATCACTTCATGGTGGAGGCTGACGGGAAGGCAATGATGTTTTCTGGAAAGTCCAAGGAACAGATTGCGGAGCTGGTAGTCGTATAATTATGCAGCCAAATTAATAGTTAGGTTGATGCACTATCTTTTTTAGTCTTTACTCTTAATTGTTCTTATTTCTATACTTGCTAGAATAAAAGGGAATACTAACCGAACTGCAAAGCGTTATTGTTCTGCCAAGAGTGCGATATTTGTTAAGGGCGATCGCACCCTCGCAAGTTGTAATTTGAACCGGATGCCAGGAAGAAAACCCCAAAACATCGATGATTAAACGGGTTTTGGATTTTTCTATGGTGTTTTGGGCGATCGAGATTTTAGGAGTCTTATTACTTTTGTTTTGCCGGAACCCCGTAAGTGTTGAAGCGAGGCGCTAAAATCCAATTCAGATAGCTATTAAAATACAGATTGCAAGCTTATTGGCTTTCCAGAATGCAAAATCAAGAGTCACCTATTGTTTTCGATCGAGAACGCGCTTCTTCCTACGACAAAAGATTCGCTAAATTGGCTCCGATGCGCGACGCACTTCATTTACTGATCCGCTTTGTACTTTCTGAACTTCCTACCGATGCACGGATTCTCTGTGTCGGTGCGGGAACCGGCTTGGAATTGATTTATCTGGCTCAAGCGTTTCCACAGTGGCAGTTTACTGCGGTAGAGCCTGCGGCACCGATGCTTGACATCTGTCGCCAACGCGCCGAAGAGTGTGGTATCGCGTCACGTTGCACTTTTCACGAAGGCTATCTCGATTCACTGCGCGCATCGGACTCTTTCGATGCGGCGACTTGCCTTCTAGTTTCTCACTTCTTTATGCAACAAGATGAGCGGCGCAACTTTTTTAGTCAAATTGCTTCACGACTTTGCCCTAACGGATATTTGGTCAGTGCGGATGTGGCTTCCGATATGTCTACTTCAGCGTACCAAAGCCTTTCCGAGGTTTGGCAGCGGATGCTGAGGTATTCCGAAGTGCCTGCTGAGGAGATTGAAAAGTTTTGTGCTTCTTATGGTCGAAATACTGCTGTGCTACCCCCACAAGAAGTCGGATTAATAATTGCATCCAGCGGCTTTGATACACCTGTATTGTTCTTACAAACCCTTCTGATTCATGCCTGGTATGCTAGGCGAACACCACCTCGCTAGAAGTGTAGTTATCAACAGCCGCTGAAAAATCTCGTGAAGTGGACTGACCAAAACCAAGTGTGAGGTTGCAAAGTTTTCTGGAGGCCCCAGAACCGAGTCGCGGCAAAGAGCGATCGCAATACTCAATACCCAATACTTCAAAATTACCAGTGGGTCGATCGCTCCTGGGATAGAAACAATTAAGCGTGTCTAGACGCTGCAATCAGGGGCGGTTAGAGTTGACGCAATCTGTCGAGGTTTTTTAACTGTTGTGACTGTTCTTGCAATCGAGTTTCGAGCTTCTGACACACAAGTTCGCATAAATCAAAAATCATCGGGTCAGTGATTTGATAGTAAACACTGACTCCCTGCTGCTGCCGTTGAACGATGCCTGCCTGGGTCAAAATCTTGAGGTGCTTGGAAACATTGGCTTGCCCCAGCCCTGTTTCTTCAATGATTTCAGTGACATTTTTAGCACCACTCTTAAGCGCGCACAGCAATTGCAGGCGGCTAAGCTCTGATAAAACTTTGAAGTAGTCAGCCACCTGAGCGAGAGCGGAAACTGGGATTTGAGACATAAGCAGGAGTGAATAGATTTTGAGCGAGACTTGTTTTTTAGACAATACTACTATATAGTAATATTATCACTAAAGATGTAATGAGAGGCTGATGCCTATGCTGTTTCGTCAACTTTTTGACCGGGAAAGCAGTACCTATACTTATCTGATTGCCGATCGCGCTTCCGCAGAAGCCCTATTGGTCGATTCAGTGTTGGAACAGGTGGAGCGAGATATCAAATTGCTGAAAGAACTGGGTTTGACATTGCGTTATTGCTTGGAAACTCATGTTCATGCCGATCACATTACCAGTGCGTCTCAACTGCGGGAAGCAACAGGCTGTGTGAGTGTGGTTCCAGCCCAAGCACAGGTTAACTGTGCAGACCGTTTTATCCATCCAGGGGAAACGCTACAGCTTGGAACTGTGGAAGTGCAGGCGATCGCCACGCCAGGACACACAGATAGCCACATGGCATACCTCGTCAATGAAAGTCACTTGCTGACCGGGGATGCGTTATTGATCCGTGGCTGTGGACGCACGGATTTTCAAAGCGGGGACGCCGGAACCTTGTTTGATTCAGTTACTCAAAGATTATTTACCTTGCCTGATTCTACCTCGATCTATCCAGGACACGACTATCGCGGGCAAACTGTTTCTTCCATTGAGGAAGAAAAACGCTGGAACCCTAGGTTTACAGGGCGCAGTCGGGATGAGTTTATTCAATTTATGAATGCACTGAATCTGCCCAACCCTCAAAAAATGATGGAAGCCGTGCCAGCTAATGAACGGTGTGGCAACCTCACCTCAATTTCTGCCTAGACCTTTGATCTATTTTATTTGGAGTACAACTATGACACTGACTAACGATTCTCAACTTCAAGAAATTGATGCTCAAACCTTGAAACAATTGCTTGAGGAAAACGCCGTAACTTTAGTGGATGTTCGGGAATCTGCCGAATATGCAACTGAACGTATTCCCGGCGCAAAATTGCATCCACTGTCACAATTCGATCCAATTCAAGTACGACCGTCTGAGGGACAAAAACTCGTTCTCTACTGTCAATCTGGAAATCGCTCTGCCAAAGCCGCCAGACAATGTTTAGACGCAGGATTCAATTCTGTGATTCATCTGCGTGGTGGAATTCCTACTTGGAAAAATGCAGGCTATCCGATTGAAAAAAGTCAAAATGCGCCGATTAGCTTGTTTCGGCAAGTGCAGATTGTTGCAGGCTCATTGGTTTTTGTGGGAACAGTTTTAGGGGTATTTGTCTCACCTAATTTTTTACTTCTGAGTGGATTTGTGGGTGCTGGCTTAGTGTTTGCTGGAATCACTAACACCTGTGCGATGGGAATGCTACTGGCAAAGTTACCTTACAACCAACAAGCCGGAAATAAACGATGATCTGGATAATTGGACATTTCCTGGCAGTTGGTATTGGTGTGAGTTTAGGCTTATTGGGCGGTGGTGGTTCTGTGCTAGCACTGCCTGTGCTGGTTTATGTGATGGGTGTTGCGCCTAAACCTGCGATCGCCATGACTTTGATTATTGTCGGGACTGTTAGCTTATTGGGCAGCATTCCCCATGGGCGGCGCGGTAATCTTAATCTCAAAACCGCAGTAATTTTTGGAACTGCAACCATGTTGGGGGCTTACCTCGGTGCAAGAATTGCGACGCTGCCGTTCATTACCAGCGCATTCCAGATGACCCTATTTGGATTGTCGATGCTGATTGCCGCAGGCTTGATGATTTATCGCACCACCTTGTCAAAGACGGTAGTATCTAGTAAGGATGAGCTAGAGGCTATCGAGTACGTCAAACCTGTTTGCAAATACTGCTGGCTATGGCTGATGACTGAAGGGATTGCAGTAGGGATTTTGACAGGATTAGTCGGTGTGGGTGGCGGGTTTGCGATCGTCCCTGCCTTGGTTTTATTGGGAAACGTACCCATGCGACAGGCGATAGGGACTTCTCTGCTAATTATTGCGTGTAATTCGGTCGCGGGTTTGCTAGGTTATTTAGGGCATATTTCCTTAGACTGGAATCTCACGGTTTCATTCACCTTTTTAGCTGGATGCGGAACGGTGATTGGGGCTTATCTTGCACAGTTTATTCCAGCGCAACAACTTCAAAAAGGCTTCGGTTACTTTCTGCTAGTAGTCGCCACATTCGTATTAGTCCAAAATCGTGATAGCTTACAGGGAATCAAAAAGTCATCTGCTGACGAGCCACCTCACAACGCACTCTCTTCAAACGGACGGGAGATGTCGGCTGTGATGCCGAGGTAATCTGCCACCACTCATCTTAGCCCTTAGATCGCGATCGCCCTATTCAATACTTCAAAATTACCACTAGATCGATCGCCCTTCAATTCAATGCGTTAGCGAAGCTTGCAGAAGAGGATCGCTCTTAGGGTTTCTAGCCTTAAGTTTATTGGTGAGTGTTCTGCATCAAGTTGGATGGAGACATTTTTACGGTTGGCAAATTATATTTTGTCGCCGAAAGCTGTGCAACCATTTCTGCACGAGACGAAACCTCAAGCTTACGGAACATTCGCTTCAAAGCTTGCTTTACTGAATTCTCAGTAATCCAAAGTTCCCTCCCGATTGCTGCGTTGGTTCGCCCCAAAGCAACCAATTCGGCAATTTGCAATTCACGAGGCGTTAGGCGTGAAGTCTTGAAAGGTTGGTGTTGCGATTCCCTACGGGATAGCTTCGCCGCGCGTACTGTTGCAGCCCAAACAGACAAATGCAAACAGATCGCACTCAAATCGGCTAGATTCTCTGTATCGAAAGCGGGCATGGATCGATCGCGCGTACAACCCACTACACCCATTAATTGACCGCGACTGACGATCGGCCCCGCCATCACGTGCCAATGATCGGGACGGGGACAAATCATTGTCCAAACCTTGGGAGATGATGTCACTAATGCTTCATGGACAGGAGCATGGCGCTCCGCTAAATAACGTGCAACAGGATTATGTTCGATCGATAGCGCAACTTTCAATGTTTTCTGAAAATTGCTATCGGCTAAAGGAAGTCCATCGAAGAAAAAGATTCCCGATCTTTTAGCTGCAAAATACTCACCGATTTTGGGCAGGATTTGCGATCGCAGCTCTTGTTCATCCTTCACCTGGTCGATCGCTTCAAATAAAAGCTGCAAGGGACTTGTCATGCTCATGGTGTCAACCGATTTTAGATTTTAGATTTTAGATTTTAGATTTTAGAATTGACCCCACGGAGGAATCTGGGGGCTTGTAACCAAATTGCTTGAGTGTCAAAAAGAGTACCCGATCGAGGTCTGGAAGCATGGCAATACTCAGTTTATATTACCCTTATAATCTCAAAAACAACTTGACATGATAACAAGTTTGGAAACCGCTCGCGATCGCACTCCCACACGTGGGATACTCATCAGCTTTTATGTGACTTCAATCATCTTTAATGTCTGCTTGATTGCTCAGTTATTAACGGTTGGAGTTGCCTACTTCCATAATCCTGCATGGTGGAATATTCATCTTTGGTTCGTGCGAGGGTACAGTGGGCTGTCATTAGTATTACTGGGATGGTCGTTAATCGCCCCATTCTCACGCAGAATACGACATCTCGCCGCCAGTTTGCCAATCCTGCTTGGACTACAATTTTCCAGCATTCATCTCAAAAGTCCTCTTCACCTAGAGATACTCCATCCTCTAATTGGATTTACGTTACTCTATGTTTCTTCCAGCCTTGTACATTCCATAGGGCGCACTTTATCGCCCACAAACTATCATAACAATCAAATTTGAGAGGTAGAAATGACGCAAGATACAATTTTCAGTCCCTTCTTTGCAACAGTGTTTCTAACTTTCCTCGTCTGGGTGTATATGTACATCCGCCGTATCAGTTTTATCACCAGTAGAAAGCTCACCCCAAAAGAGCTTGCTGTACCGGGAACACTGGCACAAATTTCGCCACCAAGCGTATCCAATCCATCGGATAACCTAAAAAACCTGTTCGAGATTCCGGTACTTTTTTATGCGCTTGTCCTGTACCTGTTCGTCACGAAGCAGGTGGATACAGTGTATGTGAACGCCGCGTGGGTATTCGTCGTGTTTCGCACATTGCATAGTGCTGTTCATTGCACATTCAATCTCATCATACTTCGGTTCTACCTCTATCTATTTGCCACGCTCGCGGTGTGGTTCATCGCGATCCGCGCAGCACTTATGCACTTTGGCACAATTAATTAACCTCGTTCCAATGAGGTAGAAGTTATCAACAGTCGCCGAACAATGAAGGTGCAGCGGAAAGCCCACCCTGTTTCTGCGTGTAGGTTTGGGGTCTTGCGGGGCGGTCTGCCACTGAACCAAGTCGTTAGGTCGCGATCGCAATACTCAATAAGGATCGCGAATTAAATAACTTACAATTTTAATTGTTATTGTGGGATGGGCGTCCCGCCCGTCATGAGTGGACGG
>NZ_JAUBTG010000045.1:0-53150 GCF_036702395.1 Microcoleus sp. D3_18_C2 | reverse complement strand
AAATAAAAAACCTGTATCCGATGAAACTTGCCGAACGTATTTATCTCGCGCAAGTCAATGCTTCAATTCTAAAATCTCAAATCTCAAATCTCAAATCGATTGACGCTACTGCACGGAAAATTGGCTGTCACCGCAGCGCGTGCGACAGACAGCCAAAGCGAGTCAAAAAGTGCCTTGCCAATCATTAATGACTAATGACTAATGACTAACGACTAATTAAGATTTTTCCGGCAAACTCGCTTCCAACTTGAGACAGTTGCGACCGTCTATTTGCAAAGTGTAGTCCACCCGATCCATAAGTCTGCTCATAATCAGCCAGCCGTAGCCGCTTTCCTGTTTAGCTTCCGGCCTCGGGGGATTGTAAGTATCCATTTCGTAACCTTTACCGTAATCCCAAATTTCTAAACCAATATCCCTATTTTTTAAATTCAAGCGAATTAACACGGGCAAATTGGGTTGATCTTTGTGAGCATGGCGGATCACGTTAGAATAGGCTTCTGCTAACACCAAGCGCAAACGATTCGACTGACGCGGCCAATCGACGTGCTCTCCTAGCTCTACTTCCAAACTGCTCAGCAACCAATTTTCAACAATTGTTAAAAACCGCAAGTCGCTTGGCACATGAAGCTCAGTATTCATAAAAAAATCCCGTAAGTTTGAAAACCCTGTGTCTTCCAGGTATGAAATACGACGAGCCGAATGGATTCGGCCTCAATACTTGTCGCTAATCGGGGGATACGAGCCTTTTCTGTTTAAAAATCAGGCATTCGTCATTCGGTAGAAGGCAGAAGTTAAGAGAATAGTTGAAAACTTTTGTTATGGGCTTAAAGCCCCTTAACAATTGATAATTATACCGAGACTGTAAGCAGTGAGGTATAAAAAATCTGTGTTTCAATCCTTGGCTTTTAAGCGTTGGTTTTTTCTGACGAATGCCTTCTACCTTAACCCTTTACAGGTATTTAATCCCCCAGGAAAGCGATTCAGGAAACTAGCTGCGCCATCGCCGGCTAGGTTTTTACTGTGGTTTTTGACTGGTGACGATAACACCGTCCTTTGTAGGACTACTCTATGGGCCGTCAACAAGCAGGGCTTAAGTTTTTTCGGCTCTCACCCACCCCCGACTATGCGTCGGGAGTCGCTGACAGATTCAAAGAACCTCCAGAGAGAGTATGGTTTGGTCGTCTTCTTGAACGGGATTATCAGCTCGGATGTGAGCCAACAAATTGTCCAAGTTGAAAGAACCAGGTTCCTGAATCAAAAGTTGCCAAAGCCCTTCTTGTTGTAGCATAGAACGGGTTGGTACACCCCCTGCTACCGCTTGACTTGTCACGCTAGCTTCAGTAATTCCGTCACTCGTCAGCAGAAATACATCTCCTGACTTTAATTCGATCGTACCTGCTTTGCCTCTCCAAACTGGTAGTATCCCCAAAGGAATGCCACGAGCTTTCAGGAAATTAGGCTCGGCTGGCGTTTTACCGCTAGCGGCTTGAGCTTTCACCTCCGAGTGAGACCAAACAATCGGGTAAATGTGACCGGCATTAGCAAAAGCGAGGTGTCCCGTTGACGGAGTGTAACGAGCTACAACCATTGTAATAAAATGGTTGTTGCCGATCAGGTCGTCAGACATACTGCTATTCATGTTCTGCATAACTTGATCGGGCTCTGGAGAAACTTCTTGGGAAAGTTCCCGCCGCATCACCGAAATCGCGCTGGCCATAAATAGAGCAGCCGGAACTCCCTTACCCGAAACATCTCCCACCGCTATCCAAATATCCCCTTGAGAGTGGACGTAGACTTCAAAAAAGTCGCCGCCAACTTCCCGCGCGGGATAGCAGCAAGCTTGCACCCTGACAGTTTCAAAATCCGGCCAACTTTGGCGTAACAAGTTTGTTTGGATTTGGCGAGCCACTTCCAACTCGTTTTGCATCTGCTTGGCTAAATCCAGAGTGCGCTGGTAGAGCTTAGCTTGAGACAGGGCGAGAGCAGCTTGAGCTGCTACACCTTCTATTAACTCTATCTCTTCTGCCGACCAAGGGTTAGTGCCACCAATCTGGCACAGTGCGAGTACCGCCAGCAATTCTTGCTGGTAAGTCAGGGGCACGGCAATCTCAACGGAGTTACCGTCCCCGCGACTGTTTGGGTTGACTTGAGTTTGGCGGCTGGCTACGGCTTGAACCAGCAAATTTTCATCAAAAGAAAAGCTGCTGGCTTCAGAGGTTTGGGCTTGGTAGGGGAAGGTACTCGGCAATAGTCGATCGGCCTCTACCGGCCGCAGCATACAATAGTTTGCCTCAAAAGTTTGACCTACGGTTTGAACAATAGTTTGTACCATACTAGAGTAATCTAGCGACCCGCGAATCACGCTCATTACCTCATTGAACAGAGATTCCTTGCGTAAAGCGCGACGCAGTGCAACGCTGCGCTGCTTGTAGTATTTGTAAGTTTCTGAGGCTTGATTGATCACCAATTTGAGTTCTTCTGGATTCCACGGTTTGGTGATGTATTTGAACACTTGACCTGAGTTGATGGCCTCGACCAAATCTTCAACATCTGTGTATCCCGTTAGCAGAATCCGAATCGTATCGGGAAATCGCTCGACTGTTTTCCCCAAAAACTCGGTGCCATTCATTTCTGGCATCCGCTGGTCAGATATAATCACCGCCATCTCGCCCTGTTGGTCTAGAACTTCCAGGGCGCTGAGGGCGCTATCTGCTTTGTAAACCTGAAAGTCGCGTCGAAACGTCCGGTACAATAAATCCAAGTTGTCAGGTTCGTCATCGACTACCATCAGTTTCAGCTTGCTTCCATCTCCCCGACTCATCTTTCTTCCCCCTTGAAAACCCCCACCATAGCTGTAATCAGCAAGGTGGCGGGAGGAAAAGGGGGGCTGGATATATGCAACATATCAGTTACGTCAAGTTGAGTTAAAGAAACCCGTTTTACCTCAAGGTGAGCATTCCTTTCGCACCATCTGTTCGCACAGATGAGAGGCTTTCGATACTGTAACCCGCCTCGGTAGGCCGCTTCAATAGGGAAAATTCCCCAGTCAGCTTTCACAAAAAATACTCGGTAAGTGGGAAGCTCCGAGACTTTAGTCCTGAGAGGAAAACGACCCGGCGATTTCAATCGCCTTGAATCCCCTCGCGGGGCAGAGGGGTATGGTTGCCCCAAGGCGTGAGGATATGGTTGTCCTCAATCTCCCATTTCTGGGGTAAAGTTAGCTTCGCCAATGTTATAGAGGCTTGCGCCGGCTGGCAGCACTGTCGAGCGTGACTTTAAGACTGTTTAACTACTAGCGACAGGGCAGGGGACTAGCTTCGCATCAAGCGGGTGTCATGACCTAAATAACGTAGCCTGTTAAGGCGATAGCTGGTCAGTACAGCTTGTTTGATTTCTCTTACAAGCGAGCGTGGCTTTAGCCCGCTCGTTACTGACGCTGTGATACGAGCAATGACCTTGTTAGCAGTCGGTACTTTTCTAAACACACCAGCATTCAAAACTGCTAATTAATGCTCTGATTGCAGAGTTCTTAACTAGCTGGGTACTGTCCTCGGTGTGAATTTTAACACTTACTACTAACGCAGGTATTGCTACCTAAGTCTGGTCAACACCGGCTGTATTTCAAGCCCCACTGTACCCGGAGGGTTAGTGGTGGGTTGTTGGCGCTATTCCCTACATCTTTGCCGAATCGTACTTGATTGCTGCATCCAAGTCTCCCTAATCTCTGAACTTTTTGCAGCAAGCATATTACTACTGCCGAATCAAGTTATTCTTTCTGCCAGTCTGAGCTTAGCAGAACGAGAGCGGGGATTTCTAGCGACTTCTTCGGATTGTGGCACGATCGGCTTTTTTGTCAGTACCTGCAAATTGGGTGTTCCTCTGAGTTGGTGCTTGACTGGTCGGTCTTCGAGACTGTGAAATGTAATGATTCCGATTCTCCCCCCTGGTTTTAACCACCTTGGCGCAAGGTTTAGGAAAGTTTCTAAAGAAGCGAGTTCGGAGTTGACAGCTATCCTTAAAGCTTGGAAAGTGCGGGTGGCCGGATGGATTCTGCCGTTGCGCTGCTTGGGAGGGAAGCTGCTGGCGATCGCCCCTGCAAGTTCTGTTGTAGTTTGAAAAGGGCGCCCTTGCACAATCCGCCTTGCGATGCGTCGCGACAGTCGCTCCTCGCCGTACCTGTAAATAATATCTGCTAGTTTAACTTCTTCCCAGTGGTTGATAATCTCTTCTGCCGTCAAAGATTGCTGCTGGTTCATACGCATATCTAGTTGAGCCCGGTGGCGAAAACTAAATCCCCGTTCCGGTGTATCGAACTGAGCAGAGCTGACGCCCAAGTCTGCTATGATACCATCAAATTCAGCCTCTGGGGACTGATATTCAGCAAAGTTACCGTGCCAAAACTCAACGGGCGAGTTGGCAAATCGGGCTTGGCAAAAACCGATGGCTTGTTCATCGCGGTCGATCGCCACCACTGTAACATCTGGCGCCGCCGCTAAAATCAAACTCGTGTGTCCGCCGCCCCCAAGCGTCGCGTCCAAATAGTGTCCGCCTGGACGCACAGCCAAACCCGCAATTAATTCTTGACCCAAAACTGGAACGTGATAGGTGTCAATACTGACATCCGATCCAAGGGTCTCCTTCTCAGAGAGCTCGATATCCTTCATAATCATAAAAGCGAAACAAAAATCAACAATAGTCAGTAATCATTAATTCATTTAATTATGTCAAGAATTGAGACTAGAACCGAACCGATGGTGCTCAACATGGGGCCGCACCACCCTTCAATGCACGGGGTACTCCGGTTAATTGTCACCCTGGACGGGGAAGATGTGGTGGACTGCGAGCCAGTTTTGGGCTATCTGCACCGCGGGATGGAAAAAATTGCCGAAAATCGCACCAACGTGATGTACGTGCCCTACGTTAGCCGCTGGGACTACGCTGCGGGGATGTTTAACGAAGCGGTGACAGTGAATGCACCGGAAAAGTTGGCGAATATTGCTGTCCCCAAACGGGCTAGTTATATTCGGGTAATCATGCTGGAGTTGAACCGGATTGCTAACCACTTGATGTGGGTAGGGCCGTTTTTGGCGGACGTGGGGGCGCAAACTCCTTTTTTCTATACTATGCGCGATCGCGAACCAATTCTCGACTTGTGGGAAGCAGCGACCGGTTATCGCATGGTGAATAATAACTATTTCCGCATCGGCGGAGTCGCCGCCGATTTGCCCTACGGTTGGGTAGATAAGTGCCAAGATTTCTGCGATTATTTCGTTCCCAAAATTGACGAATACGAACGTTTAATTACCAACAATCCAATTTTCCGCCGCCGGATTGAAGGCTTGGGTACTATTTCTCGCAACGAAGCGATTAACTGGGGACTTTCCGGCCCCATGTTGCGCGGTTCCGGCGTAAATTGGGATTTGCGGAAAGTTGACCATTACGAATGTTATGACGACTTCGACTGGGAAGTCTGTACCGAAGCTGCTGGCGATTGTTTAGCCCGGTATTTAGTACGGATTCGGGAGATGCGCGAGTCGGTTAAGATTATCTATCAAGCCTTGAAAGGACTCCCCGGCGGCCCTTACGAGAATTTGGAAGCGAAGCGCTTAGAAAGCGGGCCAAAATCTGAATGGAATGGTTTTGACTATCAGTTTATTGGCAAAAAAGTGGCGCCGACTTTTAAGATTCCCAAGGGCGAACATTATGTCCGCGTCGAAAGTGGCAAAGGTGAGTTGGGGATTTATATTATCGGGGATGATAGTGTGTTTCCTTGGCGCTGGAAGATTCGGGCTGCGGATTTTAATAATTTGCAGATTTTGCCTCACATTGTGCGCGGCGTGAAGATTGCGGATTTGGTGGCAATTTTGGGGAGTATCGACATTATTATGGGCTCGGTTGACAGGTAGAAGGAAAAGGGCGATCGCATTTTTGGGCTGTTTGCTAAAAAGTGCGATCGCTACTTTTTTGAATCATATACAGTCCTGGGCGCATAATACCAAAGAAACCGGGTTTTTCACTTCAACTGTCGGCTACAACGAAAAATTTTCGTAAAAACCCGGTTTCTGACTACCCATGAGTCTGGGAGTGTATAGATTAACAGTAACGAAAATCTACCTCGGTTCCGCACTGCGTACAAATACCCTCAGAACAATCATCAGCTCCTCCTGACCAGTCAAAGTTTGTGCCTTTGCAGTACGGACAATACTCAGTTAAAGATAAAATTTCAGCGGGGACACACCGCCATCTGGGTAAAGTAACAGCTACCTCTGACTCTAGGGAAGTAAATGTATTGACAGGTAAACGATGTACTCGCTCGACTAATTCATTGACTTTGATAATTAATTCATTAGCATTTTCTACCCACAAATAGCCGCAGCGGACAGCGCGACTGATTAAAACATTTCTTTTTTCTTCAATAAATATTCGATTTCCGTTGGGGTCGATCGCCCTGCATTCCCACCCTGCAAATATAGGAACTTCTTGTGCGTAATTCCCTATCAAACCTGGAATGTTATTGAGTTGCCGTTCAGCAAGACAACCGATCCATAGATCCCAGTGAACTCTTTTGCATCTTTGTGAAGAAATACAACTTTTTAACAAATTATCAAAGGCGATTATATCCTTGTCTACGCCTCTGTGACCTAAGTAAATACCGCGTCTTTTTGTATCTGCTAAATTAAATATGACTACATAATCTGGTAATAAGTGGCTCGATTTTTTGAACTCTTCTAAACAAGATTCTGGTGGTATCATAAAGAAGCATTATATTTAAAATCTAAGGCTAGCTTATCACAGCGATCGAAAATTTGCCATGTCAAATCTCAAGTTTGCGATCGGCTTCAAAATGATATGATATCAATAATCAAAATCTCTCTCTTCTCTCTTCCTCTGTGTCCTCTGCGCCCTCTGCGGTGAAAAAAATCTTTATTTCAAAAATAAAATAAAATCAACTTTGATTCCATAAATTATGACATTCCAGCAATCAGATATCAATGACAGCAACCCAGAACTCTGCGCTTTAATCTGCGAAAGAATTGCCGCCAGTCCCCAGCAGCGTATTACTTTTGCTGAATATATGGATTTGGCATTATATCATCCGCAGCACGGATATTATAATAATAGCGATCGCCAGTCGATCGGCAAACAAGGCGATTTTATCACGTCGTCTCACTGGGGTGCTGATTTTGCGGAGGTTTTGGCGGATCAGTTTGTGGAAATGTGGGAAATTCTAGGCAAACCTCAAAACTTCGCGATCGTAGAAATGGGCGCTGGGCGGGGAAATTTTGCCGAAAATGTGCTGCAATATCTGCAAATACAATATCCCGATTTCTTTCATATTTTAGAATACATTATTGTTGAACTTTCCCCTGTACTCCAAGCGGAACAGCGGCAAATGTTAGCCGATATCAAGTGTGTCAAGTGGTGTAATTGGGATGAGATAGTTAATAACTCAATTGTCGGTTGTTTCTTTTCTAATGAGTTAGTAGATGCTTTACCCGTGCATCAATTTATTCTGGAACAAGGGCAAGTTAGGGAGATTTACGTTGCCGCAGAAACCCCAAAAAATGAACAAGAAAAGATAAAATTTGTTGAGGTAGTTGGCGAAGTTTCCACCCCTAAAATTGGCGAATATTTGGATTTGGTGGGCATCGATTTGTCGGCGAGTGTTTACGGGGATGGTTATCGCAGTGAGGTGAATTTGGCCGCTTTGGACTGGATGAGTACAGTTGCTCAAAAGTTGCAGCGGGGATATTTGTTAACTATTGATTATGGCCATCCGGCGCACCGCTATTACAATCCGAGGCGCAGGGAGGGGACGCTACAGTGTTATTATCTGCACCGATATCACAATAATCCTTATATTAATGTGGGGCGGCAGGATTTAACGGCTCATGTTAATTTTACGGCGCTGGAAAGGCAGGGTGAATTGTGCGGTTTGGATGTGGTAGGGTTTACTCAGCAGGCTTTGTTTTTGATGGCGTTGGGTTTGGGCGATCGTATTGCTTCTCTATCAACAAATGATGCGGAAGTATTGGATGTGGCAACGTTTTTGCGGCGCCGGGAGGCTTTGCATCAGTTGATCGATCCGATGGGTTTGGGGGGTTTTGGGGTTTTGGTGCAGTGTAAGGGGTTGAAGGAGGAGGAAAAGGGGAGAATGTTGAAGGGTTTGATGGTGCCTGATTGATTATTTTAGATTGATTATTAACTAATTAAGCTGTTTTTTAACCGCACGAGCGATTAAAGGCGCTTTCTTTTCTAACCCTTCTAAATTAAGTTCGTTCTCTAGATACATCCGATACCACTCCTGACGTTGTTCTATAACCCATTCACTATTCTGAAGCTGTAACTTTTTGAGGGTAAATTCGGCTCGATCGCGCTCGTGGGAAGGAATCGCATCAGTCAAAATCAACTGACAAGAAGGTAGGATAATCTCAAACCAATTATCTTCTACTTCAAACGGATCGAGAATTTGTCGATCGTAAGTTCCTTTGCAGCTATTTACCCGTTGCAAAGCATAGCGATAGTTTTTCCAGTCATAAATCAAATGCCGATTTTGTGCTTTACTTTTACTCAAATAATGATCTACAGTACCCATCCGACTCGGTATGTACATAACTGAATAGCCACAAAGATTTTGGAACTCTTTAGCTAATTGAGGTTTGAAGCTAGACCAAAAATCTTTTGGTTCTTTACCAGGATTTTTAACTAACCAATTATTGCCGGCTTGTCGCACTTGTTGCTCAAAATCCGGTGGTTCCGGTGGCGGAATAAATCGCATCATCTTTACTCAACCTCGGTGCTCACAATCCATCGCGGCCAGAAGCGATCGTGTTCTGGTAAAACTCGCAGGAGTTCCTGATGAATTTGCTCCTTAGTTCTGAGGTATTCAGGAAAAGTCTCTATGCTTTCTCCTCGCATGAAGGCATACGCAGCCTCAATCGCTATTTCTGCTTCGCGGGAACGAGCCTGTTTTAACCCAAAAATATCTGAAGTTAGCCACCCAACAGCATCCCCATGTTTTGTCCAAGGAACTTCATTAAGAGTTACATCTTTACCTTGTAACTCAAACAAAAATAATTTATCTTGTTCCTCATCAAATTCAGGCTCGATTGAGGCAAGTAGCAGCGGAGAATGAGTTGTAGCTATTAGCTGAAGTTTCATTTCATTTTCGAGGTTTGTCGCTACTTCTAAGATGGCTGGCAAGATTGATCGTTGCCACTGTGGATGTAAATGAGCTTCAACTTCATCGATTAAAAGAATTATCTTATCCAGAGGTTCTTGTTGCCGCAACTTAGAAGCCATTGTGTGTTCATACCAAGTCCATACTAACAAATAAGCTAATCCTAAAATTCGCTTAATGCCCGCTGATGCGTATATAATCGGAACATTGCCATAGGGAAAATTTAAGGTAGGAATCTCACGCACATCCTCAACAGAAACCCTGATTGGTTCTCCCGGTTCCATCCATTCATCAGCATCGGGAGAAAGTTGTTTAATGACGCGAGATAATAGTTGGAATTGAGATCTGTCTGGTTGACGTTGCCAGTTCACCCAATCATGAATTAGACCATTACAGATAAATTTTCCTTCTGAATTAATCAATCCATTCCAAAGACTATCATAATTGAAGTGATAAGCTGCTAAGCGATTACGGGCAGGATCTAAGACGGAAAATCCATCAACACGGACGTAAATAATTAACCCTTTAAAACTAGAATACTTGCCAATGTCTAACCACTTTTGTTCGGAAAAACTAAACAGACTTCGATATTTATCGGATTTTTTTTGATTGCTTAAAAGAGAAGTGATTTCCGGGGAATTGCCCTGTCCCTGCTGTGGCCAAGCTGGACTATCCGCCCATTTTCCAGTTAGTACCCACCAAGCAACATCAAGCAAAAAAGTTTTCCCCAAACCATTGTCGCCAGTAAATAAATTAATGCGATCGGCAAATTCTACATCGAACTGGGGGGCGGTTCCTACTTGTTTTAGATGAAGTTCTTTCAGCATTTTGAATATTAACTCTATCAGCTACATAATTAGCTCAATATTTAGAAATATTGTACTATAAACTACTTGCTGATTATAAAATATTTTCACTGGGTTCTAATTCAGCCCATCTCAATCGCTGTTGAATAGACATCCCCTGCAACTTTTTACTCATTTCATATAAATCCACTTTCGGATAATTCTCATTAAAGAGCGGAATCAAAGACTCAACAACAGCAGCGATTCCCTGCGGGGGCACTGCATTTCCAATCTGCCGCCGTACTTCAGTCGTAGAACCTTCAAAAACAAAATCATCGGGAAATGTTTGCAATCTTGCCCTTTCACGATTTGTCAAAGAACGCGGTTCTAAATAATGATAACCCCAAGTTCCGCCGCCTCCACCAGCAATGATTGTCGATGAGGGTTTATCAGGATGAATTCGGCGATAAACGTGACTGATCATGCCTTTGACATAGTATGGACTATCCTTGGGAATATCAGAGAAATTGCCTCCCGGTTTAATTCGATTTAAAATTTCAACGGTGCGGGCTTGAATTTTATGATGTTGGTTATTGTCAAGAACTGCTTCCACATTTTTGAGTGCTTCGCCCGCAGTTCGATAGGGATTTTTGCGATTTTGACCGTATTCTGGCTGAGGATGCACAAAGTTAAATCCTGTATCCATCCGAATCCCAACTAATAACACTCTTTGCCGAAATTGCGGAACTCCGTAATCCGCAAAGTTGTATAGTTTGGGTTTAACTAAGTAGCCGGGAGCTATACTTTCAAAATCAGAAATTATTTGTTTTATTGCTTGATAATTATTGGCACTTAATAAGCCTTTGACATTTTCTGCTACAAAAGCTTTGGGCTTTTTTTTGTTGACAAAATCGAGAAAGTATGTATATAAATTACCTCTGGTTCCTTCAAGTCCGGGGCGCTTCCAAATTAGGGAGAAATCTTGACAGGGAAACCCTCCTATACATATTTCAGCTTCGGGAACTTGTGCAATGTCTATATTTTCTATGCTGTCGTTGATGATGACATCAGCAATGTTTCTGCTGAATGTTTTGCAGGCGTATTTGTTGGAGTCGATCGCCCAAACTACCTCAAATCCGGCTTGGTGGAATGGCAAATCCATGCCGCCGCAACCAGAAAATAAGGATATGAGTCGCGGTTTTTTTGTCCAGGCGATCGGCTGGAGACGTTCTATTGACATAGGAGTCCAAAGTTAGCCAAGGGCGGGCTGGATGCCGGCACCACAAGAGTGTCATCATAGCAAAACACGATCGAACTCGACTCATCAATTGATATTTCACTCTTCATCATCTAACTCGATCCCCGCTTGACGCAATTTTTCGGCCAATTTTTCAGCGCGGAGGCTTTCGCGATCGGCTCTTTCCTCAGACCAAAGCAACAACTTGCCTTCAGGATTCCACCACCTCAACCAACAGCCTGTCCTTCCTTCGTGCGTTCCTTCCCACATTCCTAAAAACAAGTCTAATCCCGGTATCCAATAACGTCCGTTTTCATCAGGTTTTTGCAAGTTGTAGTGCTCTGATTCTAAAGCGTAAACTTCTAAATGAGCTGTTTTGGCTCGGAATATGACGTATCGGGGGACTTTGATTACTTGCTCGTAAAAATACCACTTTCCCACCCGCGAGGTAAATTCAACGGAGTATTCTTCTCCATAGGTTTCTGAAAGAAATTCCATCACGAGTTGAGGGATGGTTCCTTCTGTGTGCGGCGTGTAACTGCGGCGGACTTGCGAGACATTTTTTGGATTGACGGGTTTCACGTACATCCAATCTGGTGCTTTGCAGATAATGCGCTGTTCGTCGCTGCTTGAACCTGGGAAACTTATTCCTGCACACAAGGCAAAGTTGGAAACAATTAAGGCATCCTGCATTAATTCAGGAAATGCTGTTAGCGGCTGGCGCAAAGCGGCGGCTAATAATGGTTGGCTTTCGTCTTCCACTGGGTCGTCTGGTAGTTGAAAATCTTCTGGTAGTAGCGGCCAGGTGATTGTGAGTTTTGTTTCATGATTTTTAGTTGCTACAGACATAGTTTATCAGAGGTTAAATGTTTTAATGCTTAAATTATATCTCTTGGTTTTTGGGATTCATGTTAATGGCTTAATGACGAGGCAGATCCTCTGGATCTGCCTTACCGGGCAGAGCCAATTAGTAACGACTTAAGCCGATAGTCCGCCAGGGGTTGAAACCCCTGGCTAATAGCTAAAGTCCTCTGAAGAGGACTGAGAAGAAGACTGTTAAAATAATTAGTCCTCTGAAGAGGACTTTAGCTTTGAGGCAGGGAATTCATTCCCTGCCGGACTTAATATGCAGCAATTATCTTCTGCTGTAGCTCGTTTGTCATTGCTAGTAGTTCTGATTGGGCGATCGCACTTTGTTCACCACTCGCCAACCACTTCAATTGTACCGTCTCGTTTTCAGCTTCCGCATCTCCCAAAACTAAACACGCAACAGCACCGCTTCTGTCGGCCCTTTTAAACTGTTTCCCGAAAGCACTACCGCTCAAATCTATCTCGACACTAAACCCGGCACTTCGCAATTTTTGAGCTAACAATACCGATTGCTGTTCGGCTTTTTCGCCCCTAGATACCAAATAGAAATCCTGCTTGGGAACGGGCAAAGGTTGCAACTTTTGCAGCAGGATAATCAACCTTTCGATACCCATTGCCCAACCTACTGCCGCCGTATCTGGGCCGCCCAATTCCTTGACTAAACCGTCGTACCGGCCGCCTCCGCAAACTGTGGCTTGCGCTCCCAAATCGTCGGAGATAATTTCAAAAGCGGTGTAAGTATAGTAATCTAAACCACGCACTAATCGGGGATTTAACTGATAGCTAATTCCTAAATTTGTGAGCATTTGCTGCACTTGCTCGAAGTGCGATCGCGATTCCTCTCCCAAATATTCCAAAATACTCGGCGCACCAGCTACAATTTCTTGAGTCCGCTGATTTTTGCTGTCCAATATCCGCAGCGGATTGCGAGTCAAGCGGTCTTGAGAATCGGCGTCTAATTCGGATTTGTGCGGTGTAAAATAATCTATTAATGCTTGCCGATAATTTTGTCTGTCTTGCTTATTTCCGACAGAATTAATATCGAGGCGCAAATTTTTTAAACCGAGGGTTTGCAGGATATCGCAGGCGATCGCAATTACTTCGACATCCGCACGAGGATTCGCACTCCCCAAGACTTCCACGCCAATTTGATTAAACTGCCGCTGTCTTCCTTCTTGCGCGCGTTCGTAGCGAAACATCGGCCCCGCATACCACAGGCGCTGTACGTCTCCCGCCGCGTACAAACTGTTTTGAATAAAAGCTCGGACTACTCCGGCGGTGCCTTCTGGACGCAAAGTTGTCGATCGATCGCCCTTATCCTTAAAAGTGTACATTTCTTTGCCCACGACATCGGTAGCTTCTCCGATGCCGCGTTCAAATAAAGATGTCTGTTCAAAAATTGGCGTCCGAATTTCTCGATAAGCCGCTTTTTTTAAAATGGTTCTAGCGACTTCTTCTATATTTTGCCAATATTGAATTTCAGCGGGCAAAATATCCCGCGTTCCCGGTAAAGTTTTAATTGCACTCATTTTGTTAGTCAGTAGTCAGTAGTCAGTAGTCAGTAGTCAGTAGTCAGTAGTCAGTAGTCAGTAGTCATTAATCATTAGTTATTAGTTAAAAGTTAAAAGTTAACAGTCAACAGTTAACAGTCAACAGTCAACAGCTAACAATTCCCAATAACTAATGACTTAATAATTCCCAGGCTCCGTAACGATCGCCATAATAAGCCAAAATGCGATCGACCCGCTCGCGACCTGCCAAATCGAACCCTTCAGGATACTGTATCCACAAACCCCCAACTTGGCTGTCGTAGTAATCAAACCGCTGCGACTGCTGCGGAATTAAACCGGTTTGCACCCCTTCAACTTGACGCAAATGGATCGCCACTTCGCGATACACCGCCAGCGGCAATCCAGGGCTTTGAATTTGATAGCGGAGTTGTTTTTCTTGTGCCGTTTGCATCATTTCTTTGCCTGTCCCCAACCAAAATCCCTACTTAAGATACTTCTTTATCGATCGGCCGCGGTAGAGGACAGCAGTTAATATTGTCCAAACATACCTTTCCCCACTGCAAAGCCCAGCGTACAAGCGTAACTCGATTGTCAGCCCGCGTCTTGTTCAAGATATTGCTAATGTGGTTGTCAACTGTACGCTTGCTAATCTCTAACTTTTCGGCGATTTTCTCATTAGTCAATCCCGCTGCTACTAACTCTACCACTTGCAATTCTCTGTCCGAAAGGGTGACAGGGGTCCCAGAGACAATCCCACTCATAAATTTTTCCTATGTCTGCATATTTACCTATCTACAATTCTAAAGGATGAGGGATCGAGTATGAAGAGAAAATTAAATTTGCTGTGCTACTCTTTCGGGCCCGAAGCACCAACTCGCCTGCAGAATCGCCAAGAGTGCAAACTCAGCGCTGACACAGCATGACGCGCACCGACTTGCACTGCTGGCACCCTTCCGGTGGCGGGTGAGCCCTTTACCTGCGCGCATCTGACATCCGGGCCAAACCCGCAGATGTTTTCAGGTAAAACAACTGATACGCCGCACTGCACTTGTGCGTTGAGCGAGTAACTGCCAGTATCAATAAGTCTGGTATTATAGGAGCAGCTATTAAAATATAGCTTGCAATTTTTCTGGGATCGGTTAAAAATAATTCTTGAGCTGTCTACTGCTGGTCTAAAATCTAAAATCTAAAATCTAAAATAGACATGACTTATCCTCGCGTTCTGTGTCTGGGTGAAGTTTTATTTGATTGTTTAGCAGACAAACCAGGAGTATCTCTCGAAGAGGTAGAATCTTGGACGGCATATCCCGGCGGTGCTCCTGCTAATGTTGCCTGTGCTTTGGTTAAATTAGGGACGGCGGCGGGATTTATCGGGGCTGTAGGTGGGGATGAATTGGGTAATTCTCTAGTGCAGGTATTGCAAGAAGTAGGGGTTGATATTGCTGGAGTGCAGCGACATCCAAGTGCGCCGACGCGGCAAGTTTATGTCTTGCGGAATGAAGCGGGCGATCGAAATTTTGCCGGTTTTGGCAAATTTGATACTGCGGATTTTGCCGACACCCGCCTCCTCGCTGCACAACTACCCGAAGTGCTGTTTGAAAATGCCGAATATTTAGTGCTAGGTACTTTAGAATTAGCTTATCCTGAAAGTCGAGAGGCGATCGTCCGAGCGATCGAACTAGCAGAACACTACGACGTTAAAATTATACTTGACATCAATTGGCGTCCCGTGTTTTGGCCAAATCCAGACGAAGCAAAAGCGCGCATTAGAAAAATATTAAAAAAAGTTGATTTTGTCAAGTTATCTGAGGAAGAAGCCGAATGGTTGTTTGACACTACCGATGCTGGAGCAATTACCTACCGTCTCGATTCCGTAGAAGGCGTTTTGGTGACTGCGGGCGAGAAAGGTTGCGCCTATTGTATCTCGGAAAATGAAGGAAAAATCCCCGCATTTACAGTAGATGTTGAGGATACAACAGGTGCAGGCGACGCATTTCTGGCTGGTTTTGTGCGACAGTTGTGCAAGCATGGAATTAAGAATTTAGCCGACCCCAAAATAGCCCAAACAATTGTAACTTATGCCAGTGCGGTAGGTGCGATGACAGCGATGAAACCGGGGGCAATTATATCTCAACCTACTGCGGCTGAAGTAGAAGCTTTCTTATATTTGTACAAAAATTAGGGCCGCCAACCTATCAGTCTGGAAACGGAAAGGGGGCTAATTTTGGTTCATAAACTCGGTTGCTAGGAAAAAAATACTGTTATACTAAATCCGAGTTAAAAACCCTCGCTAAGACTCGCCGTTTGAAATAGCTACTATACAAATTCTTGCCCTAGTTAAGAGGGACTAAGAAATAAACTGGTATTTAAGCTCGATTTAGTATTATAGGTTTTATTGGGGGCAATTAACCGCACATCATATCATGTCCCATCGATTACCCTGATTCCTGTAGGGGCGGGTTCACTAATAATATTTGCCAAAAACGGACAATCTCAAAAACCCGCCCCGGCAATGGTATTATGGGCGATCGATCGGACATGATATAATTTGGCGCACGATTAACTCTAGTGGCTGCGAAGCATCTATGATAATTGCATCTTCAGGTTCTTCGAGACTGTCTAACTGGCTTAACAGCAAGTCTGCTTTCATGTAGTGATTTTCGCGAGTTTTTAACCTGGTGGCTAATAGCTGAAAAGAACATTTTAGATAAACTATCTTCATGCGCTTTTGGTCTCGGTAGAGCATTTCGCGGTAAGATGTTTTTAAAGCAGAACAAGCCAAAACCACATTTTTATTTTCTAACAGCCACCTGTCTATTGTAGCTTGCAATTGTAATAGCCAAGGAAGGCGATCCGCATCTTCTAAAGGAATGCCCCGACTCATTTTATTGATATTAGCTGATGGGTGAAAATCGTCGGCATCCCTGAAATCCCAATTGAGAGATTGCGCCAGCAACTTGCCAACAGTAGTTTTGCCAGAACCTGAGACTCCCATCACGATCGTAATCATGGCACCTATTTACCGAATACTTGCAATATACTTGCAATTTTATCAAGTTGTGCGATCGACAAACCGGGTTTCTTAAGTTGCCGGATGAATTCTACCACCCTAAAAAATTCAATAAACCCGGTTTATTTATGATTTTCGCTCAAATTTCTTCCAGAGTGGGTTTAATGAAATTATAAGCCAAAACGCCGATAATTCCACCGATCACAGGGAATACAATAAACGCCCATAACTGTTGGATTGCCCATCCGCCTTGAAAAAGTGCGACACCGATACTTCTAGCTGGGTTAACTGAAGTATTGGTTATGGGAATTCCGACTAAATGAATCAACACCAGCATCAAGCCGATGGGAATTCCGCCCAAACCGACGGGATATTTGGGATGGGTAGTACCCATGATGGTAAATAACAGAAAAGCAGTTAGTACAATTTCCGTCAAAGCTGCTGCCAAAAGTCCGTAACCCGTGGGAGAATGTTCTGCAAAACCATTAGAGGCAAATCCAGAAGCAGCCGCATCAAAGCCTGGTTTTCCTGATGCTATCATATACAAAACCAGACCGCCTAAAATTCCCCCTACAATCTGACCTCCTATATAATAAGGAAGCAAAACAGCATCGATCAGTTTGGCAACTACTAAACCGATACTTACCGCCGGATTAATGTGGCATCCAGAGATAGGGCCGATGGTATAAACCATGATTAAGAGGGATAGACCAAAGGCGATCGAAACTCCCAAAAAGCCGATTTTATCTCCAGCTAAAACCGCACTGCCACATCCACCTAATACCAACACAAAAGTACCAAAAGCTTCAGCAACCCCAATCTTTATTTTTTTGTTCATACTCACAATTGTCTCAATTTTCTAATCGGTTAATTTCACACCCATACGAGTTCTCAATATAAAAATTAGAACTCGAATTTGTTTCACTTAGCGCAACAAGACTAATCAAAATCATTAGCAATCTGTAGCTCTAATTTTCACAAATTGTATGGACTTAACTGAGAATGCGAAATTAGGAATCGATAAATTAGCTCAAACATACTCCATTATGTAAAAAATGTCAAGATCAAGCTAATTATTTGTATAAATTGTGCAATCTTCTGTATTCAATTCACAACAATTAACTTGACTTCTTCCCTAATTCTGCGATCGTAATTTTACTTATTGTTGCTGATTATCCGATCGCACTTGCAGCTAAAACATCATTGCTAATCGGCTGGTACATCCGACTTTGGAAGGGGCGAAAGTCTCGCCAATCGGCAGTCATCTTGCATAGCAAGCGGAACTGTAGCGGCGTTGGGGGTTGATTGACGCGATCGACTTGTACGCGAACCAATTCTGGATGCTGCGAAATAATTTCAAAAATATCATCCACAAGATAGCGCTGACAATAGCCAACAATCCAGTGATCTTTAGTACACAGAAGCAGACGGGAAGCGCGCGGATTTTTAAATTCGTGGGCTAAATACAAAAGTTCGCCCACTTTAAGCCGATTAATCCGTTCAATTGCCGACTTTGAAAGGTATCGCAGTCCATCTGCAAAAAAATGGATACAGTAACGTCCATTTTCATCTGGTTCGGGACAAGGGAATACCTCAAATTTATCAGTTGCCCGTTTGCCTCCGCTGCGCGCCAATAAAGCAATTGGGTCATGTTCGTGTTCAGGGATATTCAACCACTGTACAAATTCAGGGTACTCAGGGCGCGATCGGGCCATCACTCGATTAGAAAACAACGAAAACAGTTTCTGTGAAGTGTAAACATTATGGAAATCCGGGAAAGATGGCAAGGGTTGAAACCCGCACTTGAGTTTCGCTTCTAGAACACCATTTGTATAATTGAACTGGTATTCTTTACCGTTAAATGTCAATCGACCAATCGGAAACCAAGAACCGCTGTCCGGGCTTTGCCAAGCCAAAAATAGTGTTTTCAAAGTAAATCTCCTGTCAATTCAAGTAGGGTGTACAGTGCGTACTGCACAAACACAACTCACCTACGCGGCTTAAAAAATGTTTACCCGATCGACCCTTGACACTTTCCTCTCAAAATGAGAGTATCAGTATACAAGCAGGACTTATACCAAATCCGAGTTTACCACCCCTGTTATAAATATTCCGTCAATCGATTTTCGATTTTCGATTTTCGATTTTCGATTTTCGATTGACTTGCGCGAGATAAATGCGGGGGCAATAAGTGATTTTCGATTTTCGATTAAAGAATTGATTGCACGGATAAATCACGTGGCGGGTACCACATGAAGAAATTTCTGGATAAATCACGTGGCGGGTACCACATGAAGAAATTTCTGGTCAATAAAGGGGATGCCTAACCCGGATTTGGTATTACCCTGCATAACCGAACTTTGAGATCACCTGTAGAGTTCTGGTGGACAGCGATCGCTCTATATACAGCACTTTCCAGGTAAGTGAAGTACAGAGAAACCGGGTTTCTTGAATAAAACCGGTTTCTGGCGAGAAATCCAGAAGAAACCCGGTTTCTGGGGTGTACTTTATAAACCTGGAATCCGCTGTAGCAATCCTCGCATCATTTGTGAATTTCTTACTCCCCTTACCAAGGGGAGGGTTGGGGTGGGGTAAAAAGTTTACGACTCTTGCAAGGATTGCTATAGATAAAATCTGTGAGTAAGTCCTGTATAAAGTGATGGAATAAGCCACGTTATGGAAGCGAAAGAGATGCAATACAAAACCACTAAAAAGCTAAAAACAAATGCACCTAATTTCGCTCCGCAACCTCCGTAATAATGCTGCTAAATACCCGGATGTCAAAAACCAAATTGAGATTTGGAAAGAAACTGTCAACAAAGCAGAATGGCATAATTTGGAGGATGTTCGCAAAATTTATCGGGATGCCGAAGCAGTAGGAAACTTTACCGTCTTTAATATCAAAGGCAACGACTATCGCCTGATTGTTGGGATTAACTATGAGAACCAAACTGTTTTCTACAAATATTTCCTAACCCACTCTGACTACGACCAAGAAAAATGGAAAAATGACCCTAACTTTTGACCGAACGACTTACAGCAACTTGCTCGCAGAAATTGCTCCCAAGGCGATCGAAACTGAGGAAGAATACGATCGCCTCCTGGCAGTTGCAGAAAGGCTAACATTTGCTAAAAACCTCACTCCAGAGGAGAAAGTTTTATACAAGTTGTTAGTCACTTTGATAGAAGTTTACGAGACAGAAAACTATCCGGTAGACAAATCCGAACCTCATGAGATTTTGCAACATATCATGGAATCCAGTGGCACCCGCCAAGCAGACTTGGTAGGTATCATCGGATCTAGCGGCGTAGTATCTGAAGTTGTCAACGGCAAGCGATCAATTAGCAAAGCACAAGCTAAGGCACTCGGCGATTATTTTCAAATCTCACCTAGCTTGTTCATTTAATTTAAGATAAATCGATCGGTTACGATCTAATTCTATGTCTTGTAGGGGCGGGTTCACCAATAGTATTTGCCTAGAATCGACAATACAATAAACCCGCCCCCGCCCAGATCGAAACTAATCGATCGAACATAATATAAGGTGCGTCATATCCGAAACCCTCGATAAATTCTAGAGTGAAAGTCTGACGCACCCTACAACGGGTAAAAAGCAACTTCTAACACAGGAATTCGCGCGGATCGGTGACATACCCAGTCAGCGCCGAAGCCGCCGCCGTGTAAGGCGAAGCGAGATAAACTTGCGCTTCTTTATTCCCCATGCGGCCGGGGAAATTCCGGTTAGTTGTAGATACACAAATTTCTGGTTCATTCATCCGCCCAAAAGTATCTTTCGGCCCGCCCAAACAAGCGGCGCAAGAAGGCGCGGCAGGTTCAATGCAGCCGGCAGCTAAGAAGATTTCCGAAAGCGTTTGACCATCGTATTTTGTGACAAACAAATCTTCGTAAACTTTCTGAGTTGCTGGTACTAAATACGTCGGAACTTTGACTTGATTTCCTTTGAGAATGCGGGCGGCATTTAGAAAGTCGGAGGTTTTGCCGCCGGTGCAGGAACCGATGTAAACTCGATCGATCTTGACATCGCGGCAGTTGCGCGCTAAGTCGCGGTTGTCCGGGGAGTGCGGTTTGGCGACAACTGGTTCTAATTGGCTGACATCGTAGGTGCGATCGCTATAAAATTTAGCATCCCCATCGCTGTAAAATGAATCGAAGGGTTTATCAGTCCGCGAAGTAACGTAATCAAACGTAGTTTTGTCCGGCGCAACCGTGCCGTTTTTGCCGCCAGCTTCAATCACCATATTGCACAGCGTCATCCGTTCTTCCATCGTCAAACGTTCAACTGTATCGCCGGCAAATTCCATCGTCCGGTAGTTAGCACCCGCAACGCTAATATCACCAATAATCTGCAAAATTAGGTCTTTTGCTAACAAATAATCCGGCAGTTCACCGTTAAACACAAAGCGCATGGTTGCGGGAACTTTGATTAACAGTTTGCCGGTTCCCATGATAAAAGCCGCGTCTGTATTGCCGATACCGGTGGCGAATTGTCCGAAAGCGCCGGCATTACAGGTGTGGGAATCTGTGCCGAAGAGCACTTCCCCTGGTCTGGTGTGGCCTTCTTGTGCTAGCGCGATGTGGCAAACTCCTTTGTAGTCGGGATTTGCTTTGAAGTCCGATCGATCCGTGATGTCGTAAAAGTATTTTATCCCTTGTTCTTTCGCAAAATCGCGGAGAATATCGACGTTGCGGTTAGCGCGTTCGTCGTTGGTGAAAATGTAGTGGTCTGGAATGAGGACGATTTTGTCAGGGTTCCAGACTTTTGCATTCTCACCGAATTCGCGTTTGAAAACGCCGATGGTGCCGGGGCCGCAGACATCGTGGGTCATCAACACGTCTGTTTCTACCCAAATATTTTCTCCGGGCTCAACTTTAGTGCGGCCTGATGCTTTGGCTAATATTTTTTCGGTCAGAGTCATTCCCATAGTGCGATCGCTCTTTTTTATTTGATGCTACATAGTGTATTGTAAGCGAAACATCGCCTGATGTTGACAGGTAATTTATCAACTAAACATTTTCTTCAATCTTAAATCTCAAATCTCAAGTCGATTGACTGTCACTTTCTTTTTCGCCGATCGCCCATCTCTACAATAGCCTCTACTTCGATTAACACAAAAATAAAATTTATGCAAGTCCCTCGATTATGCGACTGGTAACTAACAGCTAGCCACTGTTATTATACGACTTATGCAAAGACTGTACTTGTATGGTGCGCCGAAGAGCACCATACAAGTACACATAGTGTCAAAATAGAAGGAATGCAGCGTAAGTCCTACAAATGAGAATTTCGCAGCAATTAGATTAAGTCACTTTTGTCACTTGCCCTTGCAAGCTTAGATTTGGAAAATGAAACAGCCTTGGGATTAAAGAACTCTCTTTTGCAAATAAACGCATTATCCAAAGCTAATTGAATTAACAAAAAAAAACCGGGTTTCATCAGGAGCAAGACAGCTTAATTTCGACAACTCAACCTGAAGAGAAATCAATGTCATAAAAGCTGTCAGAGATTTCTCATCCCAGTCAAACCGTCAAATACTCAATAAGAGGTATTTTATGTCTCAACAACCTAGTTTTCCCATCCCAGAAACTGCCCAAGCCGATGCAACAACAGGGCGTTACATTATTACTTTCGGCGAAGATGCAGTGACAGAAGGATTAGACCTCTTGAGCGACCAAACTGGTATCAGAGGACTGGCAAATGCTTCCGATTTCGCGGACTCTGCTCTAGACTTGATCCAAATTGAAGCTGCAGGGGGAGCGGTGTTTCCTACTCTCGGCGTTGCCGTTGTTTCCTTAGACGAAGAGGCTTTCAGCAGCGTCATGACATCAGCGGGAGAGGATTCGGCTATTCTGGCGATCGAACCAGAGCGCACTTTCTACGCCATTGGCGATGGGTTGTCGGCAGATTACCTGCGGGGCTATCGCGATGCGGTCGATAACCTGTACGACAAAGCCACTAATACAGAGGTAGCAGAAATCAAGAAACCACGATGTTTTGCTGATGATATCGAGTCTACTTGGGGTTTGAAGGCAACGAAGGTGATGAATTCTCTGCTGACTGGTAGCGGAATGAAAGTTGCGGTGCTGGATACGGGGATGGATTTATTGCATCCTGACTTCGCGGGCCGATCGATCATATCGCAGTCCTTCGTACCAGGGGAGGACGTACAAGATGTCAACAGTCATGGCACGCACTGCATTGGGACAGCGTGCGGGTTCAAGGATCTGAACGGCCGGCGGTACGGGATCGCTTACGAATCGACCATTTATGTCGGTAAAGTGTTGAGCAATGCCGGTAGTGGCGCTGGTGCCTGGATTCTGGCTGGCATGGAATGGGCGATCGCCAACGGCTGTCAAGTGATCTCGATGTCATTAGGAAACCCCACTCGAACACCGTCTACTGCTTACGAAACTGTCGGCCGCCGATCGCTGCAAAATGGGTGTCTGATCGTGGCAGCAGCCGGCAATAACGGACGAACCGGAGGAAGCGTCGGACAACCAGCCAATAGCCAGTCGATTATGGCTGTTGCAGCGATCGATAACTGCGAGGCAGTGGCTGACTTCTCGGCTAAATCTGGCATATTTCCAGGGGCTAAAGTCGATATCGCCGCTCCGGGAGTGGAAATATACTCATCAGTGCCTATGGAGCAAGGGCGTTATGCTGCTTACAATGGCACTAGCATGGCTACACCGCACGTGGCTGGGCTCGCGGCCCTGTATGCCGAATCGACTGGTAAACGAGGTGCTGAACTTTGGCAATTGCTGACTTCCTATGCTATGGCGCTACCCTTGCCAAATACTCGTGTCGGAAGCGGTTTAGTACAAGCTCCGTAATGCAGAATACCCAAATCCCCGCAGCACTTTAAGCCTGCGGGGATCTAACAGAAGACAATTTACAATAGCGCAATGGATTTGCTCCAAAGGATGCTAAATATGTCTGACGAACAAGTACAGCGCATCATAGTGAGTGTTGACGACCAAAACATATCGGTAATTCAATCGGTTGTCACTGCCTTAGAATCGGCGGGAATGAAAGTGGATGAGGTACTGCCTGTGATTGGTATCGTTATTGGAGAAGTTTCTCAATCGAAGCTAGAAGGACTAAAGACAGTACCGGGCGTGGCTAGTGTCGAGATCGATCGAGAAATGCAGGCAATTTAAACCTATAATTTAGGGGTTAGTAGATCCAGTTTTGCTAATCCCAAATACCGAACACCTTCCGGTGTCACATCAAACCGACAAGGCAAAACCTCTACACCTTCACTTATAGCCTGTCTGAACAATTCTCCGTAAAGGCGATCGGCACTATCTCCCGGAGCAAAATCAGTACAATCCCCGCGATTGATAAAATACAGCATTACAGCCCTCGAACCCTGCCGCACAACTTCTATCAATTCCCGCAAATGTTTCTGTCCCCTCTCCGTCACTGTATCGGGAAATAAAGCCAACTCCTCTTTTACCCAAGTTGTATTTTTCACTTCCAGAAAAATCGGTTTTTCCTCACCAGTTAGCCAAAAATCCACTCTACTTTTTTTATCACTGCCGTAAACAACCTCCGGTTGAATTAAACTATAATTGCCCAACTCAGGAAATAATTTCAATTCCAAAGCTAATTTAACTACTCGATTTGGCAGCCCAGTATTAACTCCCACCCAAGTTGGCACAGTGTCGCAAACTTTAATTAATTCCCAAGTATAAGCTAACTTGCGTTTAGGATTGTCGCTGGGAGATACTAGCACTGGATTGCCCGGAATGTAAACACCTGTCATCGGGCCAGTATTCGGACAGTGCGCGGTGATGATTTCTCCCGAATCTAGTTCGATTTCGGCAAAAAATCGCTTGTAACGTTTGATGAGAATTCCGGGTAAAAGAGGAGGATATTTGTAAATTAAGTCAGTCATTCGATTTTAGATTTTAGATTTTAGATTTTAGATTCTCGATTGTAGATTATACCTATAACCGAATACCTGGTTCCGAACTTTTTAAATAAGTCTGGGAGCTAACACAATCAGTCATAAGTTATCAACTATTATGTTATTTTTCTGCTTTTATTAACTCATTTGTTTCATCATTTTTAGATTGTAGATTGTAGATTTTAGATTTTAGATTGAAGCATCATAGCACGAAACGGCGGTTGGTAGTTAGGACGAATAGTCCCGATCGATTATTGAATTTCCGCAAGTCAGTAATATCGATAAAATTGGTATAAACGCAATTCCCCCTAGAAGTTTTATCAGTTCATGATATGATTCTCCCGATTCGCGATTAAAATAAGTGAATCCTTTTAGCACTAGCGTTTGTAACCATTTGTGTCCCAATTACAGAAGCCCTCTCGTTCCCTCGCAGGGATTGCCGGCATTGTCGCAGTCGCCACTCTAATTAGCAAAGTCTTTGGATTGGTGCGCCAAATTGCGATCGCCGCAGCCTTTGGAGTCGGTGTCGCCGTCGATGCCTACAACTACGCCTACGTCATCCCTGGTTTCTTATTTATTTTGCTCGGAGGGATTAACGGGCCATTTCACAGCGCCATCGTCAGTGTTTTAGCCCGCCGGGATAAAAAAGAAGCAGCACCCTTAGTCGAGACTATCACCACCTTAGTCGGGGGCTTGTTGCTGTTAGTGACGATCGCTTTAATTATTTTTGCCGATCCGCTGATCGATTTGGTGGCACCGGGATTAAATAGAACAGCAGAAGGCTTACAAATTAAAGCAATTGCCGTCCAGCAATTTCGGATTATGGCGCCGATGGCCTTACTTTCAGGCTTGATCGGCATTGGTTTCGGCACTCTCAATGCTGCCGATATGTACTGGTTGCCTTCGATTAGTCCTTTATTTTCCAGCGTTGCACTTGTCGGCGGTTTGGGGCTTCTCGCAATGCAACTCGGAGACAAAATTATTCAGCCAGAATCCGCACTAATTGGTGGCTTAGTGTTAGCTTGGGGAACGTTAGCGGGTGCAGTTTTGCAGTGGTTGGTGCAACTGGTGGCGCAGTGGCGCGCGGGGTTGGGAACATTGCGTTTGCGGTTTAATTTTAAACGGCCGGGAGTGCAAGAAGTCATCAAGGTGATGGTTCCTGCTACCTTATCATCAGGAATGCTGCAAATTAATGTCTATACAGACCTCTTTTTCGCATCCTACATCCCTCAAGCTGCCTCTGCGTTGGGTTACAGTGGCTTGTTAGTTATGACGCCTTTAGGCATCATTTCTAATGTAATTTTAGTGCCATTTCTACCGATATTTTCTCGCCTCACCGATCCGAGAGATTGGCCGGAATTAAAAGATCGAATTCGTCAATCTTTAGTTTTGACCGCCCTTACGATGCTGCCCCTGAGCGCTTTAATGGTAACGCTGGCTGGGCCTATCGTCCGCATTGTTTACGAACGCTATGCTTTTGATAGAGAGGCCTCGCTGTTTGTTACGCCGATATTGATGGCTTACAGTATTGGAATGTTTGTGTATTTGGGACGCGACGTTGTGGTACGGGTATTTTACGCTTTGGGAGACGGGGAAACCCCTTTTCGCATCAGTATTATCAATATCTTTTTAAACGCTCTTTTGGATTATTTGTTGGTTGGAGCCTTTGGGGCGCCCGGATTAGTTTTGGCGACGGTGGGAGTGAATCTTCTTTCGATGATTATGCTTTTGTACTGTTTAGATAAAAAGCTGGGTGGCCTGCCTTGGGGGCAGTGGAGTTTGCCTTTTCTGGGCTTAACTTCTGCCAGTTCTGTAACTGCTTTCGTTACATTGGCTACTCTGCAAGGCTGTCAAAGAGTTTTGGGTACTGAAGGTTTAGTAATTCAATTAGTGCAGTTGAGTGTGGCAAGTTTTGTAGGGTTAGGGGTTTTTGCCCTGTTTGTTAGTCAGATGAAGTTGCCGGAAGTTGATATGTTTGTCGATCGCATTCGGGGGCGTTTTCGCAAATAAATATCGGAAATTGGCGGCAGATTCAAGGAATCAATAAAAGTGCGAGATCCCTTAAGTAGACAAAATACCACAAAGGGCGATCGTCCTTAAATCCAAATCAACACTCCGAAGCGTCCATCCGCGTATATCCGCCACCATCTGCGGTCAAAAATTCCAGAGTAATTAACAAAGGCGATGTCTAGATTCTCAAGATATCGTCAAACTTTATGCTGTCTGGCAAAATAGCCAATAAAAATCCGCTAAAAAAAATAAACCCTCATACCCACAGCCTCTTTTGGATGCCTAAATTATGTCCTCATGGAAAAGATCCGACTTTTCCGACTTTAAGATCCGACTTTTCCGACTTTACAGAGGCAGAAGCCGGAAGCAATGATAGAGATAGGGAAAGCCAACCCACGATGTCTAAATTGTAAAGATATCGTAAACCTGGATGTTGTGTTGCCAAGTGTTAAATAAAAACATGGTATAAAAAATATGTCTTTAGTATGATATATTAAATTTGCATCTATGCTATGTACATTCATTCCCACGCGAAGCCAGTGAGATCCCACTTCATATCAGGACTACCCCGCTCAGGCTCTACTTTACTGGCTGCACTACTACGACAAAATCCCCGGTTTCACAGCGCTATGACTTCCCCTGTTGGGGGCGCAAGTCGATCGAATGCTGTCAGCCGTGACCCAAAACAATCAGTGTTCCGTGTTTATTTCCCTGAACTAAAACCGACGCTGATTATGAGTATCTTTTCGGCTGACTACCAGCCACAAGCGGAAAAAGAAGCGATCGGCGACACCAATCGCCTGTGATGCAGCAAACTGTCATTAATCCTGGCACTATTTCCCGAAGCCAAAGTGATGTTCTGTATCACAAACATCGCTTGAATTATGGACTGTATCGAGCTACTAATTCGCGGTAACGCCTTGGATGTTTCCAGGTTATTTAATCCTCCAGCGGAACGGGCTAACAATTTTACCGCCCGATTTATTTAAGCAATAGAACTAATCAATTCTTCAGTCCTCATAGGGAGCACTTAAGATTTGAGGCGGGGGTTTCAACCCCGGCCAGACTTGGATGTAAACAATATATAGATATTAAGGATGTCAGGAATTATGAACCTACCAATCGCGAACAAGCAAATTATTTTCGTTGACTCCTCTGTACAAGATTATCAAAGCCTGATCCAAGGCGCAGATGCTAACGCCAAAATAGTCATTTTAGATGACAAGCGTAGTGGCATTGAACAAATTACCCACGCACTGGCGGGGGAAAGTGATATTGCGGCAGTTCACGTAGTTTCTCACGGTAGTTCCGGCACGCTAAATCTGGGTACAGATATCTTTAATAAAGAGCTGTTAGAAAAAAAACTCGAACACTTGCAACAGTGGGGAAAGGCTCTCTCTTCAAAAGCCGATTTCCTTTTATATGGTTGCAATGTTGCAGCAGGCGCGATCGGACTTGCTTTCATTCATCGCATTGCCGAAATCACCCGCGCCAATGTCGCAGCTTCTAGCACAAAAATAGGGAACATCAGACTAGGAGGAAACTGGAACTTAGACGTACAAATCGGCAAAATTGCTACTTGGCTACCATTCCAACCCGCAGCCCTATCAGCTTACAGTGGCGTGTTAGCTACCTACACTGTTCTCCCAGGAGATGTCTCGAATACAGGTTCCGGTTTGAATGGAGGATTACTTTGGGCAATTAACCAAGCTAATAGCACAGCAGCAAATGATATTATTAACCTAGCTTCCGGCAGTACCTACACCCTAACAGCTCTGAACAATACAACCGGAGGCAATAATGGTTTACCAGTAATTTTAGGTACCAGCACTGGTGGCACATTAACAATTACTGGCAATGGAGCCACAATTACACGCAGCGGAGCAGCACCCAGTTTCCGCATCTTCAATGTTAACTCCAGCGGTAACTTAACCCTAGATAATCTTACTGTTAGTAATGGTCTAACTTCAGCAGGCGGTTCGGCCGGGGGACTATACCTTAATAGCGGTGCTATAGCAACAATAAATAATAGCACGTTTAGCAACAATCAAGGTTTATCTGATGGAGGTGCCATTTTTAATGGCAGTGGTCAATTAACTATTAATAATAGCACTTTTACAGCTAATTCAGCGCAAGCAAGCGGCGCAGCTATTACTATGAGTGGTGGCACCGCAAACATCAGCAATTCAACATTTTCTGCTAATACCGCCAGAAATGATGGGGGAGCTATCATCACCTATAGCGGAGGCAATACCACGATTGTCAACTCAACAATTACTAATAATACGGCTGATAGTGATGCCAACAACACAGGGAACGGTGGTGGAGTTCTTAATGTAGGTGGAAGTGCAACGACAGTCAGAAATACCATTATTGCTGGAAATACTGATAGTTCTCCTACTACTAAAAACCCTGATGTAGCTGGTACATTCAGTGACGGTGGTGGCAACTTAATTGGTAATAATACAGGGAGCACCAGCTTTACAACGAGTACCAAAGTAGGCACAAGTGGAAGTCCCCTCAATGCTCTCTTAAATGCCCTAGCTAACAATGGTGGCCCTACTCAAACCCATTCTTTGCAAGCCGGTAGCCCCGCCCTCGATTCTGGTATTAATGCTAACGCCAGTAGTTTAACCTTAGATCAGCGCGGGACAGGTTACAGCCGAATCGTGAATAGTACAGTTGATATCGGTGCCTATGAAGAGCAAACACCTGACACCACAGCGCCGACAGCCGCCAGTTTCACCCCCGCAGACAACGCCACCAGTGTTGCAGTTGCTGCTAATTTAGTTGTCACCTTGAGTGAAGCAGTCCAAAAAGGCACTGGCAACATTGTCATCAAGAAAACCGACGGCACAGTGGTGGAAACCATTGATGTCACCTCAGCAAATGTCACAGTTACTGGCAGTAGCGTCACCATTAATCCCACAGCAAATTTAGTTGAGGGTACAGATTACTACGTTGAAATTGCCGCTGGTGCAATTAAAGACTTAGCTGGTAACAATTATGCCGGTACTACAGGTGCAGCCACTTGGAATTTCAGCACCGTAGCTGACACCACACCACCGACAGCCGCCAGTTTCACCCCCGCAGACAACGCCACTAATATTGCAGTTGCTGCTGATTTAGTTGTCACCTTGAGTGAAGCCGTACAAAAAGGCACTGGCAATATTGTCATCAAGAAAGTCTCCGACAACTCAGTTGTAGAAACCATTGATGTCACATCAGCAAATGTCACAGTTGCTGGCAGTAGCGTCACCATTAATCCCACAGCAAATTTAGTTGAGGGTACAGATTACTACGTTGAAATTGCCGCTGGTGCAATTAAAGACTTAGCTGGTAACAATTATGCCGGTACTACAGGTGCAGCCACTTGGAATTTCAGCACCGTAGCTGACACCACACCACCGACAGCCGCCAGTTTCACCCCCGCAGACAACGCCACTAATATTGCAGTTGCTGCTGATTTAGTTGTCACCTTGAGTGAAGCCGTACAAAAAGGCACTGGCAATATTGTCATCAAGAAAGTCTCCGACAACTCAGTTGTAGAAACCATTGATATCACCTCAGCTAACGTCACAGTTACTGGCAGTAGCGTCACCATTAATCCCACAGCAAATTTAGTTGAGGGTACAGATTACTACGTTGAAATTGCCGCTGGTGCAATTAAAGACTTAGCAGGTAACAATTATGCCGGCACTACAGGTGCAGCCACTTGGAATTTCACCACCGTCGCGGATACCACAGCGCCGACAGCCGCCAGTTTTACCCCCGCTGATAACGCCACTAATATTGCAGTTGCTGCTGATTTAGTCGTCACCTTGAGTGAAGCCGTACAAAAAGGCATCGGCAATATTGTCATCAAGAAAGTCTCCGACAACTCAGTGGTGGAAACCATTGATGTCACCTCAGCCAATGTCACAGTTACTGGCAGTACCGTCACAGTTAATCCAACTCTTGACTTAGTTAACGGCACTGATTACTACGTTGAAATTGCCGCTGGTGCAATTAAAGACTTAGCAGGTAACAATTATGCCGGTACTACAGGTGCAGCCACTTGGAATTTCACCACCGCCCCAGCCGCTGACACCACTGCCCCCACACTCAGCAGCGTCGCTCCCGCAGATAACGCTACTGGTGTCGGCGTCGGAGCGGATTTGGTCATCTCCTTGAGTGAAGCCGTTGCCAAAGGTACAGGCAACATTGTCATCAAGAAAGTCTCTGACAACTCCGTCGTTGAAACTATTGATGTCACCTCAGCCAACGTCACCGTCAGTGGTTCTACTGTCACCATTAATCCTACCGCTGACCTCGCACCAAGTACCGAATACTATGTAGAAATTGCTAGCGGGGCGATTAAAGACTCGGCTGGTAACAATTATGCCGGGATTACAGGGCCAACCAGTTGGAACTTCACAACCCTCACCGCTTCCACGCTGCCGATTCCTCCCATCCCGCAATTAACCCAAAACGGTAGTGCTAATACCAATCATCAGGGACAGAGCTTCACAGCTTCTGAGAATGGAACAATTAGCGAGATTGCGGTTTATACCGGAGGTGCTTTTACTGGCAATTTATTGATTTACAACAGCAGTAATGGCAGCGGTGCTGGCGGGAACAAAGGTACTCCTACCTATCAACAGAGCATATCACTCCCATCGGGCATGGGTTGGAAAACAGTTAAATTAGACACTCCTTATTCGGCTACCAGTGGGCAAACCTACTCCGTTATTTTTGAGGGAACAGGTACATTCTCTTTCTCGAATACCAACCCTTATGGGGGTGGGAACTATATCTTCAACTACGGCAATGCCAATGCCTCTAATGATTTAGCTTTCTTCATTAACCCGCCGGAAATTGATCTCAAAGGCAATGGTACTTCCATCGCCAATCAAGATATTACACCCACGACAATTGATGGCACTGCTTTTGCTGATACCCCAGTTGGTAGCCCGCTAGTTCGCACCTTTAGCATTGAAAATTTGGGTTCTAGTAATTTGACGTTATCGGGTACGCCTGTAGTCACCATTACAGGGGCCAATGCCAGTGATTTTACCGTCAAGACATTACCAGCCAACACTATTAGTGCCAGTCAAGCTACCCCATTTGAAATTACTTTCCAACCTTCGGCTATCGGCACTCGCACCGCACGAATTAATATTTCCAGCAACGATCTCGACGAATCTACTTATACCTTTACCATTCAAGGTAACGGCCTTGATGGTACAGCGCCCACAGCCAGCAGTTTCACCCCAGCCGATAACGCCACTAATATTACAGTTGCTGCTGATTTAGTCGTCACATTGAGTGAAGCCGTACAAAAAGGCATCGGCAATATTGTCATCAAGAAAGTCTCCGACAACTCAGTTGTAGAAACCATTGATGTCACCTCAGCCAATGTCACCGTTACTGGTAGTACCGTCACAGTTAATCCCACAGCAGATTTAGCGCCTGGTACTGATTACTACGTTGAAATTGCTGCTGGTGCAATTAAAAACTTAGGAGGCAACAATTATGCCGGTACTACAGGCGCAACTGCTTGGAATTTCAGCACTGCGGCTGCCGTTGATACCACAGCCCCGACAGCCACTTTCACCCCCGCAGACAACGCCACCAGTGTTGCAGTTGCTGCTGATTTAGTCGTCACATTGAGTGAAGCCGTACAAAAAGGCACTGGCAATATTGTCATAAAGAAAGTATCGGATAACTCAGTGGTGGAAACCATTGATGTCACCTCAACAAATGTCACCGTTAGCGGTAGTACCGTCACAGTTAATCCCACAGCAGATTTAGCGCAAGGTACAGATTACTACGTTGAAATAGCTGCCAGTGCGATTAAAGACTTAGCAGGTAACAATTATGCCGGCACTACAGGGGCAACTGCTTGGAATTTCACCACTGCGGCTGTCGTTGATACCACAGCCCCCACAGCCACTTTTACCCCCGCAGACAACGCCACCAGTGTTGCAGTTGCTGCTGATTTAGTCGTCACCTTGAGTGAAGCCGTACAAAAAGGCATCGGCAATATTGTCATCAAGAAAGTCTCCGACAACTCAGTTCTAGAAACCATTGATGTTACCTCAGCAAATGTCACCGTTAGCGGTAGTACCGTCACCGTTAATCCCACAGCAGATTTAGCGCCTGGTACTGATTACTACGTTGAAATTGCCAGCGGTGCAATTAAAGACTTAGCTGGTAATAATTATGCCGGTACTACAGGCGCAACTGCTTGGAATTTCACCACTGCGGCTGCCGTTGATACCACAGCGCCCACAGCCACTTTCACCCCCGCAGATAACGCCACCAGTGTTGCAGTTGCTGCTAATTTAGTCGTCAACTTGAGTGAAGCTGTCCAAAAAGGCACTGGCAATATTGTCATCAAGAAAGTTTCCGACAACTCAGTTGTAGAAACTATCAATGTCACAGCGGCAAATGTCACTGTTAGTGGTAGTACAGTCACCGTTAATCCCACAGCAGATTTAGCGCAAGGTACTGGTTACTACGTTGAAATTGCGGCCGGTGCGATTAAAGATTTAGCTGGAAACAATTATGCCGGTACTACAGGCGCAACTGTTTGGAATTTCACCACTGCTGCTGCCGTTGATACCACAGCCCCCACTGTAACCCTCGCTTCAAACGCTGGGGCAACAGTCAAGAATCCCTTCAATGTCACCGCAACTTTCAACGAAAATGTTACCGGGTTTATTGCCAGCGATATCAGCCTCACCAACGCCACTGTCAGTGGGTTTACCGGCACCGGTAGTAACTACAATTTCACTGTCACACCAACGGGTAGTGGCATCGTAACCGTCAACGTTCCCGCCAGCAGCGCCACTGATGCAGCCGGTAACAACAATATCGCTGCTACACCTTTAACGCGCACTTTCGATTCTCGGATTGAAAACTGGAGCGAGCTAGACGCCTATCTGAAAAACAACAAGATTAGTGTACCTAATGTAGAAAAAAAAGTCCTCGAAGCACTTGTACCGATGGTCAAGCCCTTAACGGCTGAATTTAAAAACAACGAACTGAAACTCACCCATGACGGGAGCATACCTTTCGCTAACTTCGGAGCTCTTCCTCTTGTCGCTAAGGTTGCAACAGGTGTCACTATACCCCTAAGCAAACCCAGCCTCACCTTATCCAACCTAAACACCTCCGCTCCCACCTACGGACTCAGTGGAATACTAAACTTTGCAGATGCTAAGAATGATGGTCAAAGAAATTTTTTAGACTTGATTAATGAGCAGCTAAAAATTAAGGAGGTAGAGCTAAAAGCAGAAGTTAGAACAGGTGTTCTACCAAAAGTGAGCCTCAGTGCTGAGTTAAGCACTCAAAACCTAACACTTTTGAAAGTTGACCCATTCTCGATTGAGATTGCTGGTGCTAAATTAAGCGCCTCAGCCGATACAATTTCTCTCCCTAATTTCGGTATAGTAGGCAGTTTTTTAATTAAAGGTTATGATCCCTTCCAAACAACGGAACCTGATTTAACGTTTTCGGGAGGATTGACTCTCGATCCGAAATCAATTACGGGTGCGCTTCAACTCACTGCCAAAACTCCCTGGAAAAATCCCTTTGGCTTACCGAATTCAGAAATTCGGAATTTAGCCTTACAAGTTGGCGGAACCTATGTAAAACCTTGGGTTGATAATGTTGGATTTGTGGGAGATTTAAAGTTTGGTAACTTCGATATCAAGTCTGCTTTCTTGGTCAGTTCTAACGATCCCACGAAATTTGCAGTGGAATTAACGGCAAATGCTCCTGTCAACCTTCTTGATCTCTGGGCTGGTCCCGTTCGCTCTTATCTCATCAAACAAGTGGGGAAGGAAGTCGATTTTGTTAAGACTGCAGAATCGTTTTTGAAGCAAACCTTGAATGTCAATATTGTCTCTGTTGATGGGCCTGATGCAGATACAAACTTTGATCCACTACTCAAGTTAGTGCCGTTAGAGACAGAAATTGCACAAACAAAATTAACCCAAGGTCTTGGTATTAATGGGAAGTTAACTGCTTGGGGAAAAGAAGCTTCACTCAGTCTCAATGCCAATCCCTACGCTCAAAGCAATCCAAGTTTAGAGGGATTTTTAAAGATTGATGAAATTGACTTGGGATTTTTGAAGCTGACGGGTGCGGATGGTCCTAATGATAAGACTTTGGATTTTGCAGTCAAGGTCAGTCCTACTGAACAATACCTTAAAGGAGATGGGAAACTTGAGATTTTTGGCCATACCGTTGCTAAAGCCAATGTGGAATTTACAAGCACGAGTGCCAAAATCAAAGATTTTGATTTGAATTATGGAGTCGTAGCACTAGATATTAACGATTTTTCAGTTGATATTGCCAAGAAGACGGCCAGTGGAGCGGGTTCTGTGAAGATTCTTGGGCGAGAAGTTGCCGGAGCGAAGATTAAAGCTGATAGTAGCGGTCTGAAAGTTGAAGGAAAGCTTGATTTATTCGGGGTCTTATCAATCGAGAATGCGCTCATTGATATCAAAAGTCCAACCGATATAAAAATCGGAGGAACCGCCAAAATTTTCGGTCGAAATTTAGGCAGTGCGAACATCAGCCTACAGAATGGCAAGGTAACAGTTAAAGGTTTGATAGGGTACGATATACCGCTCGTTGGCAATGTTGGGGCAAACCTTGAGATTACCTCAGATGGTACACCTAATGGTTCCAAAGTAAAGGTAGGTTATCAAGCTGGAGCGCTAAAGGGTGACTATACCGTGTCATTAGCTCCGCTGAGAAGTATGGAAGATTTGTTTGACCAAGTGATCGGCGGGGCCCTGGGTGCAGTCACAGGTGTTGTAAATGATGCCATTAATGGCGTTGTTAATGGATTTAATAGTGTTACATCAGGTGTACTTGATACCTTCAATAAGGTAGGAGACTATCTTAAAAATGCTGGCTATGAATTTTTAGACGATGTAGGAGATTTTGTGGGGATTGGCAATCCCAACAGTGGTAATGATGGAAACAATGAAATTTATGGAAATGATGCTGACAACTGGATATATGGTCACCGAGGCAATGACAAGCTCGTAGGTAAAGGAGGTAACGACAGAATTTGGGGTGGGCATGATGGTGATCTAATATGGGCGGGATATGGCTCAGATCAGGTCTATGGTGAAAGTGGAGATGACGAGCTCCATGGTGAACGTGGGAATGACGAGCTTTCTGGGGGTGATAACACCGATGTGCTTTACGGTGACGAGGACGACGACAAACTTGACGGAAATTCGGGCAATGACCGCCTCTCCGGTGGATCTGGTAAAGATACTCTCTACGGGGGATGGGATCAAGACGAGCTCTATGGCGAGGACGGTGACGATGACCTCCGCGGTCAAGAAGGTTATGACAATCTTCGTGGTGGGAATGGCAAGGACACTCTATATGGCGGGCAAGACGAGGATCGTCTCTATGGTGACGCAGGCAACGATTTGTTATCGGGTGAAGATGGGAAAGACGAACTCCACGGCTCTGACAATGAAGATACTCTTAACGGTGGCAAGGACACAGATGTTCTCTACGGTCAGCAAGGTAAGGATTCACTCCAAGGTGGAGACGGGGACGATGTTCTCTATGGCGAAGACAACGGAAAACAGGGACAAACATATTATAGTGGGTCTTGGAATGATGACACGCTAAACGGTGAGAGTGGCAAGGATTATCTCTTCGGAGGTATTGGCAACGATATTCTCAATGGTGGTAATGATAATGACGCTCTAGATGGGGGAGCTGGCGATGACAAATTTGATGGTGATTCGGGTGATGACTATCTAGACGGCGGTCAGGGCAACGACTCTCTAGACGGCGATGTCGGTAATGACACGCTCTTTGGTAAAACAGGCAATGACCTTCTGGACGGCTATGCAGGTAAAGACTACCTTTATGGGGGTGAAGGTGACGATCGCCTCTATAGCCATGAAGACGATGACAACCTGAAAGGAGAAGCAGGAAACGACTACCTAGAGAGTGGGAAGGGTAAGGATATCCTTGATGGTGGAGAGGGGAACGATTCCCTTTATGGTAAAGAAGATGATGATATTCTCTCTGGTGGGAATGGCTCTAATATCCTAGATGGAGGTGACGGAACTGATACTGCCGACTACAGATTTTCTAGCGGTTCCGTTAACGCGAATTTAATCTCTAAAAAAGCTACTTTTTCTGGCAACGTCGATGGCTTAATTGGGATTGACAATATCATTGGTTCGCCTCAGAACGACACATTGGTTGGTGATGATTGGGGTAATGGTAATATCCTCTCTGGTCAAGCTGGCAACGACTTTCTTGATGGCCAAAAGGCAAATGACATTCTCAACGGTGCAGAGGGGAATGACATTCTCTTGGGCGGCGATGATAACGACTACCTCGTTCCTGGGACTGGTAACGACACCATTGATGGAGGAGCTGGTAACGATACCTTAAGCTTGACCGGCAAGAAGGAAGACTATCAGTTTGCCGAGACATCGACAGGATGGCGAATTGTTGCTCCTAATGGCGATGTAAAAACCGTAATGGGGGTTGAGGATTTTTCTTATCCGGTTAACCTTGAAGAAGCAATTAAAAATCTAGCGACAAATGCAATAGCAGAAGTAAAGAAAGTAGTAGAGAAAGTAGGAGAGAAAGGATTAGCCTTCTTTAGAGGTTGGGTCAGCGACGGTTACATTTCTAGCGGTAAAGTCTTCTTAGATGCCAACTTAAACGGGATGTTGGATGAGGAGGAATCCTTTACGATTACGCGGGCAGATGGCAGCTTCGATCTGAACGTGGAGGTCGAAAAGTTTGATACCAACCAAAATGGTGAAATTGACTACACCGAAGGTCAGTTTGTCTTGATGGGAGGGATGGACATCATTGGCGGGGTGGATGCTGCTACGGGTTTGTCGATGGCTACGCCACTGACTTCTATCCTGGAGTCAACGACTGTGACACCTTTAACGACGGCGATCGCTGAATTGGTGAAGCAAGGTGTTGACCCAGCAACAGCCCAAACTGCGGTAAAAGCAGCGTTAGGGCTGCCTGCAGAAGTTGATTTAGGTAGCTACGACCCCCTAGAGGCGATCGCCAAGGGCGACGCGAATGGTGTATCGGTGTTTGGCTCGATGATTCTGGTGCAAAACACGATCGTCCAGACAGCAAAATTCATCGAGGGGGTGTCAGAAACAGAAGTTGCTCAACTCGCATTTAGCGGTATCGGGGCGATCGCCAATCAAGTCAAGGGTGGCGCTGCTGTAGATTTAGGCAAAACAGAAACAATCTTGGCTATCCTTCAAGCAGCCATTACCAAAGCATCAGAGTCTGACCCCAAAATCAACCCGACACAACTGGCTGCGAGTGCGGCGGCTGCGGCTCAAATCATGGCTTTGGGCAATCAAATGGTCAAGGATCTCGTGGCTAGCGGTCGCCCCATCAAAGATATTGCCCTTGACATCACCAAATTGCAGGCGGTGTCTGTAGGTCAAATTGCCGTGGGACTGCCGGAACTGGCTGCGGGAACTGTGACGGTTGAAGAGTTCCTTGCTCAAAACAGTAAAGAGGCGATTCTGGCTCGGATCGAGAAGGTGAAGGTTAATGACCCCACTGTTCGCCCGGTTGTCGAGACTATTGATGGTAATAGCCTACTCGTTCCAGAGGAACCTACCTCTGGCGAAATCGGCACCGAAACCGACACCGAAACCGACACCGACACTGGCACCACACCCGTCACACCAACACCGATCGCCCCGACCCCATCAGAAACAGCCTCGGAAACACCGACAACATCGGAAACAGCGTCGGAAACACCGACACCATCGGAAACAGCAACTCCCACGCCAACAACTAATAACCTCTCAGACGATGAGTGCATCTGCGACCAAATTACCTATCCCAACTTAAACCGACCCAACTCAGTTGAAAACACCATACTCGACGCATCCGACATTCAAATAGGCACTGCCCAAAACGATGAATTACTAGGTAGCGATGCTGCCAACATATTCGAGGGCAAATCCGGGGATGACAACTTATACGGTGGTGCCGATAATGACATTATTAATGGCAACCAAGGCAATGACTTCATCGCCGGAGGCAAAGATGAAGATACTCTCTACGGAGATGAAGGAAGCGACATCGTTCTTGGCGAGTCTGGCAACGATTTAATCTTCGGAGGCAAAGGCAATGACTTCTTACATGGCCGCGAAGGTATTGACATCATTTATGGCAACAAAGATGATGACTTCATCGATGGTGGTAAGGATAATGACACCTTATATGGAGGCAAAGGTAACGACATCCTGCTTGGCAGTCAAGGTGATGACAATCTGTTTGGCCAGTTAGGTTCGGATACCATCTGTGGCGGTGAAGGTAATGACTTAATCAACGGTGACGAAGGAGCAGATATCCTGGGAGGGTGTGCCGGAAATGATACTCTTTTCGGAGGCGCAGACAACGATACTCTCACTGGTGGCAAAGGCAACGATCTCCTGGATGGAGGAATGGGAAATGATAGTTTGATTGGCGGTAGCGGCAACGATATCTTTGCCTTAACAACTGGTGAAGGATTTGATATTATCGCTGATTTTACCCTGGGTCAAGATTTGATTGGATTAAGCGGTGGTTTGAGTTTTGGTCAGTTAGAAATAACTCAAAATACTCAGGGAACTATTATTAAGAATCTCTTGACAGGGGAGCAGTTAGGTGTGATGGTTGGAGTGAGTGCGGATGCGATAACATCGGCTAATTTCATGCTGGTTTAGGAAAGGAAAAAAAGCGCGATCGCCCCTTCGGTACAAAAAGACCAAAAAAGGCGATCGCACTTAAACCCAAATCAACAATTGATACAGCGTATTCCAGGTTTAGGAAGTGTAGGATACGGCAATGCCCATAGGTGTCAACTTAAGTACAACCCATAGTCCGGCAAGGGTTGAAACCCCTGCCTCAAAGCGAAAGTCCTCTCAAGAGGACTCAGAAGAAGAATTTTTAAACTCATCAGTCCTCTTTCAGAGGACTTTAGCTATTAGACAGGGAATTCATTCCCTGGCGGACTGGCGGACTGGCGAGAGGACTGGCGGACTCACAGCTTAAGTTGACACTCCTTGGGCTCTTGGAGTGTCCCTACGGGGATTTATCTGGGGGTGTACTTCATAAATGTGAAATCTGCTGTATCACATCTTCCGCTGAAATTCCTCAAGCACATCCATCAACTGAACTTGACACTGCATCGGAATCAAATCGGCAAGCGGCACTTCCCGCTTGCCGCCGCCCAACTTGACTGGAATTCCTTGCAAAACTTGTCCAACTTTGTCAGCATCTAAATCGCCATCTTCCAGCATCGAATAAAGTTGTTGGGCAACAACTGTATGCAGGTGGGCATCATTGAGATACAAATGCCATTTGGCAATGTCAATGTAGACATTTTCGCCGATTTCGGCTGCTAAGGATTCGATCGCCTGTGTAGTATTAGCCATATCAAAAAAGCCGAAAGTTATTTGTTATCAATCAAAAGACTTAACAAATCGCCGACAACTGCCTTCAGCCAGAATCTTTGGTGAGGGGCGAATAATCGGCGATCGCAAAATGGTAAATCGCGTGGGCCAAAACTACTAGAGCCCATCCACCCGTTACCGAAATTGCCCAAGGCCAATCAGCCTTTTGCAAATTGTGAACAAACCACAACCCAGAATTGGTAGCAGAAAAAAGACCGACGTGGATAGCAAAATTCATCCTGTCATCTAAGCGACGGTACTCTGGATCATTGCGATCGGGTTTGCGGGGCCAACGAGGAGGCATAGTTTTTCACTTGATAGTAGTTCAGTGCCTATTTTAATCATAAGTGCAGCTTTTTGAATGCTGCATCCCTCTTTCGGCAGGAAACTTATACCCTTTTTCTAAAGATGTGCTATGGATGAAGTCTTAGCCCCCCCTTAATAAGGGGGGGTTGGGGGGGTAATATCTAGCGCTACTTTATGAAATTGGTATTATGCCTCTACATTATTTTCATAGTCTCCAGACTTGCCACCACTTTTACTCACCAGGCGAATTGACTCAATGGCGATCGACTTTTCCAATCCTTTCGCCATATCATACAAAGTCAGCGCCGCCACCGAAACCGCCGTCAGCGCCTCCATTTCCACCCCTGTTTCCGCCTTAATTTTCACCGTCGCCCGAATTTGATACCCCGGCAACCCAGCATCCGGCATCACCTGCACCTCCACGCTACTCAGCGGCAGAGGGTGACACAGAGGAATCAAATGTGCCGTCTGCTTCGCCGCCATAATTCCAGCCAGCCTTGCAGTGCCCAACACATCACCTTTCGGCGCATTCCCCGCTTCAATCGCCGCAAACGTCTCCGGCAGCATCCGCACCCTGGCAGCAGCCACAGCTTGCCGAACAGTCGGCACCTTCGCCGAAACGTCCACCATTTGGGCTTCCCCGCTGTTGTCGAGGTGAGTTAGCTGTGTGCGATCGGGCAATTTAGAAAAAGTTTGCGAAAGGTCTTGCATTTTTTTGGTAATGGTGTTACTGTTAGATTCTGTGAGAAAAGAACTTAATCAATTTTAGATTAAATCTTAACTCAACAGGGGCTTGTAGCTTAGTTGGATAGAGTGCATGGCTACGAACCATGAGGTCGGGGGTTCGAATCCCTCCAAGCCCATTTAAAAACGTTATAAGCTGTGAGTTCTGAGTTCTGAGTTTTGAGTTTTGAATTAAGAAATTAATTCAACTCACGATTTAAAACTCAGAACTTTTTTAATCTTTGTGGAACAGGCATCTTGCCTGTTTTTCAGAATGCTGCGCGGGAACAAAAACCCGGTTTCTGCCTCAATATCTGTCGCATAGATTCACGATTTTTGGGAGAAACCGGGTTTTTTGGTAAGTCCCATGATTGCCTCTTCCTTCTTGCTTCTGTAATATCATCGGTTCAAAGCATAAACATCTTTGCCTCGACCGATCGCAAACTTCATCGAATTAGACAAGCCCTTGCTAGACTGAGTAATAAAAATCAGCAAAGCCAAGCCAGCGAGGCCAGCAGCAAAACCAAACATATTTCTGTAGCCAACTTGTTCAGCCACAAAGCCTAAAGTCGGCCCAGCAATCGCAATGCCTAAATCAAATCCGCCAATACAAAGCGAAAACAACCGGCCCCTTTCATGAGGTTCGCACCTGTCCGACATCAGCGCTACCATCATCGGCAAAACCGTACCGCCCGCGCAACCTTCAACCAAAGCTGCTATTAAAAAAGCACTGGTGTTGTTAGCAAAATACAACAATAACATAGATACGGCATAACAGATTAAGCCGCCAGAAATAAACAAGCCGCGGCCGTATTTGTCCGAAGCCCGTCCCGTGACTAACCGCATACCGAAACTGGCGATAGCTGCCGTAGAATAAAATAATCCCGGATTGAAATTAGCCTTGGTTTCTTGGATAAACAAAGGCATAAAAGTGCTCAAAGTTCCGAATACCAAACCAACCACCAATAACACTAAAGCCGGAATCCGCACTCTCGGATTCCAGAGCATTTTCCAGTATTTTTGGCTATTTTTGTCCTCCGATAGCGAGTCCGATTTTGTTAAATCGGCAAAATTAGGTTCCGCAATTTGGCAGGTAAAAAATACACTTATTGCAGCGAAAACTGCCGACATCGCAAACAAAGGAGTATAACCAACCCCAGCTTGCACAAATCCGCCAATAGCCGGGCCAAATGCTAGACCAATAGGACTTACCAAACTCATGTTACCGATTAATTCGCCCCGCTTTCCTGGTGGCGACAAATCTGTTACCAAAGCGCTGTAAGCTGTGGTAAAAGCGGCGATGCTAATACCGTGAAAAGCGCGAAGAAGTAACAGTAAGGGGATAGATTGAGCTAACAGGTAGCCCAAAGGGGCGATCGCAGCAACTGACGCACCTAGAAGCAAAACTTGTTTTCGCCCCCTGCTGTCGGCTATTTTGCCCAATTGTGGCCTCGATAGCAAAAGTCCGATCGCAAATGCACCCATCACAAAGCCAATTTGCTGTTTTGTGCCGCCCACAAATTGAACGTACAGCGGCAAAGTTGGCAGTAGCGAAGCCAAACTCGACCAGAATAGCAGCCCTGCGGTGAATAAAATCAGTAAGCTGCGTCTGGGTTGGGGATCGATTTCCCTAAAAATATTCAAGATGCGAATTCCCTTTAAATCTTATGAGTGCACTCAAAGTAAGTTCGAGTGTCTCTATCATTGTGTTACAAATTCTTAAGATTTGCCCCAAAAAAGTTGATATTCGACTCACTGTCAACTGTCAACTGTCAACTGTCAACTGTCAACTGTCAACCGTCAACTGTCAACTGTCAAAAAAGAGCATTCTTACCAATCAACCTCAGCCCTTTCCTCCACCACCCGTTCATAAACCCACTGGGTTTCTATCGCCAACTTCGGCCAACTAAACCGGCGTTCCAAATCTTGATAAGCATTGTCAACCAACCACTGCGCGTAACCCGGATTTTTCAAAACCTCCAAAATTCCCCAGGCCAAAGAATCCCGATTGTTTGCCTCAGTAACAACGCCAGTTTTAGTGTGCAGCACCACCTCTGGAAGTCCGCCCGCATCCGAAACCACCACAGGCACTCTTGCAGCAAAGCTTTCTAACGCTACAATCCCAAAAGGTTCGTAAAGACTGGGGAAAACCGCGCAGTCAGCCACCGTCTGAAATTTGTCGAGATGTTCCTCAAACATGAACCCAGTAAAATAACACTTATTCCAAATTCCTAAATGCCAAGCTAACTGTTTTAGATGGTCTGTATTGCCGCCGCCAACAATTACTATTTTCGCTTTACCCCCCATTTCCCAAATTACTTTAGGTGCTGCATTTAGAAATACAGAAATACCTTTTTCGTAGCTAATTCTTCCTACATAATAAACTATTTTTTCGTCGTCTGCAGCAAACTGACGACGGAAGTTCATCGCGTCAAATTCGTGCCATCGGGGCTTTTTATCTGGTCTAATTCCGTTGTAAATTACCTCTATTTTGTTCCACGGAGTCGCTAGTACCCGTTCGGCTTCCCGCCGCATATAATCACTGCAAACAATTACCCGCCAAGAATTGTAAGCGAGGTCGTTTTCCTTGGCGTTAATGTAGCGCTGCCCTTCATTGTGGATGCCGTTGAAGCGCCCGTATTCGGTGGCGTGGATGGTGGTAATTAGCGGTACTTTAAAGGTATGCTTGAGGGCGATCGCCGCATCTCCCACTAGCCAATCGTGAGCGTGGATGATATCAAAGGGGCCTTCCTCAAGCATCAGTTTCCCGCCTTGGTAGCCCATGCTTTGGTTAAGGTTCGCCACCCAGTGAAAAAAGTCCCTAGCGTGCCCCACCACCACCCGATGCACACGTATTCCTTCCACCACTTCGTACATCGGCGCGTGGCCGAACTCTACTGTAATTAAGTGAATTTCGTGTCCCAGCTTCACCAATTCTGGATATAGTTCTGATACGTGGCGGGCGATACCGCCTACGATTCTGGGAGGAAACTCCCATGCCAATACCAAAATTTTCATCTTTCTTCCTCCAAATTTTTTATATAACTTAATGTTTAGGATTAACAGATTTATTGTATAATTATCACCCTTAAATTTAAGTTGAGCGCAAGTTGATGCCGAATGCCTGACTTTTGGCAGCAACAAAGACAGAAAATCATGGCTAAACCTGGTTTTTGCAGGAAATTGCTCGATCGCCATTACCTGAAAAAAACAGGTTTCCTCAAGATTTGAGCCACTGAGGGCAGCAATGGCGATCGCGCCTACCCGCTTACTGTTTCTTCAAAATCGGCTCCAATTCGCGCCGAAAACGAGTCCAAGCAGCAACTGATGCAGAATTAGAAACAGCACCCTGACGCATCAAAATCGCGCCGTCTTCAAAGCCAACAATGCCGTACTCTCCAGATTTGGACATTCGATCGATCGCCGGTACGATTTCCCGCAACTGTCCCCGTTCCGCGCGAAACGCAGCCTGATACTGCTGCAACTGCCACAAATCGGCAATTACATATTGCATCTTCACTGCCTTCCCCGCATCATTGCGGAGTTCCAACATCGGAAACCTGAGAATTTCCCGCCTGCTTGACAAAATCGGCACAATAGTATTCGTCGCTGCCACGCTAGCATCCGCAGGAATTTGAGCCAATAGCGGCCGCACTTGCAAAACGTGCTGCCATTGTCTGACGAGAGGAACCTGCACCCAAGGATCGATCGCATCGGGCAAAATCAAAGAAAAAGTCCGATTTGGGTTAGAAGTGAAGGTAAAAAATAGCGACAAACAGATGCAAAACGCCCAAAAGCGGCGAAACTTTGAAGAAGAAGGGAGAGGAAATAAAGCAGAAGGAAAACGCAAAAACATTCTTTCCTCTCTCACCATTCTATCTTCTTCCTTTTGACGCTGGGCCCACCACAGAATCGCCCCATAAAAAAGCCCTGGAACCACAGTCATCGCATAGCGAATATTAATCGCCAGCACCGACTCTCCTTTTGCTAAAAATAGCTTCAGCAGCGGAAATCCAGCTATCATCCAAGACGCAGGTGCGAAAGCTGGCACTAAAGCTAATGGCAACCACTGGCCAAGCAGGTACCTAATCTTACCAAAAAACGGCGTAAATAACTGAGCTACCAACCGTCCGGGATTACTCACCATTCCCCAAATAATTTCTAGAGTAGAAGCTTCATCTCCCTCGGCATATTGACCGAAGCGCTCCATCATAAACCGCTGGGATATATCAGCAGAAAACAAAGGCATAATCAGATTGGTCAGGACGATCATATAACCAAAACTGAGTATGCAGACAGCCAAACCAGTCCGAGGGTAGCGCCGGCTCAAAATCAGGTAAACTCCGACGCCAAATAACACAACTCCCCCATCTTCTCGCACGGCCAAAATTAAAGTTGCCAGAATCCCAAACAATGGCCACCAGCGCTTCTCCATCGCCAGCAGCAAGCCAAAGACATACAGCGGAATTTGACAAACATCGTGAAAATTGCCCATAGTCGGGCCGATGACCGCGTTAGCGCAGTAATAGCTCACAACAATTGTCGCCGACAGCCGGGGTTCCAGATAGTGTCTGGCGAGAGCATAGAGCACTCCTCCAGCCGCCGTAATTAAAGTCACCTGCAACACCGTCAAAGTGACGGGAGAGGGAAACAGAGAGTAAATTGGCAGCCACAGCATTAGCGCCGGGGTGAAATGCTGACCCAACCGGTAGTAAGATACCTCCGGAAGCTGGTTTTGGTGAACCACATTAGTGGACAAAGCCGAAGAGAGGGAACTCTCAAACAAGTGACCCCGAGTGCCGTTCCAAAAAAGTTGATTGAAAATTCCTTGGTCGTAAGTAGCGTAAAAGCTGTAGTAGCGGTGCAGCGTCAGCAACAGGCACAGCACAAAAAAGGCGACCGCCACTTGAACCACCACCCGCAGCGACTCATTTTTCTTCCATCTCAAAAATATCATCTGCCCGCCTGTAATGAAATTATCGGACAATAGCATAAATCTAAAGTAAGTATTAAATTAAAGTAGAAGTGAAATAACTCGGCTCGGCAATGCTCAATTATTTTCACCCGATCGAAAAGCTCAACAGCGTCCATCCAACACTCGGCACCAGCGGCACTGACTGTTCTCCCGAACAGCCGGTAAATCCCGCACCGCTTTTACAGCTTTTGCTGTTCGTAGACAAGCGTCCCTCTTCCAGGGAACAGACCAGACACATCCGCAAGTCCCTAAAGGATTTGAAGGCAGAGTGCGACTTTGAGCTTCAAATCATCGACGTAGGAGAACAGCCCGATTTAGCCGAACACTTTAAACTTGTAGCCACTCCCTCGCTGCTCAAAATTCATCCCGATCCGCGACAAACTCTCGCCGGCAGCAATTTAATCGCCCAACTCGAACACTGGTGGCCCCGCTGGAAGCGTTCTGTAGACGAATACACACCTGGGCAGCAGTCGGCCGCAGCTATTGCGGAAACCCTGACTGACGCAAAACCCATCTATTCCGTTGCTTGCGCGGCCGAACTCGTGCAGCTTTCTGATGAAGTTTTTCGCCTCAAACAGGAAAAAGAACACTTGCAAGAGCAGTTGCAGTTGAAAGACCGGATTATTGCGATGCTAGCCCACGACTTGCGTAATCCCTTGACTGCCGCATCTTTGGCTTTGGAGACTTTGGAGTCAAGTCAGAAGGTGAAAGAGGGGGAAAAGTCGCGTTTGACACCGAGTCTGGCGGCTCATTTGATGAAACAAGCCCGCCGCCAAATCCGAATTGTCGATCGTATGATTACAGATATCCTGCAAGCAGCCCGGGGTACAAACGCTCAACTCCACATTGAACCAAAAAGAATCGAACTGGGGGCGATTTGTCAAGATGTAATCTTGCAGTTTCAAGACAAATTTCAGGCGAAAAGTCTGAACATAGAAACAGACATTCCCGCAGATTTACCCTTGGTTTATGCCGATCCCGATCGCATCAAACAAGTCATAGTCAACCTGCTTGACAACGCCAGCAAGTACACCCCAGACCAAGGAACGGTTAATCTGTCCATTCTCCACCGCACCGCTTACAAAGTTCAAGTCAGCATTTGCAACAGCGGGCCGGGAATTCCTGAAGAAGATTGCGCGAGCATTTTTGAAGACAGCTTTCGGTTGCAGCGAGATAAATCAAAAGACGGTTACGGCATTGGGCTGTCTCTGTGTCAAGGCATCATCCGCGCGCACTACGGTCAAATTTGGGTAGACTCCGTACCCGATAGAGGCAGTTGTTTTCACTTTACTCTGCCCGTCCAAAAATAAAAGTTAGCTGTCATTTGTCAGTTGTTCAGTAGCAACCGAATTTTATATTACAGCTCAAATTTTCCGCAGTGCAGCAATAATCTGTGCGTTTGCCTTGGGAAAAGTAAATTGGTCAATTTCGTCGAGTGTCACCCAGCGAATTTCATCGCATTCGATCGTTTGCGGTTCCCCGCTGACGTAGCGGCAGTGGTGGACGTATAGTCTAACTGTAAATTTAGTGTAGTCGTGGTCAATCGTAATCAGGCGATCGCCAACTTCTACGACAATCCCCAACTCCTCCATAATTTCCCGTTTTATGCAAGCTTCGATGGTTTCCCCAGGCTCTATTTTTCCGCCCGGAAACTCCCAGAAACCCCCGTGTAGTCCATGTTGTCGGCGCTTGTCAATCAAAATTTGTTGGCGATCGTTCCAGATTGCAGCAACGCCGATAACTTTGTGGGCAACAGGAGGAAGAGACATATTAATTAGGAATGGGGAATGGGGAATGGGGAATTGGGAATGTAAGAATAATATCAATAATTATTCAATTATTTAATCTAAAATCAACCCTCTAAAATCTAAAATCTAAAATCTAAAATCTAAAATATTAAGCCCCCATCTTGCGAGGGGGGGCTTGACACTTGGATCACTTAAATGTTAAGAATCTACTAATCGTCCGAGCCATGTCTCTCACTGGCTTGTATGGACTTTTCAAAAGTCATTCGCTGTTCGGCATTTTTGAGAAAATAACCGCTAATCATAGCCGAGGCGAGCAATCTACCCAAATGTTCGCGACTGGTAGTCACTGTCACCCCGAAGTGTTCCGAAGGCAAATTCCCCAATAGTCCAACAATATTTCGCTCCATTACTTGAAACACTTCGTGAGAAGTCGGCTTAGACAACTGAGAAACTGTGTCGGGAGCCATTGACTGCACGTATTGCCATAATAAGTTGGCATTTTCTCCGTCTTCTTCAAAGAATTCTGGGGATTTATTAGATGAGTTGCTCACGAGTACCTCCGTTTCAGACACAGCTTGTTATGTTAGACGCGGGCGGTTAAATTAAATAACCCTTATCTGATCGCTGCTGATCTTTATTACTAAGTAATTACTAATGTAGCAGGACAATCATAGCAACCAAGTGGGCACAACCGAATTAAAAGCGGCGGTTTTTACGATTTTAGATTGGGGATTGCAAGGGGGAGACCCCGATCGCCAATCCCCAATCTACCTAGCTGGCTAGATAATCGTTGATATCTTGCTTGCGCTTGCGGAGTTTGGTCAAAGCTTCCCGTTCTATTTGCCGCACTCGTTCCCGACTGATGTTGAGACGATCGCCTATTTTTGCCAAAGTTAGGGTTTGCCCGTCTTCTAAACCGAACCGCAAGGCGAGCACTTCTCGCTGTTGCTGAGTCAGTTCCGCCATTAGCTGGTCTAAGTCAGTCCGCAGGGAAGATTGCAGGGCAAAATCTTCCGGGGTAGTACCCGTATCTTCCAATAAATCGCCCAACTCTGTATCTTGATTGTCTCCCACGCGCAAGTCCAGGGAAAGTGGCAGGCGCGCCCGATCGAGATATTCGCGAATCTGTTTGGGAGTCAATTCTAACTCGGATGCCAATTCAGCAGCCGTGGCCGCGCGACCAAGCTGTTGAGCAAGTTGGCGCTGAGCTTTTTTAATTTTGTTGAGCTTTTCGGTGATGTGGATCGGTAAGCGGATGGTGCGGCCTTTTTCGGCGATCGCCCGAGTAATTGCCTGACGAATCCACCAATAAGCATAAGTAGAAAATCTGTAGCCCTTAGTCGGGTCAAATTTTTCTACTCCCCGCTGCATCCCGATCGTGCCTTCCTGAATAAGATCCAGTAAATCTACGTTGCGCTTGATATATTTCTTGGCAACAGACACTACCAGGCGGAGATTGGCTTCCACCATTTGGCGCTTTGCCCTTTCCCCGTGTTCGATCGTCCGCTGCAACTGTGCCTCAGACAGCCCAACTGCCTGTGCCCATTCAGCCGCCGTCGGGTCGCGGCCTAACTCTTCGGCTAAAATATTTTTCTCCTGATGCAGTGCGGTTGAGCGCTGTACCTGTTTCCCGTAGAGTATTTCTTGCTCGTGGGTCAACAAGGGAACGCGGCCGATTTCCCGCAAGTAAGCGCGAACAGAATCTGTATCTGAGGACTTAAGAGTTTTCATGAGCTTTTCCCGCTGAGGATCTGTGCCTCTAAAGGTTTGCGGTAGTCGCAAACCCCTAGCTTTAGCTGGGAAGGAAAGCGGGCGGGGACTTGCGCTTTCCTTCCATTTAAAGAGGCTTAATTTTATGGTAGCTAGCTACTACTCCCAGTCAGCACCGTCTCAGGTTAGGTTTTGGTTGGGGCGAGCACAATACTACGTTATGTTAAGAATCTTAACATTTGTGAGAGCACTTGGCTACACTTCTTCATATTTATTTCATGCCAGCCTGAACTGTTGATACGAGAGTACCCGCTTTCCTGGCTTTACAGTGTGCATCAATATAAACAAAAGCCGCCACATCTCAGAGGGGGAGATTGGTAGAGGGGCAGGGCTGTTTCATTATCTTGTAGGGGCAGCCCCCCGTGGCGGCCCTGAATATGAAGTTACAGGTATTGATGAACCCGCCCCAACAGATAATGACTAATGAGTCATGACTAATAACTAATGACCGAAAACATCCAGGAGACAAGCCCCCGGATTCATCCGTCCAGAAATAAAAAACCTGTATCGGATAAACTGGCCCCCGAATTTATCCGTGGGCTCAATGCTTCAATCTAAAATCTAAAATCTAAAATCTAAAATCGACTGACTTCTTTGCCGTTGAGCTTCGTACAAGATGAGGGCTGCGGCGATCGACACATTTAAAGATTCTACGCCACGACTCAGGGGGATTTGGATTTGTCGATCGGCTAAACTCCTCAATTCTTCCGACAAACCAGAGCCTTCGTTGCCCAAAACTATCAGCGTCGGCACTCGCAAATCTACTTCCCAATAACTTAAACTGGCTCCGGCGACAGTTGCTAAAATTTGCATTCCTCGATTTTTATAGGCCGAGACTTCGGCGGTTAAATCTGGACAGACTGCCATTGGCAGCTTAAACCAAGCTCCTGCTGAGGCGCGGAGCACTTTGGGATGGTCTAAATCGGCGCTGTCTGCGCTCAGCAGCAAACCGTCGGCATTAGCAGCCGCAGCCGTGCGGACGATCGCCCCCAAGTTGCCAGGATCTTGGATTGTTTCTAGGGCTATTCCTAAAGTTGACAATTTTGCGGGTTCTGTTGCGGTGCGGGGTGCGGTGGCGACAATGCCGTCGGGTTGGACTGTAGTGGCGATCGACTCTAACACTTTGGCACTTACTAATTCGGTGCGATCGGCTAAATTACCAACTTGCTGCCAAAGTTGCCCGTGCTGATCCAGCCATTCGGGAGTGCAGCAAACCGTTGCTAGCGGGTATTTTGCCGCGCAAGCTTCTTCGAGCAAGTGCGTCCCTTCGAGTAAAAATAATTGTTGTTCCCTGCGTCCCTTCGAGCTGTGCAGCTTGCGAATTTCTTTAACTAGGGGGTTTTGAATACTTGTCAGCATTGTTTAATTCAGCAGAGCGAATGGGGTTATTGCCTGTATCGGGTTAACCCCAAACTTCCTTCTGCCTTGGGAATGCGGAACCCGGGACTTGAACCCGGAAGGCTTGCACCACATGAACCTGAATCATGCGCGTCTACCAATTCCGCCAGTTCCGCATCGGTCACGAATTACTACTCTGCCATACCTCCGCGAATCTGTCAAGTGTTTTGGGGAATTTATTTTTTTTGTGGGCTGCGAGTAATAGGGAGAACTTTGAGATTCCCCCTATCCACCCTGGTTAATTAAGGGGGCTAGGGGGATCTCCAAATTAATATTACACCTTTTTTGCCGCCTTTTTCTTCCACCACAAACCCATTCCAGCAGCCAGCAACGTACCAACAGCAGTCATCGGTTCCGGCACAGGTTCATACTCATAAATTGCACTAACTGTAGTGTTAGTCGCAACCTTACCATCGAAACTTCCCCTAACAGGATTCCCCTGAATTTGAGTAAAACCCGTTGTCACCAAACCTGCGATAAAAGTATCTCCATCGCATCCACTTAACGCACTCAGAGACTGCTGGGAATCATAACTCTTTGACACCGTACCCGAAGCCGAACCGCTAACACTTCCTGTAGCGCCATTAGCAATCCTCGTTTCCGGTGGACTTGCTAACACACTCAAAGTCAAATTAGGGTCAACTTTTAACAGCGGAATATTCACAGCAATATTTGCATTACTCGCCGCCGTCCCCATAAAATCTCCAGTCAAAGGAGTAATGCTAACAGTGTTATTAACAGTAGATTTAACTGTAACATAAGCCCTTAATAGCGTTCCTAACAGCGAATTAAATTTAGGCAAAACCACATTAGTGCTACTATTTAATGGCTGGGAACCCAGATCCACAGTATAAGTTTGAGTAAGAGTAGCAGCTTGTACAGAAAAACATTGACTAACAACTGCCAAACTTAAACTTCCGCCAACAATTCCCAACTTTTGATAAACATTCATTGCAGTAAACCCCTAAAATAATCAATTTGCATTTCGTGGCACGGGCGTCCCGCCTGTGATAAATCTGCGGTTAAAAACTCCAAACCCGCAAAACCAAATTACCCAGCAATGACGCTAGATAACTCAAAACCCAAACAGTATAAAGTATACTCAAAGGCGCGTAAGCCGCCAAAACCCATTGCGTTTCTGCTGTTTCCTCAATCTCCTCCCTCCGCAACAAGTCTACATAAAAATCAAACGACCTTTGTCGCAGATTGTTAATGCCAGTTGCTGCTACTAACCAATAATAACCGTCGAATCTATTCAACGGATTTAAATTAATTGCAACTGTCAGCAAGGCGGCTACCATCAACAAATAACTAATTTGATGCCAAACCGGATTGGACTGAGATAACAGCCACATCCAAACAGCCCATGCCCAAATTGTTACTTGGATTAATACTCCGGCGGCTACTACTAAAACCCGCTGTTTCCGCCGGACTAAACTGTATTGGTCGGTTGTATCTGTGTAACATCCAGGGATGAAACACATAAACAATAATCCAATTTCTTTAACAATACCGCCGTAGTGTTTTAGCGTGAAAGCGTGACCGAGTTCGTGCAAAGCTATTACCAGCATTGTCAGCAATACAAATTTGAAAATATTCTCATTTTTTCCCGCTATCCACAACTGCTGATGTGAGGCTGCGACTTCGGCAGAGGAAGCCAACCACACAGCTACAGAGGAAGCGATGAAAGCGCACAGAAAAAAGCCAAATTCCCATGTCCAAATCCAGCGGAATTTGTCGATGTGCCGCGATAGCCAAACATCGGGATTGACTAGGGGAATTGTGAAGGATAGCAGGTTAAATTTGGCTTTCGGTGGCTTGGTTCCTTCTAGCATTCCTGCTTGTGCTAAGTCTCTTAAGAGATTTTGCACGTCTTCTAAATCCAGGTCGTATTCAGCGAGAATATTAGTTAGTGGTTGTTGACTTAGTTGCAAAATTACCTGTTTGTCAAAGTCGTCAACTTGAATACAGGTAATGTCTTCGGGATTGCGAAGTATCCAATAACCGTCGGGATGAGGTATCCACTGTACGGCTGATTTTAGTTGCATGGTAGATTGTCACTTTGGCTGACAAAGTTTCGATTTAATTGAATAGGAGTTACTCGTTTTTAGGCGGAGATTCTGATCCCCCCTAGCCCCCCTTAATAAGCAGGGTGGATTAATTGTCCCCAAGTAAATTATAATAGTCGAGCGCGATCGGATGATCGTCCGCTCGCGCTCGAC
>NZ_JAUBTG010000044.1:35600-53700 GCF_036702395.1 Microcoleus sp. D3_18_C2 | reverse complement strand
CCGCCCGTCCTTTTTGGACGGGCGGGACGCCCATCCCACAATCTTGTGGAAGTTATTTAATTCTCATTCCTAAGACTGTCCTACTTCGAGCAGGGTAAGCTTTTCAAGTCGATCGCCGCGCCTCACGCACGCTGCAAAAAGTTCGATCGCGCGATCGACCCAACCTACAATTACAATATAGCCATCCTAAATCATTTGTAAATTTCTTACTCCCTCCCCTTGATAAGGGGAGGGTTGGGGTGGGGTCAAAAATTTACGACCCAACCTACAATTACAATAGTCACGGTAAAGCTTACAAATAAATGGCATTAGAACTAATTCAGGCTGTCGAAAAAGCAGATTCTTCCGAAGGCTTGTTAAACTCCGTCAAAGCACTGGCGGCGACTCCCTCAACACAAGCAATTCCTACCTTAATTACAGTCCTCGGTTACAACAACCCAGGCGCCGCTGTTGCCGCCGTTGACGGGCTGATTCAACTCGGAGAAGCTGCGGTGCTGCCGCTTCTAGAACAGCTTGACGGCTACAATTACGGGGCGAGAGCTTGGGCTGTTCGGGCTTTGGCGGGAATTGGCGACCCCAGGGGTTTGGAGATTTTGCTCGATGCAGCGGCGAATGACTTTGCTTTGAGCGTGCGGCGGGCGGCGGTTAGGGGTTTGGGGACGATTTGCTGGGAATTGATGCCGGCAGAACAAATTGCAGATGCTCAACTTCGCGCTGTGAAAACGCTACTGCAAGCGTCCCGAGATCCAGAATGGGTGGTGCGCTACGCAGCAGCGGGGGGTTTGCAAGCTTTGGCGGGTGCTGCGACTGTTAAACCGGATTGGTTAGCGGAAGTTTCGGCCCGACTTGAGGAAATCACCCAAAGCGATGAAACTACTTCAGTTAGGGCTCGGGCTTTGCTTGCTAAGGAAAAATTGTCACTTGGGTAGGGTTTGGGCGATCGTCTCTTCCAAGTCCCCTTGAGTGAGAGTGGTTAATATAAAGACTTCTTGTACGGTTTTGCCCTGTCTGGCGATGATTTTAAATCCCCCGCGGATGGGTACTGACACTCTTAATGTCATGCGGGGGATGTGTCCTTTAACTTTGTTGATGACGCCGGGAGTGACTGTTTGAATGCCCATTTTTAGGGTGAGGCGCTCTAAAATTGGTATCAAACCGGGAAGGTGGGTAGAGTGATTCCAAACTAGGCGGCCTTTGGGTTGTGCGTTCATAAATATTTAACCAAATTCAACATACCCAGTCTAAGCCACCCCTGGGGGGAACCAATTTGAAATTCCCTCAACTTATGTATCAATAACGTTACTGTGCGTGTTATTGCGAGCAAACCGAGGCAATCTCAAACCGAGATTTTTGATGGCTGGCGCGCAAGCTGAGATTTGATGGTGCAGAATTGTCCTGTACTTTTTGATGTTGTGGGTTGCTAACTGTCGGTTTTTCTAGTTGAGTGGCGATCGCCGCGAGCATTTCTGCTAGGCTGCAAGGTTTCTGGAGATAGCCGTCTGCTTTGAGTTCCAGGGCTTTTTCCATTTCGGAGGCTGTCATAAAAATAAACGGAATGCTGGCGGTTGCAGGGTGCGATCGCACGGCTGCGAATACTTCAAAACCGTTTAGCTCTGGCATCATGACATCTGACAAAATTAAATCTGGAATTTGGGCTGCTAACTCGATACCGACTTTTCCATTTTCAGCACCCACAGCTTCAAAACCGCGCGATTGCAGAAGTTCTAATACGGTTTCTCGAATTAAGTTATTGTCTTCAATTACTAATATTTTGGTCATTTTTGTTACTTTTATGTTGGTTTTATTTTTACTTGTATGTTAAATTTATATCACCCGTATTTTCCTAAATTCAAGTGGGCTATTGCAGCTACCCAGTTTTCGCAGCCCCGAAGCGATCGCACTAGCTCAAAATTTTTCATAAATCAATAAAACAGTTCGGGAAAAATATCATGAAATTTATCAGCCCTAAAACAGACTTTGCCTTCAAAAAAATCTTTGGTTCCACCGACAGCCAAGACATCCTCATCAGCTTCTTAAATGCTCTAATTTACGCCGGTGAGCCAATCATCCAAGACTTGCAAATTATTGACCCTTACTCGGCTGCTACCGTTAGCGGACTCAAAGATAGTTATTTGGATGTCAAAGCTCGAATTACGGGCAACAAGACGGTAATTATTGAAATGCAAGTTCTGAATGTAGCCGCTTTTGAAAAACGAGTCGTCTACAACCTAGCCAAAACCTATGCCAACCAACTCAAAATCAGAGAAGGTTATCCTAGATTAAAACCAGTAATTGCTTTGACGATCACTGATTTTGAAATGTTTAAAGAACAACCTGATGTTATTTCTCATTTTGTGTTCAAGGAAAAAGAGAAACTATTTGATTATCCCCATCTCCAAGTTGAAATGTTTTTTGTGGAATTGCCGAAGTTCAAAAAAGAGTTAGATGAACTCACAAGTTTGACTGATAAATGGATTTATTTTATGAAGCACACTCCCGATCTAGAAACAATCCCAGCCACAATGGAAACAGTTCCAGAACTAGAAAAAGCTTTTCAAATTGCCAATGAAGCTAACTTAAGCTTGAAAGAGTTCCAGGATATGGAAGCCCAAGAAGCGGCGATCGAAGAACAGCGGGGAATAGTTTCTAGAGGTATAGAAGAAGGTTTGGAGCGAGCTAGGGCTCAATTGATGCAAGAAGGCCGTCAAGCAGGGATGCAAGAAGGGATTAGAGCAGGCCAAAGAGCATTAATTCTGCGTCTGCTGGAGCGACGTGTAGGAGCCGTAAATCCCGATGTAGTTTCGCGGATTGGGGAATTATCGGTTGAGCAATTAGAGAGTTTGGTGGAGGAGGTAGTCGGATTTTCTAGTTTATCCGATTTAATGGTTTGGTTGGATAGAGCAGAATAAGAGAGAGAGCGCTGTGAGGTTTTTTTAGGTCGATCTACTTATAAACAGCGATATTCACAAATTTCGGGCGATCGGGTAAAATATAACTTAGTGTATCGCTATTAAGTGAGGAAAAAGATATGTCAGAATTTCTCGACTTTCTCCGACATCAGTTTGCCTACGTTGCCATTGGCGAATTTAAACCAGGAAAATTTGAAGCTGCAGAACAACTTTTTGAAAAAGCCGTTGCAACTTATGCCACAGGTTTTAAGGGAGCATACCTGCTGCAATTGCCCAATACAGACAAAGGTATTGCCATCATTTTTTGGGAAAGCGTAGAAGATATGGCAGCCAATCAAAGCGAAGCTTATCAGGAAATATTGAAGCAGATGGCGCCTTTGTTTGCGAAAATACCAGACACTGATGTTTATGAAATTGTTAGTGAAATTCAGCCAAAAAGTGAATGATTAAAAAACCTGCAATCGGCGCGTCATTCCCATGCCCATCGGCGTCTTTCGCCCGACTCCGCTGTAAAGCGCAAAATCTGCTAAAGTGTTAATTTGCTTGATAGTAGCAGGAGCTATATCTCCCATAATTCGGTAACTAATATCGCCGACGCAGCCAATAAATTTACTGCGAGAATCCGTACTAACTTCTGTTCTGATATCGAAGAAACTGGGAAAAATAGCTTCTGTGAAAGTAGGTTCGATCGCCATCCGGCTGTACTTGTTCCAGCGATTCGCTAAACTGCCAAAAATACTCTCACGAGTGGGCATAGCACTATCGTAGACACCTTGCCGAAAATTAGTAGGAGTGCAAAAACTAAAAGCTATTTGGCGCTCAGTTTCCGAAGCTCTCTCGAACAATTCGGTGTAACTACAAAAGTTTACCCACGGCTGGTTGGATTGCGGTTCCCTCAAAATATTAGTAATGTATATATTTGTCGGGCCCAGATGCCAGGGGCGAGCGAAATTAAGTTGCTGCCAAAGTTGAGTTAGGCGATCGAACAAACCGTCATCCAGCAGAGAAATTCGCCACCAAATCGGCGTATTTTCCTGAATAGCTTGCTTGTGTTCCCACTGTAGGGCCGGAGATATTGTGCGGGAAGCCGGAGGCAAAACTCTCTTTTGTGGCTGGGGCGTGCTGCTTTTGTAAGCCTCTTTTCTGCTTACTTGAAAAGGGCTTAAAGTGAAAGCTTTTTCATGAGATTGATCGTGCAGGTACGCGCTCAAATCGCTGTCTACAGCACTCACAAGATTCAAAAACAAAGCGTGGAGATGTCGCCCCGTTAAAAACTGGGATGGAATTGGTGCAACTGGCAGCAGGTTTAAAACAAGGCTGTGCGGCATTTTTAAATTCTATACTGTGTCTCTATATATTTTCAGCTCGTATTAATATTACAGCTAAGTTGGCACTTAGGAATGAGAATTAAATAACTTCCACAAGTTTGTGGGATGGGCGTCCCGCCCATCCCACAATAACAATTAAAATTGTAAGTTATTTAATTCGCGATCCTTAGATTAAAGAATTTTAATCACGTAAGGTGCACACTCTGCACCTTACGTTGAGGGGGATTTGTACGCCTAGTGCACCCTAGGTTTAGGTGGTGATATTGAGTGCGGGAAATTTTTAGGCGATCGAGATTTCAGGCGACAAATAAACATCTTGAATGGCGTGGAACAATTTTACGCCTTCTTCAAAGGGACGCTGAAAAGTTTTGCGACCGGAAATTAAGCCGCAGCCGCCAGCCCGCTTGTTAATTACCGCCGTGCGAATTGCTTCTGCAAAATCGCTTTTACCGGAAGCACCGCCGGAGTTAATTAAACCCATCCTTCCCGCATAACAGTTGAGCACTTGATAGCGAGTTAGATCGATCGGGTGATCCGTTGTCAAATCCGAATAAACGCGCTTGTCGGTTTTGCCGTAAGTCTTGTCGCTTGCTTTAGCAACAGCTTCGTAACCGTTGTTGCATTCGGGCAATTTCTGCTTGATAATGTCAGCTTGAATTGTCACTCCCAAGTGATTTGCTTGCCCGGTTAAATCGGCTGCAACGTGATAATCTTTGTCTTGTTTAAAGATATCGTTGCGGAGGTAGCACCACAGAATTGTCGCCATGCCGTATTCGTGAGCGTGAGCAAAAGCTTGACTGACTTCTTGGATTTGTCGCGTAGATTCCGGGGAACCAAAATAAATTGTGGCTCCGACTGCTGTTGCTCCCAAATTCCAAGCTTGCTCCACTGAAGCAAACATTATTTGGTCGAATTGATTGGGATAAGTTAGCAATTCGTTGTGATTGAGCTTGACAATGAAAGGGATTTTGTGCGCGTATTTACGAGATACGCTTCCCAAAACTCCCAGGGTTGTCGCGACAGCATTGCAGCCAGCAGAGATTGCTAGTTTGATGATGTTTTCGCTGTCAAAATAAATGGGATTCGGTGCAAAAGAAGCGGCGGCAGAGTGTTCGATTCCTTGGTCTACTGGCAGGATGGATAAATAGCCGGTATTCGCCAAGCGTCCGCTAGAATAGAGTTGCTGAAGCGATCGCAAAACTTGAGGAGATCGATCGGTTTGAGCAAAAATGCGATCGACCCAATCCGGGCCCGGCAGGTGCAACAAATCTTTAGGAACTTTTGCTTGATGGGTGAGCAAGTCTTCGGCTTCGTCGCCCAGCCAAGACTCGATGGAATTGGGAACTGATAGTGTAGCTGTCATACAGATTTCCCTCTGAATTTCAATTACAGGCTGATGATTGCAGACATTAACCTTGCTGACTATTGTAACGAAAAAATCATATTTTCCATCCCCTCAACGATAGACCCAGTTTTTAACAAATTAGCGACAACAGCAGCTAGGACGCGCTACTCTATAATAAGCTGGCAGTTCAGCCGGATCGGCGCTGCCAGCGATCGCCGCTCGACTCACAACTTTGCCATCACAATGTCAAATACTTACTTCGATTCTGAAAACGCTCACAAATCCTTTGAGATGCCCGGTGCTCGGCCGCATTACAATCCGGATCGCCCTGGTCAAGTAGAGCATATTTTCCTCGACTTAGTGCTGAATATTCCCAAACAAAGCTTTCGTGGCACTTGCAGCATCCGCATCAATCCAGTCCGCAGCGGTATTGACAAATTAACCTTAGATGCTGTCAACCTGAATATTAAATCAGTAAAAGTCGGCGAAATTGAGCAAAATTTCGACAGCGATGGCGAAGTGCTGCAAATTCAACTACACGAACCAACAGAAGCTTACCAACCAATTACAATTGCGATCGACTACTGGGTCGAAAAACCCCAACGTGGCCTTTATTTCGTCGGCCCGGACAAACACTATCCAGACAAACCTACTCAAGTTTGGACTCAAGGCGAAGACGAAGATTCCCGTTTCTGGTTTCCCTGTTTCGACTATCCCGGACAGTTGGCAACTTCGGAAATTCGAGTGCAAGTGCCGAGACAACTTTTTGCTATTTCCAACGGCGAATTAATTAGTACAAAAAACGAAGGCGACGATAAAATTTATCACTGGTCCCAAACCCAGGTACACCCGACGTACTTAATGACCTTAGCAGTCGGAGATTTTGCCGAAATTAAAGACGAATGGAACGGCAAACCAGTTAATTATTACGTGGAAAGGAGCCGCGAAGCAGACGCTAAGCGCAGCATGGGCAAAACGCCTCAAATGATTGAATTCTTCTCTCAAGCATTTGGCTATCCTTACCCTTTTCCCAAATACGCTCAAGTCTGCGTCGATGATTTTATCTTCGGCGGTATGGAAAATACTTCCACAACTTTGCTGACAGATAGGTGCTTGTTAGACGAACGCGCCGCCCTCGACAATCGCGGTACTGAAAGCTTAGTCGCCCACGAACTAGCTCACCAGTGGTTCGGCGATTTAGTAGTAATTAAACATTGGTCTCACGCTTGGCTGAAAGAAGGCATGGCTTCTTATTCCGAGGTGCTGTGGACTGACAAAGAATATGGCAAAGAAGACGCGGCTTACTATATGCTAAATGAAGCCCGCAATTATTTAGCTGAAGATAGTTCCCGCTACCGCCGCCCCATTGTTACTCACGTTTACCGCGAAGCAATCGAATTGTACGATCGCCATTTGTACGAAAAAGGCGCTTGCGTCTATCACATGATTCGCGCCGAGTTGGGCGACGAATTATTTTACAAAGCAATTCACACTTTTGTGCGGGATAACGCTCACAAAACTGTAGAAACCATCGATTTGCTCAGGGCGATAGAAAAGGCTACCGGTCGCAATCTCATGTTTTTGTTTGACCAGTACGTTTATCGCGGCGGTCATCCCGATTATAAAGTTGCTTATTCCTGGGATGGCGACAGCAAGTTAGCAAAAGTTACTGTCACCCAAACTCAGGTAAAAGATAGCAAGAATGGCAACAGCAACAGCAAAGATGTCTTTGACCTAAAAATCCCGATCGGCTTCGGTTACAAGCCAGAAAAAGAAGCAGACGATGACAGTTGGGCACGTTCAACCCCGAACCTAAAAACTTTCACAGTCCGAGTGCATGAGCGCGAGCAAAGCTTCTATTTCCCCCTAGAACAGAAGCCTGCATATATCAGTTTTGATGTCGGCAATAAATACTTAAAAACAGTTGTGTTAGAGTATGGAGTTGCGGAACTAAAAGCTCAGTTGCAGTTCGATCCAGACCCGGTTTCCCGGATTTACGCTGCCCAAGCTTTGGCGAAGAAGGGAGGGCTAGAAGCTGTGAAAACGCTGTCAGAAGTTCTCAAGAAAGAGCCGTTCTGGGCAGTACGGGCAGAAGTTGCCGGTCAGTTAGTTGAAATTAAACTCGACCAAGTTTTTGAAGGTTTAGTAAGTGGTTTAAAAGATAAAGATGCTCGTGTTCGTCGCGCTGTGGTGAATGCGCTGGGTAAAATTCAAACTCACGAAACTTATAAAGCGCTGAGATCGATCGTCGAAAAAGGGGACGACAGCTATTATGTAGAAGCAGCAGCAGCGACTGCTATTGGCGGAATCTCAGCAGCTAACCCCGACGAAAAACCAACCGACGAACAGGTACTCAAAGAGTTAAAATTGGTGCTCAAAGAGCGTCAGGGGTGGAATGAGGTAGTGCGATCGGGTGCGATATCCGGTTTGGCGCAGATGAAAACTTCTGAAGATGCGCTGAATTTAATTTTGAAATACACAGCCGCCGGTACTCCGCAAGCTTTGCGCTTGGCTGCAATTCGCTCTTTGGGCACAATTTCGACTGGTCAAACGAAGGTCAATTTAGAACGGATTTTGCAGCGATTGGCAGAATTATCTAAAGAGACGTTTTTCTTGACTCAAGTCTCTGTAGTAGTGGGATTGGGACAAATGCAAACTCGCAAAGCAATTCGCATTTTGCGTTCTTTAGCTGACCAAACTCCCGATGGCCGCGTCCGCCGCATGGCTGATGAAGCTGTGCAAAGAGTGCAGAAAAATGCTGGTTCTGATGCAGCGGTAAAGCAGTTGCGGGAGGAATTAGACCAGGTGAAAAAGGAGAATCAAGATTTGAGGAGTCGGATGGAAAATTTGGAGGCTAAGGCGAAGAAAGATTAGGCGTAAAATCCTACCGACGCAGATAAAGGCAGATATTGGCGATCGGCTTTTATCTGCTTGTCGGTAGAGGATTTGGCGAATTTATTATAATAATATTATTGTTCAGTGGGAGTGCAGGGGAATTTCCTATTTTCGACAGACAGGAAAAGCCAAATATGTTTATTATCCAATTTATTGCTGTCTCAACTTGGGAAGTGTAGAAAATCAGGCGTGCAGTTTTTATTGTTTAGTTGGCAGCTATTAATCGGAGTTATGCACGGGTGGCGAGAAACCGGGTTTTTTACGAAAATCCTGCGCTGTAGCCCGGAGAGTCGGCAAAAAACCCGGTTTCTTTAGTCCTATGTCAATCAAGTTGCAGCAGATTTTGCAGCCAGAAATATTGCAGAAATCATGAGTATAAAAATCGCTTTACTGGTCGATCAATCGGGGGTAATTCCCTATCGCATTCAAGACGGACAAATAGAAGTAATGCTGATTACTTCTTCTGCTAGCAAGCGCTGGGTGATTCCCAAAGGATTAATTGAACCTGACATGACTCCCCAAGATTCTGCTGCCAAGGAAGCTTGGGAAGAAGCAGGTTTGTTGGGTAAAGTCTTCCCGGATTTGCTGGGAACTTACGAGTATCAAAAGTCCGGCTATACTTGTCAGGTAGAAGTATTTTTAATGCAAGTGCAAGCAGTTCTAGAAATTTGGCCGGAAGCTAGCAAGAGAAAGCGGCAGTGGGTAAGTATTCCTAAAGCAATTAAGCGGGTTAATGAACCGGAACTCAAACTCATTTTGGCGGATTTGCCGAATCGGTTCTGGTGAAGAGTCATCGGTAAGAGCGGGTTTACCAATACTTTGGTTTTCAACCATAAATTCGGGTGAACCCGCTAAAAGAACAAAATGACTGAAGACTATATGCTTTATGATTCTGGAGATGCGATCGCCCGGAGCCATCTCCTCTGATGACCCACCTTAACCCGATTAAAATTCTCTCCCTCAATGACCTGCGCGAGAACAAGCCCGAACGTCCAGGCTGGTCACTCACCTTCGGAGCCATCTGTGCAGATGCCGCCGCCGTTTGCCTCGACGATGGAGGACACTCTATCCCTGTGAAGCTGACAATCGAGGGGATTCAACCCTGTGAAATCCAAATTCAATGGGATGCGATCGATGATACCATCCGTCGCTTCAATGCCGATCGAGAAGTTGCCACTGAATATGGAGCCTACGGTATCGCGGCGTTGATCATGCCTCACCTCACTGGACTCACCATCATCGAACGTTCTGTCAAAGGTAAAGGGTTAGGTTTTGACTTTTGGCTGGGTTCGCTCGAAGATCCAGGCACGCTATTTCAGCGCAAAGCCCGCTTAGAAGTCTCCGGCATTCGTAAAGGTTCTGACAGCATTATTCAAGCCAGAGTTAACATAAAATTAGAACAAATCCGCCCTTCAGATGACGTAGCTCCTGGCTATGTATCTGTAATTGAGTTCGGTACTCCCAAAGCACGGATCGTCAAAAAATGCAGACCGTAGAAGCCCTTCACCATGAAGCAATGGAACTGGTCGATCGAGCAGTTTTCGCCCGTCAGTGCGGTGATATCGACCAAGTGACTGCACTCACCAGAGCCGCCTTTGCGAAAGAACGGGCGGCAGCGGATTTAGTAGCAAACGAGTGGGATTTTGAGCCTACTCGTTCTATACTGCATCGGAGCGCCGCCGTACTTGCCATTGAGTGTGCCCAACTCCGGCAAGCAGAACGGCTGATTGGACGCGCCCTCGCAGGCAACCCTCCCACGGACATTGCGGATGAACTGCGTGACCTGCTTATAGAAGAAATTTACTCGCAGCGTCAAGCGATTGGAGCTTAATTTATTTAAGCGTTAGCTGACAGAAAAGGAATACTTTCGGCTAAGTTATCCTTAACTTCAATTCCCTGTTTTCTCGCCCAAAACTGGCTCAAAAAGTGAATTTGCCGCAAGCCGACAACTAAATTTAAACCTGGTACAAAAATCCACCAAACTGTTAGCGGTTCTTTGATTCCTTCTTGGCGGTACAATTCGTTAACTGTCTTGTAAAGTTTGAACTGCACGATGTAAATCCAAGCAATACCCAGCAAGGAAAACCAACCAAACCATCCGGGAACGTCAGGGTCGAATATTCGCAAAGCTTGGGGGACGGCTACTCCTAAAACAAAGGGAAGCAAGCAAAGGGTTCCCGACCAACCGCTGCCGTTATAGCGACGCAATTCTTCTTGAATAATCCATTTGTACCATCCGTAATATAGCAGCAAGCTGACTCCAGACAGCAAAATTACTCGCCACAAAGAGCGCGGTTTACCTAAAGGTTTGTCGGACATATTTAGATGTAAGATATGAATTGCTATCTTGATTATATTAACATTTGTTAATTATTGCAAAATCATTTCTCGAATCGATCGCGCTGTTGCAGGGGCCAGCAGAACACCGTTGCGATAGTGGCCGCTGGCGATGAGAACGCGATCGTTACCGGGAAGCGTCTCGATAATTGGGGCCGGTCGCCCTTCCGGCCGCGGGCGCAATCCTGACCATTTCCTGATGATTGAGGCGAATGCTAAGGCCGGACAAAGTGCGATCGCCCTCGCCATCACTTGCGCCAACATATCAGCATTCGCCTGAATTTCCCCGCCATTTTCGGAAAACTCCACCGTCGCCCCCACCCAATATTCCTGATTTTCCACAGGCACAATGTGAACGTCATCGCAAGAAATTACCGGGCTAAAATCTGGGTTTCCTACAGGATTGGGCGTCAGCAAATGCAGCGCTTGTCCCAACACCGGGCGAATGTCAACCAACTGATTTAACGATGCAGTCACAGCAGCAGAACCCAAACCAGCCGCCACAATTAGTCGATCGAAATTTTCAGCAACAGGCAAGATGCCTGTTCCACAAGACTTATTGACAGTAATGGAAGATGGGAGTTGAATCTCAGACACCTGAGAATCCAACTCAGTAATGCCTTGAACTTCCACTCCAAACTCAAAATTAACTCCTTTGAGTTTAGCAGCCTCAACCAAAGCCAAAGTTAGCGCCGTCGGATCGACTTGCCGGTCTTGAGGCGAATAAATCGCAGCAATAATGTTATCCTTTACAGCAAGATGAGGGCAGCGATCGCGCACTCGTTCCCGATCCCAAAGTTCCAATTGCCAACCTTGAGACTCGCGAGTTCCTATCAATTTTTCCCATTTACTTAAATCCTCTCCCTCCGAACACAGCATTAAAATTCCTTGTTTGTTAAAAGGAATTTTTCGCCCCGTAACTGCTTCCAATTCTGGAATCAAAGTTTCGTAGCGCTGAAGGCTGGTTTCCCTCAACTGCCAATTTCTGCCCTTAGTTTTGTGGCTGATAACTCCCATCAAAACACCGAGTGCCGCGCCAGTAGAACCTTCAGCAGGCGGCTGTTTGTCGAACACAGTAACTTTCAGTTCGGGAAATTGACTTAGTTCAAAGGCGATCGAAGCCCCAACAATACCGCAACCAATAATTGCAACACGAACCATTCAATTTTAGATTTTAGATTTTAGATTTTAGATTAACTGCTTCCTAGGTTTTGTCCATATAAACCTGTTTCGGACGGGCAAGATGCCCGCCCCACAAGAAAACTGATTGTTTTTTTGTGGAACAGGCATCTTGCCTGTTCTTGAGAATGATACCCGCACAAGAAAACTGATTGTTTCTTTGTGGAACAGACATCTTGCCTGTTCTTGAGAATGATACCCGCACAAGAAAACTGATTGTTTCTTTGTGGAACAGGCATCTTGCCTGTTCTGGATGCCAGATGTGAGTTAAGGCTAATTAAGCTTTAGGAATTAACTGCAAGAAGGCATCGAAATCACTGACAGCTTTTTGATAGCTGGCCGTGACTTTTGCATAGTCAAGGTCTTTAGCAGCAAGATCGATGTTAACCAAATCGGCAAACAAACTCTTGGTCAAATCAACAGCTTGTTGTTGAGAACTAGGCAACAAACTCGCAGAAACGGTTTTCATGGTGTTCCGCAAGTCGCCTAGAGGCCCGTGAATGTAAGTTCTGGTATCAACCCAATTCCGTTTTTGAATTAGGGTGCCCAATTTGTCCATGCGCGATCGGAAATCTGTCAGGGTAGGAACATAGCGCTCTATTTGCTGGATTTGCGCTGCTGTGTAAGTCGTTGGAACTTTTGCTTCGACACTGCTGCAACTAACCAGAAATGCCATCAAAAACGCCATCATCAAGGCAAAAATTGAACGGGGACGAGTCATGTCGATTTTAGATTTTAGATTTTAGATTTTAGATTGCTCGTTGCGAGCGGGCACAGGGCGGGTACGGGGTTGCTCGTGTTCGTTCCAAGGCTCTGCCTGAAAACGCAGATGCTTTGGCTCTGCTTCGCTGACCCAGCACCGAGAGTTATGTACAAAATATTATTTTACCTCCTGGCGGCGCAGAAAAGTGATCACAGCATCGCCAACTTTTTCTGACCAATGTTCTTGAGGATAATGCCCCGCTTGTTCCAGTGTGACTAACTCTGCATTTTGCAGGGAACCGACTAGCTTTTTAGCAGGTTCAACACTCAGCCAAGGATCTGTCAAACCCCAGACAAATAAAGTTGGTCTAGTCCATCCTTTCAAGCCGGATTCAATTTCTGCCATTGACTGCGGCAATTGAATATTGCGGACTGTATTCATCAGCGATCGACCTGCATCCGAACTCTTCAAAAACGGGCGGCGGTAAACATCTAAATCTTTGTCTGATATTGTCTGACCGCTGCCACCTTCGAGAGTTCTGTCAACCAAAAGCGGGTCTTGCGTCATCATGTCGCCAATAAAAGGCAGCCCCAACTGCTGCATTTTCCAAGGCAATTTTATATTTCCTGAAACTGGTGTATTGATAACGGCTAGACGCTCAATTTTATCGGGATTGCGTAAAGCGTATTGAATGCCGGCTGAAGCTAAAAATCCTTGGACAACGAGGTAAAATCGGTCTAATTCTAGAGCTTGAATAAAGCCTGTGAGGGCGTCAACAAAAGCATCGGGAGTGTAGGCAAAGTCGCGCTTGTCTGGTTTTGTCGATCGCCCGTAACCCACCCAATCTGGGGCGATCGATCTAAATCCGCTTGCCGCCAAATCCGGCATCATTACAGTCCAGGTAAAACTCTGGGACGGCAAACCGTGCAGCAGCAGTACGGGGGGTTTACCAGTTTCGTTAACCGGATTTGTTTCCCGATAAAACCATTGCAGCGGGCCTACTTCAACTATTTTCTCATCAATTGACATTATTTTACTGGTTATTTATCAAACAATAAGGCGGGGATTCCCCGCCCTACTTACCTAATAGTTGGGTGTGCACATAGTACCTTACCCAACTAATTACAGCCGCGTTTAGAAATTCATTTCAGCAGCTTGAACTTTTTCGACCTGTTTCTTCTTGAGAACCAGCATAATTTGAGCCAGCATGGTCAAAGCTACGAAAGCCATCAATCCTTTAACGCGATCGGCACTTTGCAGCACGATCTCCACGTCTTTTTGACCGAAGCCGCCCACATTAGGATTGTTCGTCAAAAGTTCGCCTGCTGCAACTGTTTGTCCTTCGGTAACAATCAGTTCTGGGCCTGCGGGAATCGTATCAACAACGGCTGCACCTTCTGCAGGTTGAATGGTCACTTCATAACCGCCAGCTTCCGGTTGAGCAATCTTAGAAATGCTGCCAGCTACCGAAGCATTGTAAACTGTATTATTGCTCTTTTCGCCAGTAGGATAAACCTGACCGCGGCCGCGGTTGCCACCCACATAAATTTGGTATTTGCCGTAGTGAACGGACTTGTCAGTTGCCGGATTCGGCGACAAAACTGGGAATACCAATTCTTTGTACTGTTCTCCCGGTACTGGGCCGACTAAAACAATATTTTCTTGGGTTTCGCTGTAAGGTTGGAAGTAAAGATCGCCGACTTTTTCCTTCATTTCTTCGGGAATTCTGTCAGCGGGAGCAATCTTGAAACCTTCGGGCAACATCACAACTGCGCCGACATTCAAGCCACCTTTGCTGCCGTCGCCGACAACTTGTTGCACGCTAGTATCGTAGGGAATCTTGACAATAGCTTCAAAAACAGTGTCAGGCAAAACAGATTGCGGTACTTCAACTTGAGTCGGTTTTGCACCGAGGTGACAGTTAGCGCAAACAATGCGACCTGTTGCTTCGCGGGGAGTAGCGGGTGCTGTTTGCTGTGCCCAGAAAGGGTAAGCAAATGCTGCTTGGGGAAGTGCGATGTCGCTGGTTAGGAAAAATCCTGCGGCTGCGATCGCAATTAAGGCTGTTTTCGCGATCGTCCTGGCACTGCGGCGAAATATCGCAGATAAATTAGTTTGTGGCATTAGAGTATTCAATCTCAAAGGTCAGACAATGCGTGAATTTTAGATTTTGAATTTTGGATTTTGGATTTCGGATTATTAGACTGTTTTAGGGATGCAATTATCTTGGATTTTCACCGCTGACCCCAATCTAAAATCTAAAATCTAAAATCCAAAATTGTTTAAGACCACCAAGGTGCTTCGCCGGTGCGGAAATCAGTTTCTGTCCAAGTTGTAAAAGCGATTTTGTCATCTGCGACAGTGGCGTGGGCCAGGGCCAGAGACAAAGGCGCGGGGCCGCGCACCACTTTGCCCTCATTGTTGTATTGAGAACCGTGGCAAGGACAGATAAACTTGTTTTCGCTAACATTCCAAGGCACGACGCAACCCAAGTGAGTGCAGACTGCATTGATGCCGTAGTCGGCGATAGATAAGTCTTCTTTCACCACAACATAGGTGGGGTCGCCTTTGAGACCTTGGGCTAAGCTGCGATCGCCCGCAGGGTGCGAAGCCAAATATTCGCTAACGATGATGTCGTTACCCAAAGCATCTTTAGCTGTCACTCCGCCACCAACTGCCCCACTCGCTGGAGGAACAAAATATTGGACAACGGGATAGAGTGCGCCCAGTGCCACACCTGTGACTGTACCGAACGTCAGCAAATTCATAAATTGGCGACGCCCCATATCGGGGACATCGGGATTTCCAGCAGAAGATTGAGCCATGACCTGCCTTTACGGTTTTAAGTTACGTTTGTTTGTTAGCTGGAGCGCGAACCTTTACGTGCAGACAACTGGGATAATTGCCGTTAATCTGCTCGCACAAATTTTAGGCAACGAAAATTCCTTTTAAGAATGCGCCTTCCAGCCTTTATTAGAGTATTATTACATTTTTTGAACTTTGTCTTTTATTGTTTAATGGATTAACTCAGGAGCAACCATGACGGGCCAGGATTTACACCAGCTACTGCTAGAAAAATGGGGAAAGTCTTACGATATCAGATTGCGGCGAACGCGGGGCAAGATTTTTGTGCAAGTTATGTGGAAATATCTAGAACAGGCATCTTTTCCGATGACGGAGGCTGATTATTTTGAGCATTTGGATGCGGTGGCCAATTACCTCAACGGCTGGGGGAGTACAGAACAGGTGAGAGAATATATCGTAACTACTCGCGATCGCCCGCGCTTGGGTAAAGCTGTCAGCGTTCCTCTAGATTTGGGTGAAAGAGCCTCGGAGTGGTTGCTAGACGAGTTTTGAATCACTCAGTAGATTTTAGATTTGAGATTGACCTTCATCATCCAGGATACCCGCCACGTGATTCATTCCAACGCGCAGACTCAGGATCGAGAAATAAAAAACCTGTATCCGATGAAACTTGCCGAACGTATTTATCTCGCGCAAGTCAATGCTTCAATTCTAAAATCTAAAATCTAAAATCTAAAATCGCGCAATCGATTGACTCCACAGCCGGGCTCTGGGGGAGTTCCCTAAAGTTTTGTGTCGCGCCGCGGCTGGATGAGTTGAGCCCAAAGTCCCGAAAATCGATCGGCGAGCTTGTCATACGACTTGCCGCTGGTGAGAAACTAAGCTGTGGCGCATCTAATTTGCACAGTTGTTTTGATTCAAAGTCTTGTGTGGCGGGCTTTGCTGCGCGCGCCCTGCTGTGGGATTTAAATGCCGCAACAGCTTGTGGGGCTTTTTAGGGGCTTTTTAAATTTTGGGCGATCGTCCTTCATGCTTACCAAAATCATCCGAACCAATTTCTGTCAACAATTTCACCTACAATGAGTGTCAGATATCTTGTGAAATTTAGGAGAATGTTGTAATGGGTGTTGCACTGGGAATGGTTGAAGTCTTAGGATTTCCCGCTGCAGTAGAAGTTGCGGACTCAATGGTGAAAGCAGCCCGTGTTACTTTAGTTCGCTATGAGAAAATAACCCGCGCCTACTGGACAATTATAGTGCGAGGAGATGTCTCTGAAGTGCAAGCAGCCGTTGCTGCTGGAATTGAATCAGTTAAAAAGGTCGATGGCGGAAAGTTGCTATCGTATCACATAATTGCTCGTCCCCACGAGAATCTGGATTACATTTTGCCGATCGGCTACACTCCTGAAGTCGAACAGTTCCGAATGTAGTCAGTCGATTTTAGATTTTAGATTTTAGATTTTAGATTTTAGATTTACTTTTGTATTGAATCTGAGAGCTTGAAACTTAGTCTAAAATTTTGGGTGTTCCACTCCTTAAGTCGCGGGATTTTACCTGCTTTTACGCGGGGTCAAAGTTTTGACAAAACTTTGGTGTGGAATTTTAACTTTTAGTAATTATAGAGGCGCGGGCGATCGCGTCTCTATATTTTTTTGCTGAGAGTCGATCGATCTTTCGGTGGAGTTTTTACCGCCCTAAAAGCTTTACCAAACCAACCCCGCCAAAATACAAGCTCAGCACCGCACCTCCTAAAAGACTTTGCGTTAAAGGATCGGTAGAAGGCGTTAAAACCGCTCCCAAAACTGCCGCTCCCAAGACTACATACCGCCAGCCGGAAAGCATTTGGTTGGAAGAAAATATGCCCAAAACACCGAGCAATACTTGGAGAATCGGGATTTGAAAAGCTAAGCCGGTGCTGAACATTAACAGCAGCACAAATTTAAAGTATTTGTCGATCGACCACAACTGCTCTACAACATCAGCCCCATAGGTAACAAAGAAGTTGAGCGCCGCCGGAATCAGAGCAATGTAAGCAAAGACTAAACCGCCCAAAAATAGGAAACTCGAACCGAAAAACACAGGCCCCAGCAACCTGCGTTCTTTGCGAGTCAAGCCGGGGAGAACAAACAGCGCTATCTGGTAAAAAATAAACGGACTGGCGATGAGCAAACCGCTGTATCCGGCTACTTCAATAGAAACAAAGAAATACTCGCCGGGAGCTAGTTGCAGAAACTTGACGGGCCCGGCCGGTACTTCGAGCAGTTGCACGATAGGTTTAACTGTGAAAAAGCAACCGATTACAGCGATTACTACTGCAATTAGCGAGTAAAAAAGTCGCTGACGCAATTCTTCTAAATGCTCGAATAAAGACATTTCAACTTCGTCGGGAAGTTCATCGAGATATTCATTTTCTAGGTTGCGGGAACCCAGAAAACTGTCGGCGATTAGTGCAATGTTATTTTCCGGGATAACTGCTTTTTCTTCTAAGTTACTCACACCCTCGAAATCATCGGCGATGGATGCAATGCTATTTTTAGCTCTAACTTTTTGATCTTCTAAGTTACTGACATCCACTAAATCATCGGCGATGGGTGCAATGC
>NZ_JAUBTG010000044.1:22024-35500 GCF_036702395.1 Microcoleus sp. D3_18_C2 | reverse complement strand
TATTTTCCTCGCTAACTGCTTCGTCTTCTAAGTTACTGACAGCCTCTAAATCATCGGCGATGGGTGCAATGCTATTTTCCTCGCTAACTGCTTCGTCTTCTAAGTTACTGACAGCCTCTAAATCATCGGCGATGGGTGCAATGCTATTTCCCTCGCTAACTTGTTCTAGGTTGTTGTCGGAACCTTGTTCGGATGTCTCCAAGTCTGAGGGCACAGTCATAGGAAATTGGTAATTGGTAAGGGGTATTGGGAAGAGGAAAGGGGTAATTGGAAAGTGGTAATTAATTGGAAATTGGAAATTGAGAATAGTTATTTCATAATTGCTCCGACTTCCTTCTTCATTCTTTATTCTGACATCAGCAGTAGAAGGAACGATCGATAATTAATCCGTGTATCCATGTCAAAATCCGTGTCGTGCCTTCTTTATTCAATCACGATCGCAATTTTGCCGATCGCGCGGCCCGTTTCGCTGTAAGCGTGGGCTGCTGCTACTTCTTGTAAGCTGTAAGTGCGATCGACAATCGGCTCCACTTTATCGGATTCTATTAACTCCCGCAAAGCCCCTAAATCGCTGGTGTTGGCATTGGCGACAATTAATTTAGCTTTTTTACCCGATATAAACCAGCTTGTTAACATCGGTGCGAAATTGTCTAAAATCGGCAAAGTCGAGATATAAACTCCCTCTGGTTGCAGCACTTTTTCGCATTCAGCAAAGGTTCTTGTCCCCACCGCATCTAAAATTATATCATATTTTTCTGGCTGTTGAGTAAAGTCAACTTCCGCGTAATCGACAACAAAATCCGCTCCCAAACTCTTGACAAATTCTCTATTTTTAGCACTGCAAACTCCCGTTACTTCCGCGTTCATTGCTTTCGCAACTTGCACGGCAAAAGTGCCAACTCCGCCGGAAGCGCCGTTAATCAATACTTTGTTTCCTGATTGAATTACACCCAAATCCCTGAGCGATTGCAAAGCAGTTAAACCTGCGATCGGTACTCCTGCTGCTTCTGCATGAGTGATGTTTTTCGGTTTAATTGCTGCATCGGATTCTGGCACGACAGCGTATTCGGCGCAAGCACCCCCATTGATGGGATTTAAGAAAGTATAAACTTCATCTCCGGGTTGAAATTTGGTGACTTCCCCGCCGACTTCCACGACAACTCCCGATATGTCAGAACCGACTATTCGAGGAAAGTTAAATCCTGTTAATAGTTGCAGGTGTCCTTTCCGGATTTTCCAGTCTACGGGATTGACGCTGCTAGCGCGAACTCGCACTAACAATTCGTTGGATTTGGCGATCGGCTTGGACAATTCTCGGTACTGCAATTCCTCGGCTGAACCGTAGCGATCGAACGCAACTGCTTTCATGGCAAATTTTCCGGTTTATTTCCAATAGAAGATTCAATCCTTTACAATTACAGCACATTCGATCTAAATCTGACACAGCAAATTGAGCTAGCCTTGTAGCAGCGGGCGATCGACTCTTGGATGTCTCCAGACAAGGGGCAGGCGTGAGGCAATGGGCCCGCTGGCGATCGTGCGATCGCTAGAGATTAAAGTTAATAGGGACAGGGCGGGCGATCCCATAACCTTGAGCATAATCTACTCCAATCTCCCGCAATTTTTCTAAGATAGTCTCATCTTCGACAAACTCAGCTATAGTTTCGAGATTCATCGCATGGGCAATACCATTAAACCCTTCAACGAGCGCTTGAGAAATCAAATTATGACTAATATTTTTGACAAAAGCACCATCAATTTTTAGATAATCCACTGGTAAATTCATTAGATAAGCAAAGGAACTCAACCCACTGCCAAAATCATCTAAAGCAAAGCAACAGCCAATCTTTTTGAGTTCGCCCATGAAATATCTGGCTTGCTCAAAGTTTGCGATCGCTGCCGTTTCCGTGATTTCAAAACCAATGGTTTGTGGGGGAACTTTGTAACGAGAAAATTGTTCTATTAAAAACCTCATAAACTGATTGTTACTAATGCTAGCCCCAGAGAGGTTTATCGTATACAAGCCTTGAGAAAGAACATCTTTCTCCGGCAATTTGTGATAATTAGAGAATAAAGTTTCGATTACCCAACAATCTATCTCTGTTATCAATCCGTAACGCTCAGCGGCGGGAATAAACTCATTAGGAGATACTATTTTTCCATTTTCGTCCAGCATTCTGAGCAAAATCTCATAATGCTCTACTAATGGTTTAGAAGTAATAGAGACAATCTTTTGGTAGTAGAGACAAAAACGATTTGTTTCCAGCGCCTGGGTAATTTTGGAAATCAACTGTCTCTCACCACGTTGTTTAATTAGCTCGCTATCATCTAGACTATAAATATGAACACAGTTGCGGCCTCTGGCTTTGGCGGCATAACAAGCTGCATCAGCCGCTCCCAGAAGCTCCATCAAATTTTGGCTGGTTTGGTCAATAGCAACAACTCCAATGCTGACTCCGATGATAAAGGTTTGGCCATTCCAAATAAACCGAAACTGATGCACTAGGTTTTTGAGGTTTTCCGCAATTTGAGTTGCTTGAGAGAGCGAACATTGAGTGAGCAAAATACCAAATTCATCACCTCCCAAGCGAGCCAGCATATCATGAGCACGGACTCCCTGTTGAATAAGCGCGGTGATTTGGCGCAGTAGCTCATCGCCAGCAATATGACCTACGGTATCGTTAACGACTTTGAATTGATCTAAATCTAAATAACAGAGAGCGTGCTGGTGATTGCTATGTTTAACAGAGGCGATCGCATCAACTAGGTGCTGCTCAAATCTTCGACGGTTGATTAACCCCGTCAGGGCATCGTGATTCTCTTCCCAAGAGAGTTGACGGGTGAGATAGCGCGATTCCGTAACATCATGAAAGACCATGACTGCCCCGATAATTTGACCTTGGCGGTCTCGAATCGGTGCTGCCGAGTCAGCAATTGGATACTCGGTTCCATCATGGGCAATCAGAATAGTATTGCTAGCTAAGGTCACAATTCGCTCTTCTAATAGAGCCTTGTTTATAGGATTCTCTACTGGCTCTCGCGTTACTTGATCGACAATTAGAAAGACTGTCGAGAAATGAACTCCTTGAACCTCATGATTTTTCCAGCCTGTCAGTCGCTCAGCTATAGGGTTGAAATATCTCACATTACCTTGGGCATCAGTAGTAATAACCCCATCGCCAATGGATTGCAGTGTCACTTGAGCCAATTCCTTTTCGGCAAAGAGAGACTCTTCGAGACGTTGCCGTTCTTCAATTTCTATCAAGAGACGTAAATTCTGCTGTTGGAGTTTTTGTTGCAGCCTTCCGATAGTTAGGTGGGTTTCGACACGAGCTAATACTTCTTCGACTTGAAATGGTTTAGAAATATAATCAACTCCTCCAGCAGCCAGCCCTTGCACCTTATTAAAAGTTTCATTGAGCGCACTCAAAAAAATTATTGGAATCTCTGCGGTGCGCTCGTCAGATTTTAATTGTCTGCAAACTTCATAGCCATCTTGATCGGGCAACTTAATATCTAGTAAGATTAACTCCGTCGATGGCGATTGGGCGGCTCTGAGCGCCATTGCACCTGTCGTGGCACTACGAACTTTATAACCCTCTGCCCTCAAAGTATCCCTGAGCAGACGCAGGTTATCAGGCAGATCGTCAACAATTAAAATATTGCCTCGGTAGTTGGTAGCTCGATCGCTAATTCTATCGCTAGTTCTATCGACAATCATACTGATTTCCCTAGTTTCCTGCTAGAGGAATATAAACATATGCACAAATAGTATAGTTTAATTATTCGGTTAAAAGAGTCATTTTACCCACAAAGAAATCCTGCGAACCCGGAGATATTGGGCTGGCAAGGGGGCGCAACCATAAAAAATATGAATTATTCAGCTAGGGGCAGTCCCCCCGTGGTAGCCCTTCTTCGCTTCGCGTAACATTAGAAGAACATTGTTTCAAGCCAAGCAGCCGATTTATGAACAAGCGGAGTTCTCAAATGGCAAGTCTACTCGTCATTGCGATCGGGTGTCTCGTGCTGTTGGGTTGGCAATTTGACATCTCCCTACTCAAAACCGGTTTTCCCGGTATGACTTCGACCATGAAAGCAAACACGGCAATTTGCTTTTTGCTGGCTGGAGTTTCTTTGAGATTGTTGCAGTACCAAAAAACCAGACTGCACGATCGCATCGCTCAAGGGATGGCCGGATTGATAATGATCGTCGGTATGCTGACGCTGAGCCAGTATATTTTTGGTTGGAAGCTGGGTATTGATGAGTGGCTTTTCCGAGATTTCGTGTCTTCAGCGACTCCTTATCCGGGAAGAATGGGAATAAATACCGCCCTAAATTTTGTGCTGATGGGAGTAGCACTGCTACTGTTAGGGCAAAAATCCCAACGAATTACTTGGTTGGCTCAGATTTTTAGTAGTGTTGCAGCTTTAATTTCTCTACTAGCTTTATTTGCACACCTATTCAATGTCGATATTCTTGAACGTTTGGCCACAATTACGACGACTCAACCCGTAAACGCGATCGTCACATTTTTCATCCTCTATGGAGGAATTTTATGGCTCCGCCCCAAGGAAGGATTAATGCAAGTAGTAACCAGTCCCCTAGTTGGCGGAGTCATGGTTCGGTGGTTGCTGCCTTGGGCCACGATCTTTCCAGTGACACTGAACTGGTTCACTCTTCAGGGACAAAAGTTAGGCTGGTATAACGCTAATTTTGGCTATACATTGCGTTCAACTGTTATGGTTTTCACGTTCTCAATTCTCATTTTGGGGACGGCTCGCTTTTTGAACCAGATAGATTACAAGCGCCAACAAGCCGAAAAAGAAATTAAAAAACTTAACGAAAGTTTAGAAATTCTTGTGACTGAACGAACAGATGCTTTACAAAAATCGCAGGCTCGTTTTGCAGGAATTCTAGAAATCGCCAATGATGCAATTATTTCAGTCGATCGCACTCAACGCATTACTCTGTTTAATCATGGGGCAGAAATGATGTTTGGCTATAAAATTGAGGATATTTTAGGGAAGCCACTGAATTTACTGCTACCAGAACAGTTTAGAGATGCACACCCGCAGCATATCAAACAATTTGCACAGTCTTCTAGCAGAGCGCGAAGGATGGGAGAACGAAGCGAGATTTTGGGTCGTCGTCGAGATGGAACGCAGTTTGCGGCTGAAGCCTCTATTTCTAAGCTCGAAATGAGAGACGAAACGGTATTTACTGTTATTATGCGCGATATTAGCGATCGCCAAAAAATTGAGATGGCTTTACGAAACAGTGAAGAGCAGTTTCGCCATGCGTTTGAAGATGCCTCTATCGGGATGGCGATCGTTTCACTTGATGGGCACTGGATTAAAGTCAATCCTGCCTTATGTCAGATTCTTGGCTACTCCTCAGAAGAGTTGTTAGCGTTAACTTTCCAAGACATCACCCATCCTGACGATTTAGACCGGGATCTTAGTTATGCACATCAACTATTAGCTGGAATAATTTCAACTTACCAACTAGAAAAACGGTATTTCCATAAACAAGGACATATTATTTGGATTATTCTTAATGGTTCGCTAGTACAAGATGGACAAAAAAAGCCACTGCATTTTATTTCTCAAATCCAAGAAATTACCGCTCGAAAAGAAGCTCAAAAAACGCTAGAAATTCAAAGCGTTATCCTGAATAACATGGCAGGAGGAGTGTGTCTAATCAAAGCCTCAGACCTCACGATCGTCTACACCAATCCTACCTTTGACGCTATGTTTGGCTACCCAGAGGGCGAACTAGCAGGTCAACCCCTTGGTATTTTGAATTATGTCGATACAAATTTTACACCAGATGTAACAGTTCTAGATATCGTCACTCAAATTGAACAGACCGGGGAAGCGAAATATGAAGTCCAGAATAGAAAGAAAGATGGAACTCTCTTTTGGTGCAGAGTTCATACATCCAGGTTTGAGCATCCTGAATACGGAACTGTATATGTTGCTGTTCAGGAGGATGCAACAGAGCTAAAACTGGCTGAACAAGCCTTGCAAGCTACCACAAATCGCCTCAACTTTCTTCTAAACTACAGCCCAGTTGTCATTTTTAGCAGTAAACCTGCTGGCGATTATAGCGCAACGTTCATCAGCGAAAATATCAAAGATATATTGGGCTACGAAAGCCGCGAGTTTTTAGAAGATTCTAAATTTTGGGTGAATCACTTACACCCAGATGATGTAGAACCAGTGCTTCATGGCTTAGCAAATCTATTCGTTAATGATTTTTACTTCCACGAATACCGTTTGCGTCGCTCCGATGGGGTTTATTGCTGGATGCTGGGTCAGCTTAGGCTAATTCGAGATAATTCAGGTACACCAGTAGAAATCTTGGGATATTTAATTGACATTGGCGATCGCAAACAAGCTGAGTTGGAATTTCAGCAGGCAAATGAAGCAAACCAAGCCAAGACTGTCTTCCTTGCTAATATGAGCCACGAACTCCGCACCCCCCTCAACTCAATTTTGGGATTCACGCAATTGATGAGCTATGAGAGAAATCTGACTCCTTCTCTCCAAGAACGTTTACAGATTGTCAATCGTAGCGGTAGACATTTATTGGACTTGATTAACGATATTTTAGATTTATCCAAAATAGAAAGCGGACGGATGACCCTCAATCCTTCTGAGTTTGATTTGACAAGTTTGCTGACTTCTATTGAAGAAATGTTCCAAGTTAAAGTCCAATCTAAAGAAGTGCAGCTAATTGTCGATCGAGAACCCGACATTCCTCAATTTGTGCATAGTGACGAGAAAAAACTCTATCAAGTCTTGGTCAATCTGCTTGGTAATGCGATTAAGTTTACCAATCAAGGAAGCATCACCCTACGGGTAAGAACAACACAAATAGACAAAACATCCTGTCACCTATGTTTTGAAGTTGAGGATACAGGTGTCGGAATTGCGCCCACAGAAATTGAGAAATTATTTAAGGTTTTTGTGCAAGCCCAAGCTGGAAATAATTTGAGTCAAGGCACGGGGCTAGGTTTAGCCATTAGTCAAAAACTCGTCAAACTTATGGGCGGTCAGATTCGGGTTAAAAGCATTTTGAACCGAGGTAGCACTTTTTCCTTTGAGATTGGCGTACAGTTACCTCAAGCAGAATCCTTACCCCCAGAATCAATTAATCAAAAAGTAATTAGTTTAGCTCCTGGACAACCGAGTTACCGCATTCTTATTGTTGAAGATTTAGAAGAAAATCGCCGCTTGTTAGTCGAGATCCTTACCTCGGTTGGTTTTGAGGTGAGAGAAGCCAAACAGGGAGTGGAGGCACTCTCACTGTGGCAGAGTTGGCGGCCACACCTAATTCTGATGGATCTGCGAATGCCGATCGTCGATGGCTACACAGCTACTAAATATATTAGAGAACGCCCTGAGAGCCAAGAAACTGTCATTATTGCTTTAACTGCGAGTGTTTTTGAAGAAGATCGAGAGAAAGTTCTCATGGCTGGCTGTAACGACTTTATAAGCAAGCCATTTGAGCAGAGAGAACTTTTTGACAAAATCGCTAAATATTTGGGAGTGCAATATATCTACGAAGTGGTAGAACCAACTCCACAAAAACAATTAGTTGAAACGCTGTCTGTAGAAGATATATCCGTGATGTCCCCTCAGTGGTTAGAACAAATGTATCAAGCAGCTTACTATCTCGATACCGAAGTTATGAACGAATTAATCGTACAAATTCCCGAATCAAAAGCAAGTTTGTCCCAAACACTAACTGATTATATCAATAATTTTAATTCCGATCGAATTATGGAGATCATTCGACCTTTGCTGCCTAATCCACTGTAGTTATCGAGTTTAAGGACAAAGAAGCATAGGAATGAGAATTAAATAACTTCCACAATAACAATTAAAATTGTAAGTTATTTAATTCGCGATCCATAGTGCTGTAAGCAGTGGCTATATTTCCCATAAAAATTAACTTGGGAAAGGATTTGATTTTTTTGGGAAATGTCTATTGCAGATATCCATCAGCATGAGAAAATGGCATACACATTGGATGGAATGTGCTGTATCATATAGCAATTCTATTTCGTGTGTGAAGAGGATTTATTTTTTTTATTAACCGCAGAGGGCGCAGAGGTCACAGAGAAAGAGAAAAGAGATAGAGAAATGATTGATTTAACCGGAAAGGTAATTTTAGTAACTGGTGGCTCGAAAGGGATTGGTGCAGTGACGGTGCGGACTCTGGTTAATGCTGGGGCTGAGGTGATTTTGCATTACTTTCGCAGTCAGAAAGAAGCGGAAGCGGTAGCCGCAAGTGTTGCGCGCGATCGCTGTTATTTATTGGCGGCCGATTTGATGGTGGAAAATGCGGCCTCGATTTTGTGGCGAGATGCTTTAAAATGGCGGGGCCATATTGATATTTTAGTTAATAATGCGGGGATTATGCAGTCAGCGGGTATCGAGGACGAGTTCGATATTTGGTCTTCAGCTTGGCAGCAAACTCTACAAGTTAATTTAGTTGCTGTTGCCGATTTGTGCCGGGAATCTATTTTGCATTTTCAAACTCGCCGGGTCGGTACAATTATTAATATAGCAAGTCGCGCTGCTTTTCGCGGCGATGACCCGAATTATCTGCACTACGCCGCTTCTAAAGGTGCTATTGTTGCTTTAACTCGCAGCATTGCTAGAGGGTTTGCGGCTGATAATATTTTGGCTTTTACAGTTGCACCGGGATTTGTTAGTACAGAAATGTCTAATCAGTTTCTTCAGGAGTTCGGTGAAGCTGATATTATTCGCGATATCCCGATCGGCAAAATCGCTCCTCCTCAAGATGTTGCCAATGTTATCGCGTTTTTAGCGTCGGGTTTGGCTACGCACGCTACCGGGACTACGATCGATATTAACGGAGCCTCTTATGTGCATTGAGACAATTCCTGTAAAATACCTCTCAAGGCTCACGCTGACATCTTTTAAAACTAACTAATTTATCACTTTAGCAAGACGCTAACAACATCATAAATCATTTATGCTTAGAACAAAGATAGTCTGAGGAAATTTGATTATGACAACCCATAACGGTAGCAACACAAAACGAGTTGCCATACTCATTGAAAATGGAGTTGAAGATTCCGAATTCCTAGTTCCTTACAACGCCTTAAAACAAGCAAATTTTGATGTAGTTGTCCTCGGTTCGCGGACAAACGAAAAGTATGCAGGGAAACAAGGAAAAGTTGCTCAGCAAGCTGACGGAACTACCACTGAAGCAGTGCCCGCAGAATTCGATGCAGTGATAATTCCCGGCGGCATGGCTCCAGATACAATGCGGACTAATCCCAACACAGTCAGGTTTGTACGAGAAGCATTTGAGCAAGGAAAAATCGTCGCTGCTGTTTGCCACGGCCCGCAAGTTTTGATTGAAGCCGACTTGCTGAAAGGCAAAAATGCGACTGGTTTCTTGGCAATTAAAACAGACATGATCAATGCCGGAGCTAACTACATTAACGAAGCTTTAGTAGTTGACGGCAACTTGATCACTTCCCGCCAACCGGGAGATTTAGCAATATTTACTACCGCCATTATGGCTCGCCTCGGTTACGGCGGAAAAGCAGTCGGTTTGCCAGAAGAAACTGATACAAATGCAGAATGGTGGAAATTAGCTAATGGTTGGGGAGGTTCTACACAAGGCGACATTGTTAAAGGTTTGAATACCGCCCTCGCAGGGGAACGCTATGCTTGCGAAGCCTTTGAACATTATGCGGAAAAAACCCAAGACAGCGATTTGCGATCGCTCTTGAGAGAAATGATTCAAAACAAACAGCACCACATCATCGCTCTCGAAAGTCGCCTCAACGATTTTGGTGAAAAACCCTCAATTCCTGCCCAAATTGCTGACAAGTACGCTAAATTAAAAGCTTCGATGCAAGGAAGCGATGAAACGTTCTTAATGCGGAGCACTCTCGGTGATTTGCAAACCGGTGTTGTCGATATCAACAACTTGCGGGTGAAGTTCACAGATCCTGTATCAACGGCCATTTTTACAGAAATAGAATCGGATTTGTCTAAGTGTGAACAAGTCGTTGCTAAACTCTTCCGCGCCCGTGCAGTTTCCCAGGAAATCAAGTCGCCTAAACCTTCGACTAGCCCTGCTGTAAAAATGTAATCAGCAAGGGGATAAATAAGTTTGTAGTTTGGTTGAGATGTGAAAACCAGTACCAATATCGCAACTACAAACTTCCTCTGCAATCCTACAATATACGCCTTTGCGGTAAAATAAAACCCAACACTAAAAAGCAGATATTCAACTAACTGCAAGGTGGAGGGTTTTATTCAATGGGTTTTATTATTATTTCACCGGGACACGGGGGGTTTGAAGGAAGCTTGCGGCATCCGGCGGCGGTACAAGCCCCCGGATTCATCCGTACACAAATAAAAAAGATAGTATCCGATAAGCAGCCCCCGGATATATCCGTAAAGTCGCTTTTTTCAATTCTTCAATTCTTCAATTCTAAAATCTAAAATCTAAAATCTAAAATCGATTAACCAGCCCTCGGATATATCCGTAATATCATGTCCGATGGATTAACCATAATATCCCGGTAGGGGCGGGTTTTTGAGATTGTCAATTATTGGCAGGTATTGTTGGTGAACCCGCCCCTACAACAATCGCGTTCCCTCGACAGGAAATGATATGAGGTCGCTTTCTTCAATTCTTTAAATCTTCAATTCTTTAAATCTAAAATCTAAAATCTAAAATCTAAAATCGATTGTCTTGTTCCCTCTTCCTTTAGACAGGAGACACCTGGGCTATAAATGCGCTACTGTGTTGCCAATATTTTGATGAGGAAAAAAAGGCTGTGGTTCCCTTACGCGATGAAAATCCCATTACTATCACTCCCTACGTCACCTACGGGCTGATTGCCGCAAACATATTAGTATTTTTGTACGAACTCAGTTTGGGCGATCGACAATTAACCGAATTTTTCTACTCTTGGGCCGTAATTCCTTGCCAGTTAAGCAATATGTGTCGGGTTGCTCTGCCAGTTTCGCCATTTCCCGAATGGACCACACTAATTAGCTCCCAATTCCTGCACGCAGGCTTTCTCCACATTGCCGGAAATATGTTATTTTTGTGGATTTTTGGCAACAACGTAGAAGAGCGTTTAGGACACGTCAAATTTATAATATTTTACCTTACTTGCGGCGTTTTAGCATCACTAACTCAGTGGTTTTTTTCCTCCGCATCTGCCATTCCGTCCCTGGGTGCTAGCGGCGCGATCGCAGGCGTGATGGGAGCTTACATTCTCAGATATCCCCAAGCCAAAGTCCTGACACTGCTGCCCTTGGGAATCTTTATTACCACTGTCAGAGTCCCAGCTTTCTTCTTTCTAGGATTTTGGTTTGCACAGCAAGCATTGAGCGGCTTGGCTTCCTTGAATGCCCCGGCAAGTGTCGGCATGGAATCCGGGGGAGTTGCCTACTGGGCCCACGCCGGTGGCTTTGTTTTCGGCGCTATTCTCGGCCCTTTGTTGGGACTTTTTTCTGAAGATAATCGGATTTGATTTTTCACCGCAGATGAACGCAAATTAACGCAGATCAACGACAAACAAAATCGGCGTTTATCTACGTTAATCTGCGGTTTCAAACTTCTGATTTTTGTCAAAGTTCGGTGCTATTCTCTGGCATTTGTTGGGATTGTTTTCTAAAGATAATCAGATCATGTCCGAGGGAGGGAGCGCGATTAAAAGGGCGGGTTTTTGAGATTGTCAATTATTGGCCGATATTTTTCGTGAACCCGCCCCTACCGTATTAGGGGTAATCAACCGGACATAATATCACATTTACGTTTTTACCACAGATAAACACAAATTAACGCAGATAAACTGCCAACAAAATCTGTTTTTATCTGCCTTAATCTGCGGTTTCAAACCTCTTATCTTTCTAGATAAAAGTAAAGTCAAATCCCGACAGAGAAGAAACCCCAGTTACACCATTTAACTTCGCCAAAATGCGAGAATCAGCGCCAGTGAGGTTATTGCCATTGCCGTCATAAATGATGTAAGTATTGCCGCCGGAATCGTAGGCAAACAAGAAAGCACTTCCTCCCAGAATATTTGCAGAAACAGTTGTCTGCACATTCAGCAGAACTTGGGTGTTACCGCCCAGATTCGCAAATCCGGGGGCAAAATTAAACTGATCGGCGATCGGCACACCGAGACCGCTAAAATCAGTAATCACATCGTATCCGCCCGCTGCGATCGCAGCCTCGATCGCCGCCGAAGAAGACGCATCAAAAGCCGGCCCACCTTGTGCAGGGCTGGTATAGCGGAATTGATTGCTGCCGCCGCCCCCTGTCATGGTATCTGCGCCGAGGCCGCCTACGAGCACGTCGTTATCCAAACCGCCGTTAATCGTATCGTTGCCGCCTTGACCATCAATAGTATCGCTGCCCGACAAACCGTCCAAATTGTCCGGCAAAGAACCCCCCACTAAATTGTTAGGCCCGCTATCAGCCGGCAAGATTTGAACGGTGACAGTACCTACGCCCGGAACTGTCCCGAATCCGTCGCTGACGCTGTAGGTGAAAGCAGTTGTACCCGCTACGTTGCCGGGGATGAATTGCACTTGAGAGACAAGATTTACAGCTACGCCCAGTTGTGGTGTGCTGACATTGATAATGCTGAGTGTCCCTTTTTGCGGACTGGAATCGTTCGCCAGTACGTCGATGAAAGTGGGCAGCAAATTATTCGTATTGGTAAAGACGATGCCGTCATCGACAGCAATCGGCGACAGAATAGTTGGAACAGTTACGGAGGTATCGAAAGAATTGATGTTAATTGCCACTGACGCTGCTGCGGTGCCACCTTGGTCGTCAGCTACGCTGTAGCTGAAAGAACCGGCTTGCCCGATCGCGTTTGTTCCCGGTTGAAATGTCAGCCCAAGTAAATCCTGAACGGTTAACTTTTGGTTCACGGTGACTGGGTTCGTACCCGTAATTACCTGACCAAAAGTAGGATTGGGAAGTCCGACTACCGCGATCGACAGCGGCTGGCCCTCGGGGTCGCTGGGCGCCGAAATGCTCAAAGACAGAGGCAAATTCTGCAAACCAGTCACCGTCTTGCCCGCTTCCACGATCGGCGGCTGGTTAGGAGTCGGAGATGTAAAACTCGGCGGAGTCGGCCCGCCGCCCAAAGGCGGAGGAGTTGGGGGCGCAGCAGTGGGAGTGGGGACGATCGAAGGACTCGGACTTGGGGTTGTCCCGCCCGCAGTCGGACTCGGACTCGGACTCGGACTCGTACCCGGAACCTGTACCGGCAATGGATCCGTTGTGGGGTTCGTTGTTGTGCCTGTTATGGGGTTAGTTGTTGTACCCGTTGTGGGGTTCGTTGTTGTGCCTGCTGGTGTTGGAGTTGTGGTCGCTGGTGTTGGAGTTGTGGTCGCTGGTGTTGGAGTTGTGGTCGCTGGTGTTGGAGTTGTGGTCGCTGGTGTTGGAGT
>NZ_JAUBTG010000044.1:0-21924 GCF_036702395.1 Microcoleus sp. D3_18_C2 | reverse complement strand
GTGGGGTTAGTTGTTGTCCCCGTTGTGGGGTTAGTTGTTGTCCCCGTTGTGGGGTTAGTTGTTGTCCCCGTTGTGGGGTTAGTTGTTGTCCCCGTTGTGGGATTCGTTGTTGTCCCCGTTGTGGGGTTAGTTGTTGTCCCCGTTGTGGGATTCGTTGTTGTCCCCTCAATGGTGAAGGGATTGTCGTCTACGCGGGGTATTTGAGCTGTAGTGAACCGAGATTCATCTAGCGAGTTCGATCGAACATCAATCAACACCGCCAAAAATTCCCCAGTTTGCCTGTCCCTAATAATCGTGTTGCTAGAATTCGAGCCTTGGCCCTGGAAAATTTCTAACTCTGTAAAATTCAAACCTCCAGCCAGACCGATCGAATCTCCCGGATTAAAATCTCTAATTACATCAGCATCGCCGATTTCGCGGCCGCCAGTAGTAAGAAACCCATTGCTACCGGGCGACGTGCCCACCCTACCGAGAACAAAGATATCCGATCCGTCGCCTCCTGTCAGAGTATCAGATCCGCGATCGCCCGAAAGAATATCATCCCCAGCATCTCCAGACAAAGAATCATTGCCATCGCCCCCGAAGAGCAGGTCATCACCCTCGCCGCCATCACCAGTATCGTTACCAACACCGCCGGTGATAACATCCCCGCCCTGCTGGCCCAACAAAATATCATTGCCAGCGCCGCCAATCAGGCAGTCGTTACCCGTGTCGCCAAAAACAGTGTCACTGCCCCTGTCGCCAAAAATCAGGTCGTCCTCCCCACCACCGCGCAGACAGTCATTGCCTTTACCGCCGTACAGCGTGTCGTTACCTTCAGAACCCAAGACAATATCATTGCCCAGGTCGCCAAAAGCTAAGTCATCGCCCTCGTCGCCAGAAACCAAGTCATCGTCTTTGCCGCCCCGCGCCGTGTCATTACCGCGCCCGCCCTCAACAATATCTTTACCAGCGCCACCGTTGAGAGAATCGTTACCGTCTTCGCCCCTGAGTAGATCGTCTCCGTCCCGACTCAAAAGTGTGTCGTCGCCGGCACCCCCGGCAATCGTGTCATTGAACAAGCTGCCGATTAAATAGTTACTGCCGTCATTTGCGACAACTAAGCCATCGACAAAAAGTGGCTCTGGGGGAGGCGTGGGAACTGTCAGAGTTGGCCGCGGCACAGGCGTGACCGAAATGTCCGGGCCCGTCCCCGTCACCATCGGCGGCTCCGTCCCCGTCATCATCGGCGGCTCCGTCCCCGTCATCATCGGCGGCTCCGTCCCCGTCATCATCGGCGGCTCCGTCCCCGTCATCATCGGCGGCTCCGTCCCCGGCGACGGCGTAGGCTGCGGCACCGTGCCGCTATCCAAACTATCCGCGTTTTCATCGGGTAGCCGCCCTTCGAGAAAAATTAGTGGTACTGCACTTGGCATTGTTCCGACTCCTTGCGACGCTACTCAAAACTACTAAATAAACTTAAAGTCAGATGCAGTAATGACGGTGCTGAGCGCTCCCGGCACTGTAGGAATAGAATTCAACACTGCCAAATCGAAAGCTGGGAGACTGTCATCTGCCACATTCGGGTCGAAGCCGAGAACGTACTTGTTAAAAGTATTGTTCAGGTACACGAAGAAAGCTCCCGTTTTGCTCGAACCGTTTTGATTCTTCAACACTGCATTTATTGCTTGAGCGTTGTCAAATTTAGATTCAAACAAAATGACTGATTGCTTGCTAATGTCGTCGCCGCTAGACCCGATATTCCTGACGATAAAACTGGTGAAATCGAGAGTAGTTCCTGAGTTGGTTAAACCTGCGAAATTTGACGACCTGAACAAAAATCTGTCGGTCTCGCTGCCGTTAGCGTTAAAGTCAGCAATCACGTCCACGCCTTCGCTGGGAGTTTCATAGTAGAAGAAATCATTGCCAGCATCGCCCGTGAGCAAGTCAGAACCGTTGCCACCGCCCAAAATGTCATTGCCTTCACCGCCCGAAAGCGAGTCGTTGTCATCGCCACCCAATACCAAGTCATTGCCGAAGGCGCCGCTGAGACAGTCGCTGCCTGCACCGCCGTCGAGAGTGTCGTCGCCCGCTTGGCCGTCGAGGGAGTCGCTGCCGGCCTCGCCCAACACGTAGTCATTGCCGGAACCTCCTAGTCCCGTGTCGTTGCCTTCTCCACCCAAAATCGTGTCATCGTTGTCGCCGCCCAAGATGGAATCGTTATTGATACCGCCGTCGAGCAAGTTTCTGCCCAGTCCACCGTCTAGGATGTCGTCGCCGGCACCGCCGTCAAGGGAGTCGTCGCCAATGCCACCAAGTAAGGTGTCAATCCCGGCGCCACCAAGTATCGAGTCCTCGCCGGATTCTCCCAATATCGAGTCATTGCCTGTTCCGCCGTCAATGGTGTCGTTGTTGTCACCGCCGCCTAGGATGTCATTGTCATTGCCGCCGAACATCAGGTCGTTGCCCAGTCCGCCGATCAGCGAGTCTATGCCGTCTTGGCCGTCAACGGTGTCGTTGCCGAGTCCGCCGTCAACGGTGTCGTTGCCGATCGCACCCACCAGCGAGTCGTTGCCTGCTTCACCGAATAGGAGGTCGTTGCCGCCACTGCCGTCCATGATGTCGTTGCCCTCGCCCCCAGCGAGGGTATCGTCGCCGGGCCCGCCGACGATGAAGTCGCTGAGGTTGCTGCCTGTAAAGCTGCTGGCCGGGAGTGCGCTGCGATCGACAATATTATCTACCACCGTGATGCTGAAGGATGCCGGCCCGATAGTTGCAGACCCATCGGAGGCTGTAAACGTGAAACTGTCGCTGCCACCTTCTGCCAGCAAGTTGTATTTGACGATGTTGTTGTTGATATCGTCTTGGCTGAATTTGCCGCCGACGTTGAGAAACGTGCTACCCCTTTGGACAAAACCTCTGGTAGCATCGGGGGCTTTAGTAATCGTGTAAACGATTTCCAAGGGGCTGTTGTCGGGATCTGTGATTAACAAATCGGCGGCAGTGATTGTCTGGATAGGATTACTTTTGGCAACCACTACACCGTCGTTAATTATTAGCTGGGGCGGGCTACTGACGTTGATGGTTACTACCGCCTTACTTGTGCCGCCGCTGCCGTCTGAGATCGAGTAGCTGAAGCTGTCAGTACCCGAGAAGCCCGGATTCGGGGTGTATTTGAATACGCCGCCGCCCACGGGAACCAGGCTCCCTTTGCTTGCTGGAGCAAAAGTCGTGACAGTCAGAGCGCTTTGTTCCTGGTCAGTGTCGTTCAACAGAACGTTGAAACTGAGTTCTTGACCCGCAACCGTAGTGAAGTTATCGTTAACTGCTCTTGGAGGTTGGTTAAAGATGGGCGGCGGACTTCCTGTCGGCGTCGGACTTCCTGTCGGCGTCGGCAAATTCGGCGTCGGGAACGTCGGCAGCGGCTCGTCCGGTGTCGGCGGTGTCGGCGGTGTCGGACTTCCTGTCGGCGTCGGACTTCCTGTCGGCGTCGGACTTCCTGTCGGCGTCGGACTTCCTGTCGGCGTCGGACTTCCTGTCGGTGTCGGACTGTCTGTCGGCGTCGGTAGGGGAAGTGGAGTTGCGCTGCCGGGAACTGTGGGGGCAATTACAAATGAGCTTCGCCCTAGGGTTCTGCTGTCTACTCCCGGCAATACTGCTAAAAAGTCGCCGCTGACGCCGTTGCGAATAATCGTACTGCCGGCTTTGGTCTCGGTGCTTTGGAAGATTACCAAATCTTCAAACTTGAGGTCGCCGGTTAACCCGATTAAATCTTCGCCTTGGCGAAAGTCTGTGAAAATGTCGGCATCGGCGATATCGGGGCCGCCTGTGGTGAGAAATGCCGCGTTAGTGCCGTCGCTGCTGCCGCTGGGGGAACTGAAGGCGCCGATGACGAAGACATCTCTGCCTTCGCCTCCTGCCACTACGTCTTTGCCTGCTTCGCCCCAAAGAACATCATTGCCAGCACCGCCGTCCACGATGTCGTCGCCGTCGCCGCCGAATACGATGTCATCGCCGTCGCCGGAAAAAAATGTATCCCCGCCGGCGTTTCCGTATAGCCAGTCGCCTCCTTCGTTGCCAAATACCAAGTCTTCGCCGTCGCCACCGAAGAGCGAGTCATTGCCTTGGTCGCCCCAGAGGATGTCGTCGCCTCGATCGCCCAAAAAGCTATCGTCGCCAGAACCGCCACGCAAGCTGTCGCTGCCTTTGCCGCCGTAAGCCGTGTCTCTGCCTTCGCCTCCGATTACCGTGTCGTTGGCGTCATTGCCATAAAGCAGGTCAGGGTTATTTCCCCCATCGAGGGAGTCGTTATCTTTGCCTCCGTACAGGGTATCGAGTCCTGAACCGCCATCAAGAACGTCGTTGCCCTCATTGCCGAACAGCACGTCGTCATCGTCGTTGCCAAATAGTAAATCGTCGCCTCCGACTCCTTGCAAGGTGTCGTTGCCTTGCAGCCCGGAAATCACGTCGGGGCCGGGACTGCCAGCTAAGGAGTCGTTGGTTTCGGTGCCGCGGACTACGCCGCCGATGATTCCGGGCGAGGTACCTTGGCCTCCGCCCCCTGTGTCGTCTATGTCGCCAATTGTGTCGTCCCCGGAGGGAGGTGTTGGAGGTGTTGGAGTCGGAGTCGGAGTTGGTGTTGGCGTCTCTGGTTCTGGCGTCTCTGGTTCTGGCGTCTCTGGTGTTGGCGTCTCTGGTTCTGGTTCTGGTGTTGGTGTGGGAGGTGGTATAATTACTAATGGCACTGCAGTTGGCATTATTTTGGCTCCTTTAAACGACGATCCCGATTTACTTTAAGAACTGATTAGTATCAGTTTGTTGCCACCAATCTGGCTTAAAATTGATTAATAACCCCATCATTTCTAACATACTAAATCAAAACTGCCACGGCTATAGATATTTTTTAAGCGGGGCATCTTTTGATCTCAAAATATTAATGATTGCACGTTTTGAGGCCTAGGTTGGGTATACTTTAACATCGCGCCATTTCGATAGAACCTAGAAGTCTGGCTTGGAGTCAGCCCGGTGTATTTATCCAGAATCAGAAAAAATAAAAATCTTCGCCGTCATAATTTTTTCTTTCCGAATGTTGAATGCTGAATACAGATTTGCCTTTTGCCTGCAGAAGTGAATGCCTCATGCTGACTGCTGACAAGAAACAGAGCTGTTAATTAGGGGCAGAAGCGGCCCGGTTTGTTCTTGTCCACTGACGGATAGTTCGCTGTGGCACAGGTAAAGCAGGGAACAGCGACTTAACAAATCTAGCAGAATTCGCCGCAGTCGCTGTTGGTCGGCCGCTGTTTCCTCTTCGTTTTCCCAGGGGCGCCCCAGTTGCGATCGCAAAAATAAGGGAGCACCAAACAATGTCGCCGCACCACCACTCAGCCACAGGGGCGAGCCGGCATCCAGCCAAAAGTGCCATTTGTGGGCGCGGCGGCTGCTGCGGTACTGGAAGATGTTGGCGAGGGTGACGGCTCTGGCTGCTGGGCCTTCTGGACGCACTGGAAAGGGGTTGGCGGTGACGGTTCCTTGGCGCAACAACTGGATGAACCGGGCGATCGTTTCTGAGTCGCCGCCGTTTGTTGGTTCTACGCGCTGCATTCGCCCGTTGATTTCCCAGTAGTGGGTGGCGGTTTCCATTAACTCGCGCAGGGCTGCTAGCCGATCGTAGGGCAGGTATCTGTCGTTCATGAGAAATTTCTGGATGGCTCGATCGAGTAGGGCAATTGGACTCGGCAACAGCCGCTCCTGCTGTTGCGATCGCTGTTGTTCGATCCACTCGACAATGTGATCGTAGGCCCTGGCTGCTCGGTGTCCCACTCTGTCCCACCGGGGAAAGGCTGTAATGGGCAGCAATTGAGGTCGATCGATATCTGGACAAAAACAGTGATCGGCGATTAAACCTGCTCTCACTTGGTCGATCGATTTTTGATTGTGAATTTGAGATTTTAGATTGAACGTCGAGTTGGAATCTTCTGTTTCCAATGAACGGTGTTTCTGGCTGCCCAACACTACCAGCATTTCGGCTGCGCCGTCTCGATCGACTAAACGGCCGAGTCCCGGATAAACTAAGGCTAACAAAGTGAGTAAAGCTCGAATCTCTGGGGTAGTCGAGAGGGGACGCTGATCGTTGAGAGATACGGCGGCGATACCATCTCGCGCGAGAATTTCCGTTAAACTGTAACGGGCGATCGCATCCATCCCAGGGGCAATTACGGCGATTTCCTGCGGTTCCACGGCTTGTGACTTCACCGCATCCACGATGATTTCGGCAGTTTCTCGCAGCAGTTGAGCCCGGGAAGTAGTTTGGAGCGATCGAACTTTACCGGGCAAACTGAAGCCTAAAGGATAAAAACCCTCCGTATTAACTGCTAAACTTACCGCTAACTCTCCAATCTCTGCGGCTAAACCCGCTTTTGCGTCCAAATTTTCCACACTTTGACAGCGGCTTTCGAGTTGGGCTAGGTATTCCGTGTCCGCCCCCAAGCCCAAACGCACTCCTCCGTCTGGATTGTAGGAGAACGCCCCCGCTGCACCGAAGTCGAGCATTCGATCGAACAAATGGCGACTTATCGCCGGATAATCGTCAACATCGTCTGCGATCACAGCTTGGTATCTAGAGGCCAAATGCTGCTGGTAACTGACATCCGGCAACAAATAGCGCCAGTAGAGTTCGCAAACAATCCCGTAAGTCAGGAGCCCCCGCGTCAAGCACCACTCCCGCCACCTTTCCAGCAACTCTCCCATGCTAGTCCACAGGTTGGTCGAGCCGCCCTCACCAGCAAATCCCTGTTCCAGAATGCTGGGAAGCTCTTCTCTCGGCGTACCGCTGACAGCAGCAAGTTGTAATAAGTCTAGTGTTCGACGCACCATTCGATTTGGGCTGACCCCTGTTTTTTGCAAAATGCCTTCGTCTAGTTCGCGACGCCAGAGTCTCGCGGCAAGTTCCAGTTCTGTTTCAGGTTGCAGCCGTAGGGGAAATTGAGCCCTCAAATCCAGCGACTGAACTAGCAGGGGCCAAAATAACAATACCTCCTGCTCAAAAAAACCGAAGGGTGTTGTGGAGTGAAAGGTATATTTTCCTTCGGTAGCGACGGCGATGCGATCGGCTAATTCTAGCCGATTGTCTCCGTTAGCTGCTAAGACTAAAATTGCTGGCGCAGTTTGTCCAGCCCGCCTCCGCCCGGAACTCGATCGCCCTGAAACTGTTGCAGGCAGAGGCTTGACAGTTTTGCTCCAAATGCAGAACTGCTCGACTAAACGAGTGGTTTTGCCACTGCGGGCAGATCCGACAATCCAAATTGAATCTTCGGTGGCAGTTCTCAATTTATGTAAATTTGTTACCATACCGTGAATACTTTAATCACTAATGTCTACAGCCAACTAACCAGCTTTAGCTATGAATACTTCTCCGTGGAACAGGATTGTAAAATATCTCTACAGCCTTCACCAATGGTATCGAGAAACGCCTGAGAGAGCTCTAGAACAAGCCTACGATGCTGCGTTAGCAATTAAGGCGATCGAAGACGAGCATTTTGGCGGTCAAGGAATCTCTGAGCGATCGGGAGATTACGGACAAAGCACCCTGTCTTACTTTAAATCCGAACTGCAAAAATACCTCAAGGTCATCCAAACCCGAATGGTTGAGTTTAATGCTAGCCGTTCTTTTTTGGAACTGCCGGAGCGAGTGGGGGCTAAACCCAAAACGGGGGACAGCGCTGATTATCACCAGCACGGATTACATCTCAACAAGAAAGATAGAGAATCCCTTATATTTGAGAAGCTAGAGTTTATTGATGGAGTTATCGACAAGTATATTAATAATAGTAGATCGACGGCAATTGTTCCGGTTGTCAGTTCAGTAAATTTGTCGGCAAAATCTACAAATAGCAGCTCTCCACCCGATCCAAAAAATAAAGGTTCAGCTAATTCTGTTCAAATTCACGATGGTGAGGTTGACACTAACTATGAAGAAGTAAATTTATTACCGCGATCGCTTTTGGGGACTTTGAATCGCATCACTAAAGATTTAGACCCTGGAGCTGAAAAAGAAGTAGTCAAGAATTTTCGCAATTCCAAAGTAAAAACAATTATTTCTCTCAGATTTATTTTGCTTTTGATTTTAGTTCCGCTGTTGACGAATCAAATTTCCAAAAACTTTCTAGTCGGCCCGATAGTTGACCATTTTAGAGGTCAAGAAAATGCTCCCGTTTTCATAAATGTTAACCTGGAAGAAGAAGCATTTCAAGAACTGGAGAGATTTGAGCAGCACCTCAATTTTCAAAGGTTAATAGGCACTGCTCCCTCGCTTTCTTTAGAGGAAACGGAAAAGATGATTGCCGCGAAAGCAGTTGAAATAGCGGAGGAATACCGCGCTGAAAGTGGTGGAGCCATTAAAAATATTTTTGCCGATTTGATTTCCTGCATGGCTTTTGCCGCGATTATCGTCACTAACAAGAAAGAGATTGAGATTTTAAAGTCTTTTATGGACGATGTGATTTACGGCCTCAGCGACAGTGCGAAAGCTTTCGTAATTATTTTGTTTACAGATGTGTTTGTGGGATTCCACTCGCCTCACGGTTGGGAAGTAATTCTCGAAGGTTTATCGAGGCATTTGGGACTACCAGAAAATAGGCAGTTCATATTTTTGTTCATTGCGACGTTTCCAGTTATCTTGGATACGGTATTTAAGTATTGGATATTCCGTTATTTAAACCGGAGTTCGCCTTCTGCTGTTGCTACTTACAAGAATATGAACGAGTAATCAGGGGCGAAGGAAGTTCGGCAACGGATTATGTAGCGGATGTAACGGATGTAACGGATGTCAGTCCGAGGGATGTCAGGAAGAAGGAAGTTCGGCAACGAGCAATGTACGGGATGTAGCGGATGTAACGGATGTCATGAAGAAGGAAGTTCGGCAACGAGCAATGTACGGGATGTAACGGATGTAACGGATGTAACGGATGTCAGGAAGAAGGCAGAAGGAAGTTCGGCAACGAATTTTGTAACGGATATAACGGATGTCAGGAAGAAGGCAGAAGGAAGAAGGAGAAAAAGATGTAATAATAGCAAGGGTTTTAGGCATGAATAACGTCCTCAGTAGGGCCTCGACTGCACAGAGACTGGCTTACCCATAGCGCATAAAAGCATTTATTTTTTGCGTCAGGAGTGGTTTAATTAAGTTGATCTACTTAAGCTGTTAGGACTCTAAATTTTATTGTTGGGGGGGTTCTCGCGCGCACCCCACAAGAACTTTATAAAACTTGACAGTCATCAAGGCTAGGCTCAGGAACTGTAAAATTTAGATGCGCCTAGGCCGATCGAAAAAAAATACGATCGCCCGCAGAATCTCTCGAAAGAAATCAAAAGGGCGATCGCATTCCCAAAACTCATTACCCATTACCAATGACCTAATTCCAACGCTTCTTGCGCTGTCGCTGGCTGGCCACCGCCTCCACCAGCCCCAGGCCGAGAAAATTACTCAGCAGCGACGCATTCCCGTAACTTAGGAAAGGCAGGGGAATCCCCGTAACCGGCGCCAAGCCAATGTTCATCCCAATATTTACGAATACCTGAAAAATCAACATTGACAGTACGCCGATCGCCAGCAAAGAACCAAAATTATCGTTAGCAGTTTGAGCGATCGTCACCAACCTGAAACAAATTACCCAAAAGACAAACAGCACGCAAATGCAGCCAATAAACCCCAATTCTTCGCCAATGGCTGAAAAGATAAAGTCTGTATGCTGTTCGGGAATAAAGTTAAGCTGAGTTTGCGTTCCCTGAAACAAACCCCTGCCTTTCAGTTCCCCGGCCCCAATAGCAATCCGAGATTGAATCAAGTGATATCCGCTACCTAAAGGGTCTTTCTCCGGGTTTAAAAACCCTGTCAGACGCATTTTTTGATAATCCTTGAGTACATTCCAAAAAAGCTGTCCGACTTGTCCAGAAACAACGTTCACCAACACAGCACCGAAAGTCCCCAACCAGGGCCAAGGCAGGGTTCGCCAAGCGATAATACCTGCAACAACTACCCAGGCTACCCAAATCGGTGTATACAGGTTATTGAGGAGAACTGAGATGAGAGGAGAGAATAGCAATATTAGCCAGCCGGGATTGACATTTCCCCAGTAAAACATCCCCATTGTGATCGCGCCGAAGACTAAGGAAGTACCTAAATTTGGTTCGGCAAAGATCAATCCCCAAGGTACAGCCATAATCGCCAGCATCCTCAACATATGACCCACCGTGGGGACAGTCTTGTCGTGCAGGAGAGCTGCTAAAGTGATAATCATGCCTACTTTGGCAAATTCTGACGGTTGCAGGTAAAAGCCGCCGATGTTGATCCACCGCTGGGCACCGAGCCCTGTAGTACCGATAAACCGCACTGCGATCAGGGACAAATTGATTAATATGTAAATCGGCCATTTCCACTCAATCAGTGTTTGGTAACGGCAGCGGGAAATGATGATGGCGAGGATCAAACCCACTGCCCCAGTTACCCAGTGCCGCCACCAGTCGATCATCCCCTGGTTGATTTCGACGCTGCGGATCATGACTCCCCCGAAGATGGTGAGGGCGATGCAAGCGCCAAACAGCCAAGGGTCTGCTTCTTCCCAGGGTTTGAAGATTGATTTCCAGCGGTTTCTGACTTGTATTCTCTGCAACATGAGGATTTTAGATTTTAGATTTTAGATTTTAGATTATCGAGCCGATTTTCGGAAGTTGTGGATATATTTTGGATTCACAGCCTGCACCTTACTTGAGAAGCCTCGGTGTAAGTATGTAACTTTATTCGGCGAGTTTTAGGGAGGTTCCGGGAACGGAAGAAGGAACGCCTGCGCCGGGTATCTGGGTATTCTATTTTTTTCTGGGCGCTTACTTAATTTAGTTCGCGCACGTGGTCAGAAACCGGGTTTTTGTCGAGAAGACGCACTGCAACTCGCAGAAACCGCTAAAAACCCGGTTTCTTGGGTTTTGATTCGTAAGCCCTAGAATCGTCAGGCCGGTTCGTAAAGGTACTCGAAGCCGTTCCCATCTGGATCTCTGCCGTAAAAGGATGCAGTACCGTCGCGGTGTTCGTGGATGTGGGTGACGGAAACACCATCGGCTTTGAGTTGTTCGTAGGCGGATTCCATTTCGGTGCGATCGTCAAATACAAACCCAAAATGCGGCCCTGCTTGGTCGTAACTCGGACTCAACAGCGCCAATCCGTCCTCTCCTGCTTTCAAATAAGCCCAGTCTGCATCTTTCCAGACTAACTCCATACCCAAGTTGCGGTAGAATTCAGCAGACTTCTCTATGTCTTGCACGCAGACGGCTACGTGTCCCAATCGTTTTAGTTTCATATCTACAAAGTTTATGGTTGTTCTTTCGTTTATTGTATCTATTTTCTGATTTATTTCTGAATTAATTAGGTATTTTTTCAGTTTTTTGGGTCGCAGCTAACTGTACTTTTTCTACTTGTTTGCTGGCGTCCATTTCGCTGAACAGTTGAAGGGCGCGCTCAAAATTTTCTTGAGTTTTCTCGATGTTACCAAGTTTTTGTTCTGTTAGTGCTAGTTGATAGCAAGCTTCGGCTCGGTCTAATTTAGCGCTGGCTCGATCGAGTATTTCGATTGCTTCTGCATGGTGCTGCAGGGCTTGGTCAAATTCTCCCGGTTCTCGGTACAGCGCTGCTATACCGCTGAGAGATTTGGCTTTGATGGTAGTGTACTGGTTTTGGTCGGCCTGGGCGATCGCCCTTCCGAATTATTAGAAAGGGATCTCGCTCTTTTTTAACCGCAGATGGACGCAGATTAACGCAGATGCAGGAAGGGATCTCGGTCTTGTGATTCATAAAGCTTAAAAAATAGGAGTTAATTTTTAACTTCCTGAAAAATCTTATAGTGTTCGCAAATTATTTCAATAAAAATATCCCCTTCCAACCGAAAATGACTCAAAGCAGATAAATCTAAATTAGCCGGAAAATTGAAAGGATAGGACAGGGAAGATAAGAAAGTTTCAGCCTTTTCTTCAAGCTTTCTGAGTTCGACTTCTCCTACCCAAAAACAGTAATTTTCATCATCGGAATTGATGGGGCGAGAAATCACTAGGTGAAGAATGCGATCGAACTCGATCGCTACATCTCCCACTTCGGGCCCAAAGGTGAAGTCTAAACGCAAGCCAAGATTTTGAGGGCGGAGTGAAACTCCTACTAAATCGGCACTTTTTAAGTCTTCTAAAAAGGTTTTGAGGTTGAGTGCGAGATCGGTTGTCATAGAATCACTTTTTCTCCGGTATTATGTGTCTTAGCCCCTGGTTCAAATTTTATTTGATTTCCATCTCTATTGTATCTACGACGGTAAGTTTTGCCCTCCGTCCCCCGTATATGAGGTCCTGTACGGACTATTTCACCATTTGGTCTAATATGAATGATACTGCCGTCTGGATGTTCAAAGGTTTGATAGCCACCTTTTGTGCTGGTTTGAAATTGGAAGCCGTAACTCTCCAGTATGGCGATCGCTTCTGATAAGGTTTGTCCTGTCAAATCTGGAAGTTTTTGTGCGGCGGGATTCATTGGTTGTGAATGGGAAAGATTTTGAGCGATCGCCATTTTGATTATAAAACGGGCGATCGCCATGATTGATGAATGATGAGCGAGATCCTTTCTGAATCAGGATGAGAAAGGGCGATCGATCTTCCCAATTTCTTCTTAAAAAATTACTGGTTGTGAGACTTAACATAAAATGGCAAAATCTGCCATAATAAGATAACGAGTTAAATGAGGTAAGTAATACCAGTGACAAGCATGAATATTTCTCTGCCTGACTCAATGCGAACTTATATAGAAGAACAGGTAGCCCAAGGGTGTTATAGTACAGCTAGCGAGTATTTTCGTGAGTTAATTCGCCAAGACCAAAAACGCAAAGCTTCAGAACGTTTGGAAGCGATGTTATTAGAGGGTTTGGAATCGGGAAATCCTACCGCGATGACGGAGGAAAATTGGATGGAGATTCGTCAAGCTGTGCGATCGCGTATTTCCCAGCAGCGGGGGTTGCAGGGAGAAAAATGACCTCGATCCAAAAACGTCCGCAAGTTATCGGCGATTTGATTGAATTAGCCACTTACATGGCGGAAGATAATATGGATGCTTCCGATCGCTTTCTTGTCGCGGCCGAAGAAACATTTAAACAATTAGCACAAACGCCAAAAATGGGAAAACTCTGTCAATTTTTCATCCTAATTTAATCGATGTGCGACAACAAGCTATTAAAGGTTTTAGAAGATATCTGATTTTCTACCGTTTCATAGACTCAGAGGTAGAAATTTTGCGCGTGATTCACGGGGCACGGGACATCGAAGATATCTTGGATAATGTTGATGAGACAGATTAAGAGCGATCGACTGGTATTTAGGAATTTTGGGAAATGTATGTTATCATTAAAGTGGCAGTTTATTTAATCCTAGTTTTCAAGAGTAATACACCAAAGCTTTCCAGAATTTTTACTATGATGAAAGAGCAAACATTTGAACTGGATGAATCTCAGATAAAATTTCTCCAAAGTTGTCAAAAGTATGGATTTAAAGACGCAAATGAAGTAGTAAGAATCGCAATTAAACGCCTGGAATTAGCATTAGAAGCGGAGCGATTGGAAGAATCCGCTGCTCTCTATGCAGAAATCTATAAGGAAGATACAGACTTGCAAGAATTGACGGAATTAGGTTTAGAAGAATGGCTGAAGTTATAAAATTGAAACGCGGTTTAATTATTGAAGTTAATCTCGATCCAACAAAGGGTTCTGAAACGGGGAAAATTAGACCTTGTGTTGTTGTGACTAACAATACTTATAATGAGCGAGTTCCTGTAATCCAGGTTGTTCCAATTACTGCTTGGAGTGAAAAAAAAGCCAAGATTAAAAGTAATGTAGAGATTGAACCGTCTCAAAGAAATGGATTAACAAAAAAATCTATTGCTGATTGTTTGCAAACGCGCCCTATTGATTATAGTTCTCGTGGGGTAGATATCCGAGGTGAACTTGAACCAGAGGTGATCGTAAAAATCGATCTAGCTCTCAGAATCGTGTTTGCTTTGTAATTTTCAAGCTTTTAAAGAAGAAATAATCAATAGGTTACGAGGCGATCGCCCTTCATGATTATAAGACGAGCGATCGCCCTTCTGAATTATCCTGATCAAGGACGATCGATCTTTTTTAACCGCAGAGGGACGCAGATTAACGCAGATGCAAGAAAGGCGATCGATCAAGGACTAATGGAAACAACATCCCCAGCATCATTAATGCGAACTGCCGAACCTGCTGGCAGCGACGATATCATAGTGCTAACTTGTCTCATCAAAGGTACTAGATGGTCGGGCCTCGTACTGCTAGAATCTAACACCACAATTGTAATAGCACGACTTGCGAGATTTTGTTGATAGGGAAGATTTTTATCCGCAGTGATAAAAACATCAAAAGGATGATTCTCCGATCTCTCCAGAATTTCCCTATCTTTTAAGCCTCTCCACCCCATGTCATAAACATTGCTGATTGAATGACCCTCGTCTAAGAAAGGTTGCTTGAGTTTTTGACTCAAGAGATTTTCATCAAGCAGTATAAGCATTTGAATGATTTTCGAGCGAGAGCATCATTTTAGTGAGATTTTCTAGCACTTTAATTGCCTGACTTTCTAGGTAAGGAAAATCCTTAATAAATTCTGCGAAACCGCTTTCACCTTCGAGGTAGTCGAAAAAAGTCTTTAAGGGGACGCGGCTGCCAACAAATACGGGGACACCGCTCATAATTTCTGGATCGCGGTGAATAATTCCTTTTCTTTGCAGTAATTCTTCTATTTTCACGGGCTTTACTCCTTTATATCAAAAGAAGTGGGCAAGTCTAGCTGTAAATGATGGGTAATTATATCATAAATTTAGCAGAAGCGAGATCCTTTCTGAATGTGACAGAGAAAGGGATCTCGCTCTTTTTTAACCGCAGATGGACGCAGATTAACGCGGATGCAGGAAGGGATCTCGCCATGATTGATGAATGATGGGCGAGATCCTTTTTGAGTCTGGTCGATCGAGGGCGATCTATCTTCCCAATTTCTTATTACAAAATTACAGGTTGTGTGAGGCTTGACAAAAAATGGCAAAATTTGCCATAATAAGATAACGAGTTAAATGAGGTAAGTAATACCCGTGACAAGCATGAATATTTCTCTGCCTGACTCAATGCGAACTTATATAGAAGAACAGGTAGCCCAAGGTGGTTATAGTACAGCTAGCGAATATTTCCGTGAGTTAATTCGCCAAGACCAAAAACGCAAAGCTTCTGAACGTTTGGAAGCGATGTTATTAGAGGGTTTGGAATCTGGAAATCCTACCGCGATGACGGAGGAAGATTGGATGGAGATTCGTCAAGCTGTGCGATCGCGTATTTCCCAGAATCAGGGGTTGCAGGGAGAAAAATGACCTCGATCCAAAAACGTCCGCAAGTTATCGGCGATTTGATTGAATTAGCCACTTACATGGCGGAAGATAATATGGATGCTTCCGATCGCTTTCTTGTCGCGGCCGAAGAAACGTTTAAACAATTGGCCCAAACGCCGAAAATGGGAAAACACTGTATTTATCTCCTTTTATGAACTGAGTGCTAAGGGTTGTTTGACCAATTGTTCGACAACTAGCGATCGACAAACAGCTTCAATTTTATTATTTCCACCAATTTCAAATAACAGATGCAGCCACTCATTAGGAGAAAGGGATAGATTTTCTAACCAAGGAGAGGGAGTAACTTGCTCCCAGCCGACGATTGTACCGAGGTTCGCAGGCTTTTGATTTAACCGATCGGGATTTGGGTTGAGTTGTACATCAAGTCGAATGCAGGTTTTGAGGATAATGTTTAAAAATTGGTCATTGGTAGCAACTTCAGAAGTAGAATTAGTTGAATTTATCTGCCAATAGTAGTTGAGATTGAGGACATAATCATAGGGAAATTGCCACCCCATCGATAGCAATTCTGATTCGGTAAAATCGTATTGTTGCCAAATTTGTTGAAAGTTCATAATCTGACGAATAAATGGGATTAAGGGAGCAGAATAAAGTGGGTGTCTCCACGACTTCCAGGTTTTCCTGATGCGTTTAGGGGTTGTTCTGCGGGTGCACCTCCTCCTGGGCCATTGTAAACACGAGCATAGGATGAACCATCAGGTTGAGTCATAATTCTGACACTGTATTGAGTGTCTGGGCTTGTCCAAATTGTACCTGCACCGCTTTTTGAACCACCTCTAGCTGGAGTGAATATCCAACCCGAAGCAGTAAGTTCTGTTTCGAGGGTAGTTTTATCGATTCCACTGACAAGGAAATTGAGAACATCTGTGACAGCTAGGATGTTACCTGATGACATAGTTCAGGGAAGTTGGGTTTTGGATGGGGTGCATGAGCACTGGTAGGAGCGATCGCCATGATTGATTATAAAACGGGCGATCGCACCCTATTTTTTTTGGGGAGATTCTACCAGTTCTGATTCCTGAAGACGTTGCGATAATAGGCAATCTTCAAAGCTGAAAGCTTCTGAGTCTATAAAACTTGCGATCGCCATTTCGATCGCAGCTTCCAGAGAACATTCTAGCTGCGTAGCTTTTTCCATCAGGGCGACTTTCACATAGTCAGGCAAATGGGTCATCAGCGAATGAATAGCTTCTGGTGGTAAGTGTTGGATCTTGAGGGTCTGAGTCATTGTTCTCTGGGGATTTTAACGTTGTAGGGAGGATTTGTAGCTTGAAGGATGAGGGTTTCTAATTCATATAATAACCCTGGTTTTTGCCATTGGTTGAGGGTAACGAAGGCGATCCTCACATCATCAGGATCGTAGCGATGGAGCCAGCCCCAGAGGAAGGCTTTGTGACCACCTCGGAGTCGATCGCGGAGGTTCTTGGCTTTGCCGATGTAGAGCAATCCTTGAATGCGATGTCGAAAGGCGTACAAACCAACTCTAGCAGGAATTGTGTCGAAGTCGTGGCTGAGAGGATGGCATCGATCGAAGGGTGTAAAGGCGAGAGTGTCTAGAATTTGGCGGGCTTCTTGCTGGATGGGGTTGGTCATGGAAATTGCCAGATGCAAGCGGTTATTCCATCCTACAAGTAGAAGCGATCGCCCTTCTGAATTATTAGAAAGGGCGATCGGTCTTTTTTAACCGCAGATGGACGCAGATTAACGCAGATGCAAGAAGGGCGATCGCCATGATTGATGAATTATGGGCGAGAGCCTTTCTGAATTATTAGAAAGGGCGATCGCTATAATTCCAGATAGCGCTGCAAAATCTCTTGTGGACGAGATAGAATTCTTGATTTTCATCGAAGTGGGCGAATAGCTGCGGAATGCGATCGTGGCTACCTAACTTGTTCAGGTGTTGAGGCTCCCTTTAAAACAGGCGTTTGGCTTCTTGCAGCAAGAATGGTTCATTGGACTGGGGCTTGAATCTCTTAACCACACGCGGGGGCTTGTCAGGTAGATATTCGTCCTGTGCTAAGTAGGTTTCGCCAAATCCACCTTTACCCAATGAGCTGATTATGTAGTAATGTCCGCCAATAGTTTTGCCGATAATTATTTTGTTGTGATAATATTATTGATAATTATCAAACACTCGGATCGGATTCGGCGTACTTCTGTGAACCGTCGGGGAAGCAGCTTCATTAAAATTCAATAACTGGAATAAGGCAATGACTACAAAATCGCTCGCAGATTACGATCGGGCTATTCAACTTAATCCCAACGATGCTAATGCCTACTACAATCGGGGTTCAGCCAAATCTGCCCTAGGGATAAACCAAGATGCGCTCGCAGATTACGATCGGGCTATTAAACTTAATCCCAACAATGCTAATGCCTACGTCAATCGGGGTTCAGCCAAATCTGCCCTAGGGATAAACCAAGATGCGCTCGCAGATTACGATCGGGCTATTCAGCTTGATTCTAACTTTGCTAATGCCTACAGCAATCGGGGTTCAGCCAAATCTGCCCTAGGGAGAAAAGAAGATGCGATCGCAGATTACGATCTGGCTATTCAGCTTGATTCTAACTTTGCTAATGCCTACGTCAATCGGGGTGCAGCCAAATCTGCCCTAGGGAGAAAAGAAGAGGCGCTCGCAGATTACGATCAGGCTATTCAGCTTAATCCTAACAATGCTATTGCCTACTACAATCGGGGGACTGTCAAATCTGCTATTAACGACAAACAGAGTGCAATCGAAGATTACCAAAAAGCCGCTGATTTGTATAAGCAACAAGGGAATACAGGTATTTGGTATCAACGGGCTGTTGACAACGTGAAAAAACTATCCGAACAGTAGCGATAAACTGAGAATAATCATGCCTTCAGATGACTCACCAACTCCTGAAAAGTATAAGTCCGGCAAGGGTTGAAACCCCTGTCTAATAGCTAAAGTCCTCTTAAGAGGACTGAAGAACTCATTAGTCCTCTTAAGAGGACTTTAGCTATTAGACAGGGAATTCATTCCCTGGCGGACTAGCGGGTGGGCGGGAGAACTTGGCGGGCTTTCAGGCTTAAGTTGACACTCCTTGGGCATTGCCGTGTCCCTACACTTCATAAACTTGGAATACGCTGTATTTTTGATAGTTCCAGTAAAGTGTGAAAGCAGGCTCATAATTATACCTCATTCGCTGACATTAACCGTTTGATATACGGATATAATTATTACACTAACTGCCTCGACACCAACTACTAATCGCCTTTAGCCAAAGTAGAATCATCTAGAAAAAGCAATCAAATTAGTAGAGGACAAAATTTTCGGGTGCGAATAAATTATCCTCCAGTCACCTAGCCGGAGTCTAAAAAATCTCCCCAACAATCATCCCCGCCAATATGACAAACCCCACCCAAACATTTTGACGAAAGATTTGACCGTAAACAAGCTTAGGAATATCCGCATTCCGCAGTTGACTGTACTGCAAAAACCACAAAATCGCCGCCGCAATAATTGCCAACCAAAAACCAATGTGCAAGTGTAAATTAATCCCCATCGCCGCTAACAAACCGACAGTACCAACAAAGAAAAAGCCCACAGCATTAGCAGCATTATTCCCGAAAAATATCGCGCTGGAATTCACTCCCAAACGCAAATCGTCTTCCCGATCGCTCATTGCATAAACTGTATCAAATCCTAACGTCCACAGCACGACTGCACCCCACAGCAACCAAGTCGCTAATTCTAGTTCTCCCACGGCGGCGCTCCAACTAATTAAAACGGCAAAACCCCAAGCAATTGATAACACTAATTGCGGCACTGGAAAGAATCGTTTTGCCAGTGGATAGCAGATAATTACTGGTACGGCGGCGACACACAGCCAGAAACTTAAAGGATTGAGATAAAAAGCGAGAATCGCCGCGCAAGCAAAGGAAATTAATGCAACTCCTATCCCAGTTTGCACGGTGAGGGCGCGGGATGCTAGCGGGCGCGATCGCGTTCTTTCTACTTCGGGATCGATATCGCGATCCCACAAGTCGTTGATGACGCATCCCGCCGCACTCGTGGCTAAGGTACCCAATACAATCACACCCACCAATGCTGCGGGCGGCCTCCCGTCTGCTGCTAAAAAGACGGCCCAGAGGGCTGGAATCATTAAAATCAGCCTTCCTGCTGGCTTGTCCCATCTCAAAAGCCTCACGACGGTTAGCAATGTGGATTCGGGTTGGCGATCGGGCTCTTTAAGCATTTCAATTCTAGATTTGATATTTTTAACTTTAGATTTTATCAAATTTTAGGCACAATCACTTACTATCTCTGCTGCCGATCGCACTTCTGCCGAAATTTAAAACAGGTAAAAGTCTTGACCAGTCAGCACTTCCCGATTTGTGCTAATTTAATAGAATGCCTAACTGGATTCGTGAAATAATCATAAATATCTGTCAACCCCGATACTCCAATGGTTAATTCACTTCCGTCTGCGGAGTCAAATCGCATTATTGCTGCTATTGATATGGGTACTAACTCATTTCACATGGTGGTGGCGCGCATCGATCCGAAATTGCCCGCGTTTACGATTATTGCTAGAGAAAAAGATACGGTTCGGTTGGGCGATTGTGAGGTTAAGACAGGATGCTTGAAGTCCGAGGTTATGGAAAGGGCGATCGCCACTCTGCGCCGTTTTCAAGATATTGCTAAAACTTTCAATGCTGAACAAATTATCGCTGTGGCTACCAGTGCGGTTCGGGAAGCCCCTAACGGGCGGGATTTTCTCCAACAAGTTGCTGAAGAATTAGACCTGAATGTGAGTTTAATTTCTGGTCAAGAAGAAGCGCGGAGAATTTATCTCGGTGTTCTTTCTGGTATGGAGTTTAACAATCAGTCCCAGGTGATTATTGATATCGGGGGCGGTTCTACGGAGTTGATTTTAGGAGACAGTTCAGAGCCTCGCTGTCTCACCAGTACAAAAATTGGTGCTGTTCGCTTAACAGGACAATTTGTTAAAACTGACCCGATTACTAGGGAGGAGTTTGCTTATTTGCAAGCTTATATTCGTATTTCGCTGGAAAGACCGATCGACGAATTGCGATCTCAATTCCATGAGGGCGAACCTTTGCGCTTGATTGGCACTGCTGGAACCATCGAAACTCTGGCTGCAATTAACGCTCGCGAAAAGTTGGGAACAGTGCCGAGTCCGCTGGCTGGATATCAGTTAAGTTTAAAAGATTTGCGCGATTTAGTCAATCGTTTTCGCAAACTTTCTTATGCCGAAAGGTTGGCAATTCCGGGAATGTCGGACAAGCGGGCGGAAATTATTCTGGCAGGATCTATGATTTTGCAGGAAGCTATGATACTATTAGGAATTGAATCGCTGACTGTTTGCGATCGCTCTCTGAGAGAAGGCGTAATTGTTGACTGGATGCTTAGCCACGGTTTGATTGAAAACCGCTTGCGCTATCAAGGTTCCATCCGCCAGCGCAGTATTCTCCACATGGCTGACAAATATCAAGTCAATTTAGAACAAAGCGAAAGAACCGCAGCATTTGCGCTCAATTTCTTCGACCAAACTCAAGGAATTCTACACTATTGGGGAAGCGAAGAACGCGAGTTGCTGTGGGCTGCCGCGATTCTGCACAACTGCGGTTTGTACGTCAGTCATTCAGCGCACCACAAGCATTCTTACTATTTAATTCGCAATGGTGAGTTATTGGGCTACACTGAAACTGAGATTGAAGTAATTGCCAATTTGGCTCGCTATCACCGGAAAAATCCTCCTAAAAAGAAGCACGAAAATTTTATTATTCTTCCGAAAAAATACCGGGAGGTTGTCAGTAAGTTGCATCCTTTTCTGCGGTTAGCTGTGGCTTTAGACAGGCGGCAGATTGGCGCAATTTCTGATTTTAAATGCGAATACCGCCCGGAAGTTCGAGAGTTTCACTTACGGTTGCAGCCGCTCAATCCCGAAGACAATTGCGCTCTGGAACTCTGGAGTTTGGATTATAAAAAGCCGTGTTTTGAATATGAGTACAATCTCAAATTAGTGGCAACTTTGGAACCGACTCTGGTTCCGGTTTAAATACAAAGCCGAGCCTGAAAACGAGAAACTGTAGGGTGCGCGCGTCCCCTACAGTTTTAACTTAATCCCAAGTCTACTACCAATATTGTGTTTGACTCTACAGTCCTCCCGATCGCCCTAGCCTGCCTTCAGAAGGCAGCGTGGATTAATTTTAGAGAGGAGAAATCAATGCAATATGACTATTTGCTGACGCTATACGAAAGATTGAAGTAATGTCTCATATCATGTCCGGTCGAGCGATCGCGATTAAAGGCCGGGGCGGGTTTACAGATTTTCCGGTTTCTATTCAATATCTTGGCGAACCCGCCCCTACAGAAATCATGGTTAATTGGTTAGAGAGTCGATGGCAGAGTGTCCCCTACCATCTCTCCTACAAAACCGTGCTTGCGACTTTCACCGCACACGGC
>NZ_JAUBTG010000043.1:0-53988 GCF_036702395.1 Microcoleus sp. D3_18_C2 | reverse complement strand
AGCTTCTTTGAGAGAAATAGTGGCAGCACATCCCGATGCAACCTTACTAGAATTGTGTGAGTTATTTGCCCAGAAGAATCGTAAAAAAAAACAGTGATCGGTAGCCAAGCCGGCACTGAAAGAGTCATGAAGTTAAGGTTAGATTATTGGTAAAAACTCAAGCATATCGACCCAAAAAATATAGTCTTTTTAGATGATACTGGAGTATTACGCTTGTTTAACCAGAAGTCATGCACGTTCACAACGAGGAACGAGAGTCTATGCGGTTAAACCTTTTTACCGAGGGAAAAAAGTCACAGTAATTGGTGCAATTAGTTTGAAGCGAGTAGTGGCACTCATGACAATGGATAACTCAATGGATGGCAAAGCATTTGAGGTATTTATTGAGCAATGTTTAGTGCCACAATTGTGGTCGGGAGCAGTAGACGTGAATTGATAATTTACCCGCGCATAAAGTAGATTCAATTAAGCCAGTAGATTGAAGCGGTGGGTGCTTCTATCTTGTGTTTTTCCCCATAGTCTCCTGATTTTAATCCAATTGAATTATGGTGGTCGCAACTCAAATCTTTCTCGATCCATTTGTCACCAACCACCACTAAAATGGTTGACACCATAATTTCTGTGGCTCTTGACTTAATTAATCCGAAACATCTTAAAAACTGGTTTACTAATTGCTGCTACTGTACCTCATAACATCCGGAAGTGCTGTATGCTATTTATAGGGCGATTAGGTCATTGGTTTGTGTTAATATGCTAAAATATCAAACAACCACGCGGTAATAATTAGGTGGACAAACTTCAGACAGATATAGAAGCAATTTACTCTAAAATTGAGGAATTGCGCCTGGAACGCCAGCAGCTTAGTATTGCCGATGTTGTCCCAGCAGGTGATTCGCCCCAAGCGATCGCCGATGCTTATCGGCGTCACGCCAGGGAAACAGCACAAGTGTCGGCAGAAGTCAAGGGTATAGATGACGCGATCGCGGCTCTGTCTGCTCAACTGAGTCAGAAACAACAGCAGTCGGTAAAGTTGCAAAGAATCAGTCCGATGGAGGAGCAAGTTGAAGAAGGAAGACTACTAGCTCAGGGACACGCGGAACGGATTAATGAACTGGCGGCGGAACTGGCGGCGGAAGTGAAGGGACTCAAGGCCATCGCCGACCAAATTAGTCCCAGCTACTGGCAAGTTTATTACAAGCCTTTTATTACTGGTTTTAAGAGTATTTCTGTTCCCTACGTGCGATCGGACGGGGATGTTTGGACTATTGTCAATCGAGTAGTTTAGAGAGGCTGCGGGAGCAGAAATAATCAGCGCTGAAGACAATTTTTTTCCTGTCCCTACTCCTCCACCTCAACCTCGCAGCAGTTGCTTAATAGTCCCGACCAATTCTTGAGGGTGAAATGGCTTGGCGATGTAAGCGTCGGCTCCTTGTTTCATTCCCCAATAGCGATCGAACTCTTCGCTTTTGCTCGAACACATTACTACAGGCAAATTTTGGGTTTTAGGGTCGCTTTTGAGCCTGCGACAGACTTCGTAGCCGTTCATCCGGGGCATCACGATATCCAGAACGACTAAATCTGGGCGGTTAGCTTTAATTTGCTCTAGAGCTTCTACGCCATCACTCGCTACCGTGACGTTTAGTCCTCTACCTTTGAGCAAGTCGGCGATCATCTCCCGCAGAGTGACGCTATCATCAACAACCATAACTGTACTCATAGAATAATCCCTACCAAGTTTCTGGGTTGAAACGTTCTCATTAACGTTTACACTAACGTTCACCTTCAAAGGTGTCTTTTCCTGATTGAGATTGCGCTCTGCTAAATGTAGTTTACCCACTTTTGCTGATTTCTCAATCATTTTCTGAGTAATTACCGCAAAATTTAAATATCCGCGCAATCTCGGTTGACACACGAGGCTATGTCCGTTAGTCTATCATTTTCTTTCTCAAATGGTACTATTATCAAAAAATCAGGGTATAGCTTGGTTGTGCGTTTCCCGTTGAGGACGGCGGCCCTCGGCCGCCTGCATCAACATTTGTCTAATTAGGATTTTTCGTACCTAAAGCCGATAGTTTTTGGTCGTAGAGCGTGTCTAAAACGACCGGGCGTTGGCGGTAGCTGTGACCGGTGTTTTTGCAGCCATTAGCAACGATTCCCAAAACGGAAGCTCCAGAAATTTTTAATTCTTCTAAAACTTTGCGAACTTGCGCTCGGTCCGTTTGCCCAATTTGGACGACCATAATCGTAGCGTCTGTGTGAGCTGCGATCAAGTGGGTGTCTGCCAAGCCTGCTAGTGGCGGGGTGTCATAAATTACTAAGTCAAAAAATGCTTGAAATTGCTCCATCAGATACTGCATTTTTTTGGAAGAAAGAAGCTTGATCGGATCGGGGGGAATTTGGCCTGCGGTGAGTACAAACAAATTTTCTTGGTTCGGGGCTCGTTGAATCGCGTCGTTGAGGCTGATATCTGTGGAGATGGCATCGCCCAGGCCACGCACGTTCGACAGTCCTAACTTAGCGTGCAGTTGGGGGCAACGCAAATCTGCATCTACTAACAATACTCGCTGTCCTACGGCTGCTGCTGTGGCTGCTAGGTGCAAAGCTACTGTAGATTTCCCGTCTCCGGTTACGGCTGAGCCGACTAAGAGCGATCGAATTGCCGTGCCTGCGCTCAGCAAGTGAATGTTCGTGTATAGGGATCGAAATGCTTCTAAAAATTGATAGTCCAAGTCGCTCAAAATACTTGGTGCCCCGCTCATCGAACCAGTAGGTCTAGCTTCGACCTGTTCGACTACTTCCACTTTCGAGTTCGATCGAGCCGATGTTAGTTTTCTCTGTCTGGCTGGCGGTCTGCGCTTGACTTTCTTGGTAAACGGAATCACCCCGAGTATTGGCAATCTTGTGGCCATTCTGAGTGATTCTGGAGTGTGGAACACAGTATTTAGTACCTCTACGAGCAAGCCGACGGCTATGCCCAGCAGACTGCTTAAAATTACTGCCAGCGCTAACTGTTTTCTGGTTTGTTTGACGGTAGCTGTTATAGGGTTGCCGAATTTGTCTCGCGGAATTTCCGGAGGATTTATCAGCACCCAGGGTATTTGCTCCTGAGCCGCATCAATTCGCAAGGCTTCTCGTTTTGCCAAGAAGTCCGACAAACTCTTAGTAACTACTTGCAGTTCTCGCTGTAAATTGTCGTATTGTCGGGTTGTAACTGAAAAGTTTCTAATTTTTTGGTTGAGAGCATTTTGCACAGCGGTCATTTCACGATCGCGCGCTTCAATTTCTTTGATTTGGGTCTCTAAATTTCCCATCACCACTTCTTTTGCTTGTTGAGTGGCGGTTAAAATAAGTTCTTCCCGACTTTTTCGCAGCGCTAAAACTGGCAAACTGTCTTCTCTGTACTGAGCTAATTTCATTGACAATTCCGAGTCTATTCTCTGAATTTGACCTAAGAGTCCGCCGTAAGCTTGTCCTTGGGTAATCAGCAGCCCCTGGGGATTATTTTCCTTGAGTAGTTTTTCATAGCTTTGGTAGAGGTTTCGCATCCCTTTTAGCTGAACTCTGATTTCTACTTGCTTGCCGCGAATGCTTTGAACTTGTTCAGACAAAGATTTTCCCTCTATCTGAGGTTCAAATAAGTTGCTCTGCTGCCGCAGTCTTTGGACTTGCAATTGCAGAACTTCTACTCTTTCTCGGAGCTTGGGAAGCTCCGTATCTATAAATTTAATACCTTGATTAATGCCCATCAGCCGTTGCTGCAAGCTGTAGTCTAGATAAGCTTTAGAAATTTTGTCCAATACGTTGTTAATTTTTTTTCTGTCTGCATCTTTGTAGCGAACTTGTAAAATTTTTGTGCCTTGCTGTTTGCCATCTTTCGTGTAGCTGATGCGGTTGATGGACATTTTTGAGATCAGTTCCGTATAGGTCATTTTGGGATACCACGCTCGCAATTCCTCAAGCACGGGCTGCATCAATTTGGGGCTACGCAAAATCCTAATTTGGGTTTCGTAGTCTACTAAGCTAATTCCTTCTATATTAATTCTTGCTAAGTCGGCAGCTTGGGTGTTGTTTAATTGTTTGGACAGCAAACCTTCAGCAGTGGCGGGTTCTACTAACAGGGAAAAGGAGCCTTCATACTCGATCGTTATGCTTTTAGAAGTGGCGACGATCGCTGTTCCTGCCAGGGCGCTCAAAGCAATGGTGGCGGCTGCCATGACCGGGAAGCGACGGCGCACGACGCCTAAGAGCCAGGACAAGTCTAGCTTTTCTTCTTCTCTCTCCTCAACAAAGTGATCTCTGTAGTTCTGAGCAGATAACTCCGGCAGTTTGCCATTCGATTTAGGTGTGAAGGGTTGGTAATCTTGTCTGCTATCCATATTCAGCCTGGGTATTTTTGAGGTTGATATTTTTGAGGTTGATATTTTTGAAGCGGCCAGGTCGCGGCTGGGTAATCTTATTGTTTAGTTTATTCTAGCCTTTGCCAGGAATTATTCACCTCACCCGCCGCCTTCTTACCTGAATAAAAATCGGAGAACGTTTATAAAATTTAACACTCCCGTCGCAGGCCCGACAGGTCCGATTACAGCGTTCATGCGATCGACAAAATTGACGAGACCCCTGCGAGATACGATAATCATGTCGTTGTTGCGAAGTTGAGGATTGGTTTCTTCGTTAATTCCTTGAGTTAAATTGACTTCGATCGTCCGTTTAGTAGCTGTACCGTCGTTATTGAGGCGGACTAGCTCAACTTTATCCCTTCTAGCTCTGGTATTCTCGTAGCCAAAAAATCCTCTGGAAACTAAAGCTTGATTCAGTGTGGCATTAGCTGGGAGCCTCAAGGGATCGAGGGATGTTCTGAGTTCTCCTACTACAAAAACGTTAATGCCGACGGGGGCAAAGTTAGTGCTAGCGAGTACGCCAGCTTCTGCTGGGTTAACGATCGTGGCTTTGGGCACAATGATCGTGTCTCCCTCCTGGAGGATGGTATCTTGAGCGCCGTCGCCGGACTCTAGGAACTGCCACAGGTTGACTGGGATAATTTGTTCACCTCTTCTGGTGACGCGCCGCACTTGGATTTGCCGGATGTCGGCATCCGATGTGATGCCACCAGCTAGCTGAATGGCCCGGATGACGGTGGGGAAACCTTCGCGGCTGAGGTCGTTGGTGGTATTGCCACCGATCACGACGTAAGCCCCGGGGCGGGTGACTTGACCAACGATGGAGATCGATCGAGGTTTTTCTGGGGGTGGCGAAAAGTTTGCCGTCGCAAATTGACGAGCTTCTGCTTGGTTGAAGTTGGCGACTGTGGGAATCACGATTGTGTCTCTGTCTTGCAAAATTATGTCTTGAGAGATGTCTCCTTCCTCCAAGAATTTCCACAGGTTGACATTGAGCACTTGATCGGGGCCGTCTCGTTGGGGACGGCGGACACGGATGTTGCGGATGTCGGCCACACCCGTGACGCCTTCTGCGAGTCTGATCGCTTGGGTGACAGTGGGGTACTGGACACTCGGCGCGGCTCCCGGGCCAGGAGTTAGGGTAATGGTGAAGTTTCCGGGCCTGGTGACTTCTCCGATGACGCCGACGTTGAGGGGGCGGGCGGCGACGAGGCTGACTGTGACTATGGGGTCTTTGAGGACGCGGCGGTAGGCGTTGCGGATGATGTTGGTGGCTTCTACTAAGGTGCGACCGCGGATGGAGACCAAGCCGATCAGGGGCAGGTTGACTGAACCGTCGGAAAGGACTTCGTAGCCACGGCTAAGTTCGGGTACTTCGAGTATTTCTACTTGGATGCGATCGCCACCGCCGAGTTTGTAGCTTTCGGGCGATCGCCTAACGGGCGCAACATTCTGGGCTTGGTCTGCGCCTAGCGGGATGGGAAGTTGTGCCGGGGTGATCCTGGCATCAGCGAGGACACTGGAAGCAAACAAGACAACACCCACAACCGACGGGGCTATCTGCCTTGGAAAATGGGTGTTAACCATACACCACCTAATTTTATTGACTATGATTTATATAAGTGTAGCCTTTTTAGTGCTGGGCAAAAAGCTCATTATTTTAAGCGATCGCCGAAAAAACGATGCTGTATTTTTGCTTTATGCCTAATTTATGTGTTAGCGTGGTTGCGGGTTGACGGCTATATTTTATATCTATATAATTTGATATTGTTGGTGATAAAGGAAAGCAATTATGAATCAACCAGTGTCTCTACCCAATATGCTGAGAGAGCTGATTTTAGGTAGTTCTTCATTGACTTTGATGCTACTTGCTATAGTCGGGATGGCAACTATACTATTATTTCAATTTGCCAGCTATAAAAAAATCGGTTTGGCTTTAGAAAAAAGCTTTGCTTGTCTTTATATTTTTATCTCTCCCTTTTTGATACAACCTCCTTTTAATTACTTGCATTTTGTTAATTTGAAAGATCCAGAAGGGGGAATATTAAAACTAATACCTTATTTTTTTTACCCCTGGGTAGTATTAATTTTGATTTCAAGAATCAAAATTTTTATGAGCAATTTTATAGATATTTTTTCCAAAATATTGATAATGAATCCTTTCTTTTTACTTTATATATTACTTCCCTTACTGTCTACATTATGGTCTCTAGTTCCTGAAGAAACGCTAAGAGCAAGCCTAGCTTTCTCAGGATTTACTGCTTTCGGGTTTTACATTGCAGCCCAATATAAATGGGAGGATTTATCTCGTTTCTGGCGCTGGGGATACACGGCAATTGGTTTGGCAAGTTTTGTAATTAAACCCCCTGGAGCAGGCGATTTTGTTGGCTTAACCCAATCTAAAAATTCTTTGGGGGGAGTCTTATCTCTCTGTACGGCATTTTGGTATTTGCATTATTTTCAAGGAGCTAAAACTCAGAAAGATCGCTGGATTGCTTTGGGAATGATGTTTTTTTCATTTTACCTGGTAAGGGCTAATAAATCGAGCGCGGCTCTAGTGATTACAATCCTATTAATAATTGCAGTGTCGTCACTAAACTTTCTACAAAAATTAAGTTTTCAGTGGGCATTTACTGCGATTATATGTTTCCTGGTCGTCAGCATAATTATGACTGTTTTTGTAGTAGACAACCTAGAGGATATTATTGTAGGTGGCTTAGGCAAAGACTTGACTCTAACTGGGCGGACAGAATTCTGGCCGCAGTTAATTGCTGCGGTAAATCAGCGCCCCTGGTTTGGCTACGGATACGATGGATTTTTTCAACAAGATAAGTTAGGATCGGGTACTCCGGCTTATTTTATTTATACTCCTAATGGATTTCAACCGAAAAATCCTCACAATGGCGCGATCGGTATCTTGTTAGCCTTCGGTTGGCCCGGATTAATCTTAATGATGACTTCCTTGCTGCTCAATTTAGCTTACGCAGTTCGGTATTTGAGTCGTAGCACCCTGGAAGAAGCGGGAATACCGATTTGTTTTCTAGTGTCTATTATTATAAGCAACATCACAGAAAGTTATATTATAGAGATAGCAAATCCTTGGCTGAGTTACGCAATGTTGACGGTTCGACTGGCGATAGATAATGCTAACAATAGTTCTAACAGTAGCACCAGTAGCCCTCAAAGGCGTTCTTTAGCTGGCACTGTCCATTGAAGTAAGCATTGGGCGGATCGTGGGTCAATTTGGAGAGCATCTCATATTTGTAAAAACACTTCTTCTGGCTCATTCCTTCTTCCTCTTTCCTCCTGCCTCCTGCCTCGTGCCTCCTGCCTCCAAACTCCAATTTCTAGGTGGGCTGCTTTCATTGAGATGCTCCCTCAAGTTGTGATATGTTGTTATAGGATCAACCAGTCTAATTTTGCGAGATTGCCGACCCTGCCAGAACTGCGTTTGTGTTTTGTAAAGATTTAAAATATTCTGATGCTAGATAAGTTAACTGCGGTCAGTAAAAGGCTCGGCCCTAATCTGCGCCAGGTACTCAGCAACATAGCTTGGCTGTTCACTGACCAAATCTTGCAGATGGGTCTAGGTCTGTTTGTCGGTCTTTGGGTGGCTCGCTATCTTGGTCCGACACAATTTGGATTGCTCAACTACGCGATCGCCTTTGTGTCGCTGTTTAGTTCGGTGGCAACGATGGGGTTGGGTACTCTGGTAGTGAGGAATATCGCTCGCGACCCAGAATGCAAAAATGAGACCCTCGGAACTGCCTTCGGACTGCAATTTACTGGTGGCTGCATCACTTTGTTGTTAACTGTCACCGTGATTGCGCTACTCAAACCCAACGACACTCTGACTCGGTGGCTGGTAGGTATCATCGCAGCCGGAACTATCTTTAATGCTTTTGAGGCTATCAATTTTTGGTTTCAGTCCCAAATCCAGTCAAAATATACAGTGTTGGCTAAAAATTCAGTATGTTTTTTAGTTGCTGCTGTCAGAATTGGGTTAGTAACAATTAAAGCCCCCCTGCTTGCCTTCGCCTGGGTTAGATTGACAGAGGTCGCATTAGTAGGAATCGCTTATGTATATTTTTATCAGCTTACGGGGAATAAAATTAAGGATTGGCACTTCAGTTGGGAAAGGTGTAAGGAACTGCTATCGGAGAGTTGGCCGATAATATTGTCGGGATTGGCCGTTTATGTGTACTCAAAAACAGATCAGATAATGCTCGGTGCGATGAATAAAAATGCTGAACTTGGCTATTATGCTGCCGCTGTTAAAATTTCCGAAATTTGCGATTTCTTGCCGATGATCATATCCGGTTCTATTTTTCCCAAATTAGCGAATTTGAGAAATACAAATTATGAAGAATATCTAAATAAATTTCAAATTTACTCGGATATTATGATATTTTTATGGTTGGGAGTGGCGATACCGATATCATTACTTTCTCCCTGGATAGTGCATCTGCTTTACGGTGAAAACTATGCGAAGTCAGCAGCGGTACTGTCAATCTATGTTTGGGCGCAATTTGGCAGTAACTTTGGAGTAGCACGGAGTACATATTTGAACATAGAAGGTCAGTTGCGCTACGGTCTTTACTTGACTGTAGTCGGATCTATTTTTAATGTAGGGTTGAACTTTTTTCTGATTCCTAAATATGGAGCTTTTGGAGCAACGGCAGCTACTCTGATAACTTATTTTTACGTGATTATATTAGTCAATTTCTTGATTAAGGAATTGCGCCCCTTCGCAAATTTTATCTGGCGTTCGCTTAACTTATACAAGGCAGCTTGTAGAATCCGAGGATTAGTAAAGTGATTCAAATTAAACCTAAAATCGAACAGCGATCGAATTGCCCCTATTGTGGAACAGAACTTAATCCGAAAAATGTTCTGTGGCACGGTATCCACATTGTTCTAGACTCTAAGTGCGAGGGATGCGGCAGCGAGATAATCGACGATTTGAGAGTAGGTCATGGAGTGAAAAACTACATCCAAGTTAATTTAATAAAAGGAGAAATTTTTGCAGCCGAGGATTACAAGAAGGAATGGTTAGGCCAACCATTACTTAATTCACTCCAAAATCCTCAACCGGAAAAACTTGAGATTGTAAAAGAAATTTTTAAACCCTGCAATCGGGTAATTATCTTAAACTGTATCGATCATCTTTATGGTCATTCCCTGCTCAAGTTGCTAAATGCACAAAGGCACTTAGAATGCAACTCGGACTACGGGTTAGTTGTGATAGTTCCTAAGTTTTTAAGGTGGATGGTTCCTGATGAAGTTGCAGAAGTCTGGACCGTACCTATTTCTTTAAAAAATGGTCAGAATTACTATCCCAGCTTCGCCGAGTTTGTTGAAGAAGAAACTAAACGCTTTGATGAAATTTATGTCAGCGAAGCTCATTCTCATCCCAGTCAGTTCGACATCACGCGCTTTACTAGAGTTCCAAAACATAACTTTGAGAACAAAGAAATAAAAATTACTTTTATTTGGCGCGAAGATCGTTTATTAGTTAACCGTTTGCTGTTTCGAGTGCTTAGAAAAATAGATCAAAAAGCAATGTCACTGCCATTGCAAAATTTAAAAATTCAGCAGTTATTTGAGAAGATCAGGTTGCAAGTACCAGAAGCAAAATTTGCAGTAGCTGGTTTGGGGACAAAAACTAAGTTTCCAGAATGGATTGAAGATTACAGAGTGGATAGTTTTAATGAAAAAGTTGAAAAGGAAATATGCGGTATTTATTCACAAAGCCGCTTAGTAATTGGTCTTCACGGCTCTAATATGTTGCTACCTTCGGCTCATGCTGGTATGACAATTGATTTGATAGATGAGCGTTGGGGGAACTTTGCCCAAGATATTTTATACCAAGAACGTGATCCGAGAATGGCTAGTTTTCGCTATAGATTTTTACCGTATCAGACTAGCAATGAGACACTGGCATTCATAGCGGCTGTGATGGTTCTGAATTGGTCTAAGTTTAAATCCCAGATGACTGCTGATGTTATATAACATCGGGCTAATTAGACCTACTACCGAATCCGCTAGCCTTCAACTATTTTCCGTGTTATAAATATGGATAAATTTGTCAATGTTGTGAAAATCTTTGACATTTTTTCTCAACCATTTTTCATCATTGTCCCACCACTTAAACTTCAGCAGAAAATCAATCTTTTGTTCATCAAACCTATAGCGAATAAGTTTGGCCGGAATTCCTCCATATATAGCATAAGGTGGCACATCTTTTGTGACAACGGCTCCGGCTGCGATAATGGCTCCATCACCAATAGTTACACCATCTACAACAATAACATTTGATCCAATCCAAACATCATTGCCGATATGGACAGTTTTTTCCTCTTCCTCAAAATATTTTTGGTCTACAAAGGTTGTCCCTACTAGCATCTTTGGCGAATAAAATATCGGATGGCTTGAAACAAAATTTCCCACAGGATGTACGCCTAAGCGAATGATGCAGTTTGGCCCTATCGAACAAAAATTGCCGACAACACCATTGAAAATTCGCGTATTATCGCGCACATAAGTGTAAGAACCTATGACAGAACCTTCTATGGCTACACGACTAGACACACTAACATTGTGACTGATAGTTGAATTTGTAACCAAAGCCATATAGTCTTGATAAAAATTATTATATTTAAACTTGTTTTTCCACCAATTGACTAAAAATCGCAGATATTCAGTGATTGGATTTTTGAGTAGAGAACTGAGAAATGTTGAGATTTTAGACATGGTTACTAATTACTTAGTGAAGGTTAAATATTGTGTTCCCACATAGCTTATTTAATTTTTTCTTGATGCGCCTGATTAATGGGGGATGATAATCATAAAATGTATCTTGAGTGAATTGATCCGCTACAAAATTTCGGATCGCGTGGTTGGGATGCTTTAAAGGAAAGGTCATTGCTTCCGTTGGCATATTACTGTATATACTATCTTCTCCTGAAGTATGGGTGGCTTGACTGCCAAATCCAATATTAGAAATTAAATTGTTTTCTGGAATAATAGCAAGTCCATTTTGAACCCAACAAGTAAAAAGCCATCTAAAAAACCAATTGTTGACAGTTCCATCATAGGAAACTTGAAAAGCACTATCCCAAACTTTTACAGATTGAGGATTACCTAATAAATTTTCGAGAAAACCGGCTTCCCGAAGTTGAGGCCATAACTTCATGTCAACATCATAGTATTGCCATGCTCTGCGCCAAGTCGCCCATCCCCAACAGTTACTAAAACGCGAAAAATAGTAACTGTCTTCTGTTCTTTTTCTGCCAAATTGTAAATTTACGCCAGCGATTGACATAATCCGTTTGTCATCTCGATAATGCTCTAATAACTGTTCACAAAAAGGGAAGAAGTTCGGGTGTGGCAAACAGTCATCTTCGAGTATAATTGCTTCTTCTACGGTATTAAATACCCAGTCGAAACCGCTAGAAATGCGATCCCTGCAACCTAAATTAATCTCTGAATAATTTTTCAGAACTTCACAGTCCCAATCGACCCGATCGATAATTGCACGTACAGCGGCGCACTTTTCATCTTCCCCAGGTTTGTTGGCACGAGGGCCGTCAGCTATTACTAACAGCTTAGGGGGTTTAACTTGTCGAATCGCCTCGAAGACTTTTTCAGTAGTATCCACTCGATTGAAGACCACAAAAACAATGGGACTTTTTGTATGATAATGTGGCATTTAAACTGTTCAACTCCTACGAGTATAAATATTTTTGCTTAGTACAACTCATCAATATTATGAATGTGCTAGGAAGTTTGCAGGCTTCGCTTGTTAACTTAAGTTCTAAATTCCAATTTATCACCAAAAAGTTCGCGGGTCAACTATAATACAGCAATAGTTTACCCAGACAGACTTCTAGGACTGACGCTCTTAAACTCTAAAACCTTGATACCCCCACCCCGTTGCCCAAGTGGGGAACTCTTAAAGCCCCATTGTGAAAAGGGGGGGGGAGCGACTGCGTAAGCCATACTTTCATTTTTGTAGCGACGGTTGCAACCGCCGAGCGAGTGGTAAAATAAAACACTGTTACTTTTAGCCTTACCTATCGTTAAAAGCAGCAAAATTGGGAATAATGAACCGTACTAAAATCGCCGCCCTTTTAACTTGCTTCAACCGCAAAGAGAAAACATTAGCTTGCTTAGATGCTCTTTTTAAGCAGGCACTTCCAGCCGATGTTGATATTTTAGCCTATCTAGTCGATGACGCCAGTACCGATGGCACCAGCGAGGCCGTTCGTCAAATCTATCCTCAAGTCAATATTTTTTCCGGCGATGGTAACTTATTTTGGAACGGGGGAATGCGTGGGGCTTTTACCGAAGCAATGAAAGATGATCCCGACTACTACCTATGGTTAAATGATGACACTCTTATTTATCGAGACACCGTAAGTGTATTGCTAGAAACAACTCAAAAATTATCAGAAAAAGGAGAAACAAAAGCCATCATTGGCGGTTCTACCTGCGACCCCGAAACGGGTCAAACAACATACGGAGGTGTGGTGCGAAATAACCCTTTGCACCCCTTCCGATATGGTATCCTCGAACCAACAAAAGAGCCTCAGATGTGCGATACTATGCACGGCAACTGCGTATTAATTCCCCGCAGTGTTGTGCAAAAGGTCGGCAACCTCGATCCGGCTTTTGTCCATTATATTGGCGATTGGGATTATGGTTTACGAGCCAGACAGAAAGGATGTACAGTTTGGATTTCTCCTGGCTATTTAGGCACTTGTTCTCTCAACCCCCAAGTGATCAAAACGGCTGCTGATAATTTAAGTGAAGGATTGGATAAAATGAGCAAACCGAAAGGTTTATCATTCAAAGATACTACCCTGCAACCGGCTCAAGAGTGGAAAGTATTTACTCAGCGGCATGGTGGCTGGTTGTGGCCAATTTATTGGCTGCTACCTTATCGCAGGTTAGTTTGGCTTTCAGTGTTGAGTAAACTGGGATTGACTAAAAACAAAACTCAAGGTGAATAGGATGGTTGATAGAAATGAACTCCGCATTGCTTGGCTTGTCCCGGAAGTGGAACTGGGAGCTTACTGGCAGCCTGTTTTGAGGGAATTTACGAAATTTTTTAAGAATACTGTATTTTATACTGGTCGTGTTTGGTCTGGGTTCGATCCGACCCTGCCGGGAGCATCGGCAATTCAGTTGGTAGGGGAGACTAAATTTGTCGAGACGGAAAAGATAGAAACAGGATACGATCGCGGATTCATTGTAGTATCGCCTAGTATTATCGGCTATTTGCTAAAATTTAGACCTCATGTGGTCTTTCCCCAAGCTTTCTCTTTGTGGACTGTAATTGTTGCGTTTTTAAAACCGCTACTGAGGTGGAAAGTTGCAATTATTTACGATGGTAGTTCCCCAAATACAGACTTTCGAGATTCCAGTTTTAGGACATTTGTGCGCCGCATCATTGTGCGGTTTGCCGATGCTTTTGTTGCCAATAGCAATGCGGGTAAAAAATATCTGATGGAAGTTCTCAACGTACCGGAGGATAAAATTTTTACCCGAACCTATCTGGTACCTGATGCGGGTGCTTTGCTGAAACGATTGGATCAGACTCAGCCCCAAAACTTGCAGTTGAAACGCCCGATTTTTCTGTATGTAGGGCGCATCACGGCTAGAAAGGGAATTAAAACGCTTTTAGAAGCTTGCGCTATTCTTAAAAATCAAGGTTATGTTGATTATTCGCTGTTGATTATTGGCAAGGGAGATCAGCGGGAAGAACTGGAAGCATTTATTAAACAGTGCGATTTTGAAGAGCAAGTAACGTGGGCGGGATGGGTAGAATATGGAAATTTAGGTGCTTATTTTCAGCAAGCTGATATTTTTGTGTTTCCTACTTTTGAGGATGTCTGGGGTATGGTTGTACCCGAAGCGATGGTTTTGGGAAAACCAGTCTTGTGTTCAAATGGTGCAGCTTCCTGTGAGTTAATTATGTCAGGCGAGAACGGTTATATTTTCGACCCTAGCAGTGTTCAAGAATTAGCGGAGAAAATGCAAGTTTTTCTAGATCATCCTGATTTGATTGAGTCGATGGGAGAGCGTTCACGACAGATAATTTCTCAAAAAACGCCAGAAACAGCAGCTAAAGCTTACGTCGAAGTTACATCTTTTTTGATGGAGAATAGGTAAAGCAAGTTCGGCAAAGGATTTTTTAAAGGATTTAACGGAGGGATGGAAGAGGAAAGAGGGAAAAATTACCAATTACCAATTACCAATTACCAATTACCAATTACCACTTAGCCATGAAAGTTTTATTATCTGCGTTTGCTTGCGAACCGAATCTCGGCTCCGAAGAGGGAGTAGGATGGAATACTGTTATCCAATCTGCTAAACATCACGAAAGTTGGGTATTTACTCGCACGTTTTGTCGATCGTACATTGAAGCAGAACTAGAGCGGAACCCAGTGCCCAACCTGCACTTTGTTTATTTTGATCCGTTTGGGTGGAGCGAAGATTGGAAGGGGAAACAAGGATTGCTGCAACTTCACTACTATCTGTGGCAAATCTGGGCATATTTTATCGCTCGGAAGCTCGATCGCGAAATTGGTTTTGACATAGTACATCACGTGACTTATGTCAAACATTGGTCTCCCAGTTTCCTGGCGCTGTTGCCGCATCCTTTTATTTGGGGGCCTGTGGGGGGTGCAGAAGCAGCACCAAAGCCTTTTTGGCAAGATTTTAGTCGCCGGGGGAAAATTTACGAAACGCTGCGGGCATTGGCTCAAAGCGTAGGAGAACGCGATCCGTTTGTGGGTCTGACGGCGCGCCGCAGTGCCGTGGCACTGGCGACTACGGAAGAAACCGCAGCCCGACTGCGATTTCTTAAAGCAAAAAACGTGAAGATTTTCTCGCAAGTCGGTTTATCGCAGCAGGAAATTCAAGAACTAGAGAAATTTCCTACCCCGCCGGAGCAACCAATTAGATTCATCAGTGTTGGTCGTCTCTTACATTGGAAAGGGGTGCACTTGGGACTCCGTGCATTTGCGGAGGCGAAGCTGGAACAATCGGAATACTGGATTGTGGGAGACGGCCCGGAAAGGCAGCGTTTGGAAGCTTTGGCAACAGAATTGGGACTGGCAAATAAAGTATTTTTTTGGGGAACTTTATCTCGCAGTGAAACTCTTTCTAAAATGGGGGAGTCTCACGTTCTCCTCCATCCGAGTTTGCATGACTCTGGCGGATTTGTCTGCACGGAAATGATGGGGGTTGGTCGTCCGACGATTTGTTTGGATTTGGGGGGTCCGGCTACTCAAGTAACGGCTCAAACGGGGATTAAAGTGGCTGCTACTGACCCAGATCGCACTGTGCAAGGTCTAGCAGAAGCTATAGTGTGTTTAGCCCAAGATCGTGAATTGCGAGATCGCTTGGGTCGATCGGGTCAAACGCGCGTCAGGGAAATCTATGATTGGAATATCAAAGGTAAATTCTTTGCCCAATTGTGCGAAGATGTATTCGATGGAAAATCAGGATAACTTCTGATGGGTTCGATCGAGCAAAACAAAGAAAACTATATTTTTTCAGGCGGTGAAACGTGGGCGTTGCAATCATTACTGGCTCGGCGGGTTTAATTGGTTCTGAGGCGTGTAAGTTCTTTGCCAAACAAGGCTTAGATATCGTTGGCATCGACAATAATATGCGCCAGTTCTTTTTTGGTGCTGATGGTTCTACAAACTGGAACCGCCAACTGCTCGAAAAGTCTTTGGGTACCAAGTATTATCACTTAGATGTGGACATTCGCGACTATGAAGCGATTACCAATATCTTTCAGCGGTACGGCGAGTCGATCGAATTAGTAATTCACACAGCAGCCCAACCCAGCCATGATTGGGCTTCCCGTGCTCCGAAAATAGACTTTACCGTCAATGCCAACGGCACTCTCAATCTTCTAGAAGTAACTCGCTTGTACTGTCCTAAAGCGGTTTTCATTTTCACTTCTACCAATAAAGTATACGGCGATACGCCTAACAGTTTGCCTTTAATTGAATTAGAACACAGGTGGGAAATTGAACCTGGCCATACTTACGAAACCGGCATTCGGGAAGATATGTCAATCGATCAGTGCCTGCACAGTTTGTTTGGTGCTTCTAAGGTAGCTGCTGACGTTTTAGTCCAAGAATACGGTCGATATTTTAATATGAACACCGCTTGTTTTCGCGGTGGCTGTTTGACTGGCCCAAATCACTCAGGAGCTCAATTGCACGGCTTCCTCGCCTACTTGATGAAGTGTGCAGTCACGGGAACTCCTTACACGGTGTTTGGCTACAAAGGCAAGCAAGTTCGCGACAACATTCATAGCGCTGATTTAATTTCGGCATTTTATGAATTTTATAAAGCTCCCCAAAGCGCCCAAGTTTATAATACAGGAGGAGGCAGGTACAGCAATTGTTCAATGTTAGAAGCGATCCAGATGTGCGAGGCAATTGCGGAACGCAAGTTTAATTGGACTTATGCTGAAGGGAATCGCATTGGCGATCACATTTGGTGGATTAGCGACAATTCCAAATTTTCCAGTCACTATCCCAACTGGAAAATGAAATATAACGTTAAACAAATCCTACAGGAGATTTATGAATGTAACCGCGATCGTTGGCTGAAAGAGGATTCCAATGATTGAGCGGGGCAAAAATAATGTGCTGGGAATTTCGGTAAACGATTGAAAAATACAACGTTAAACAAATCTTAGGGGAGATTTATGAGTGTAACTGCGAGCGTTGACTTAAAGAGGTGCTCCATGATTGATAAAGGCAAAAAGAATGTACTGGGCATATTAGTAAATGCCGTTAATTATGAAGCGGCTGTTAGCAAAATTATTGCGGCAGCCAGCGCCGGAAAACCAATGTCAGTTTCTGCTCTAGCGGTTCACGGGGTAATGACTGGGGTTCTCGACAGCACTCATCGTTATCGGATTAATCACATTGACTTAGTATTGCCAGACGGACAGCCGGTCAGGTGGGCGTTAAATTGGCTCTACCATACGGAATTGCCCGATCGAGTTTGCGGGCCGAATGCGATGTTACAAATCTGCGAACGTGCGGCAGAAGAAGGATTACCTATCTATTTGTACGGATCTCAAGCTTCTGTACTGGAAGCTTTATCTCGCAATCTCTGCCAGCGTTTTCCCAAGTTAATTATTGCTGGAACTCAGCCTTCTAAATTTAGGCACGTTTCGCCCCAAGAGAAACAAGAAATTGCACAGCAAATTCGCAACAGCGGTGCAGCAATTACCTTTGTCGGCTTGGGGTGTCCCCGGCAAGAAGTCTGGGCTTACGAATACCGGGACGACTTATCAATGCCGTTGATTGCTGTAGGTGCTGCTTACGATTTTCATGCGGGTAATTTGGCTAAATCTCCTGACTTTTTATCTAAAATAGGTTTGGAATGGCTGTTTCGGATGATGAAGGAACCTCGGCGCCTTTGGCAGCGGTATGTTTTTTTGAATCCACTTTATATATGGTTGTTTTTGCTACAAGCTTTGAAAATCAAACAGTTCGATCCCACAGACGCCACGCCGCCTGTAGAAGAAGTATTATATGGTTGAAATTTAAACGTTTCTGGTGAATTATGGGCGATCGCAAGTAAAAGCTAAAAAAGCAAACACATCGTAACTAATCGTTTTGAGGTGCAAGTGCGATCGCCTGTTCAAAAAAACTTCTATCAAATCCGCTGACATCGGAATTATAGTGGGAGGTTAAGAGTTCGCTATCCAAATCGCGAGTTCTTAACATCCCACTGAGATGATCTGAATATATTAGGGCTTGCTGAATAATCGATCGCATATTGCGTGGCGAAAGGTTTCGATCGCGCGAGCGAGAGTAAAGTCGCCGTGATAAACAGGTAAAATAGGTCAAAACCCGTGCATAGCCACCTGCGATCATGTACAGAAAAGCTGAGCTTGCTCCCCTCCAACCCTTAGACTTTGAACTAACCAACGGATGTAAATTGTCAGCCCTCAACCGTTGGGTAAAAATGGCCCAAATAATCCCGTGGGATGAATTTGAATCAGAATATGCGGCTAACTTCCCGACAGCGCATGGTGCACCAGCCAAATCTTTTCGGATGGCGTTGGGAGTATTAATCATTAAAAAAAAACTGGGAATTAGCGATCGTCCAAGAGTAGAACAGATTAGGGAAAACCCCTATCTACAATACTTTATTGGTCAATCAAGCTACAGTAACGAGCTACCCTTTGACCCCTCTCTATTAGTTCATTTTCGGCAACGAATTAGCCAGAATCTAATTAATAAACTTAACGAACGAATGGTTGAAAAAATCCGCTCCATCACCCCAGTTAAACCATAAAAAAAAAGGATTCGGACGCCAAAAATGAGTCACCCAATCGCGGAAAATTAATCATAGATGCTACCTGTGCCCCAGCCGACATTACCTATCCGACCGACTTAGGACTATTAAACAAAGCCAGAGTTCATACCGAAAAAATTATAGACATCCTGTATAAACAGATCAAATATCAAACCAGTAAAAAACCAACAACCTACCGTAATCTAGCAAGAAAAGACTACTTAGCAGTAGCTAAACAAAGACAGCCCACCCGAAACAAAAGAAAACAGGCACTAAAAAAACAGCTCCAATATATTAAAAGAAATCTACCTCATATTCAACAGCTAATCGATGCAGGTGCGACCATAGAATGCCTGAACAAAAAGCAATATAAAACCTTGCTAGTCCTTACAGATGTCTATCGCCAACAGCAATGGTTATTTGATAATAATAAACAGAGTATTGAGGATAGAATAGTAAGTTTAAGCCAACCCCACATCCGTCCGATAGTCAGAGGAAAAGCCGGAAAAAGCGTAGAGAGGCGAGCCAAACTATCAGCTAGTTGCTTTGAAGGGTATGTATTCTTAGATCGGATGAGCTGGGATAATTTTAACGAATCAGGAGACTTAAAACAATAGTTCGGACAGTTTTTGGCCCAATGGCTTATGCTCGCTTGACTTTGAGCCACTGTGGATAATTAAATCAATGTCAGCTCCACCCCTGACTTACATTTAATTCGACTTTTTTATGCTCCTTGCCCCGCGTAAGCTTGTAGTATAGTTCCAAAAACTGTCCGGACTATTGTTAAAGAATTTGGAGATAATTATGTAATTAATTTTGCTTGACTACTTAATTTTCATAAAAAATATAAATTAAAGTTAAAAAAGTTAGACTAAAAAAAGTTTGATGGCTTTGATTTTTGAAAAATACCAGTAATATCATCACATCTGCGGAATGTGGGTTTTAGCTTAACTTGTCAGTAATGACGGCGCACTCATGAGCGGGCTGGGCACTGATGGCGCACCTTACCCCAGATGGCGACTCAAAGAATTTGTTGGCCCTACTCCTATATATCTATTGTTCATATTTATAGTTGGTCGATCGTCCTTGACGCTACCCATACCTGCCGCTGCACCTCGGCCTCATCAGCTACACCCCTAACTTTTTCGTTGTTAACAGCCCCAGAGTTACCTCAAATGTAACGAAATATTACAAGATGACGCTAAAGCAGCATAGAGGCTTGACAGCAAAGAATTAAGCGGCTAATCTGATATACATACCCGGGTAAGTCAATTCACTGTCCTATGCAAGAAAAGCAAAAAGTTACATTGTATCTTCCACCAGAACTGCATCGCCAGCTCAAAATCCGAGCCGCAGTCGAAACTGAACCGATGTCATCAATTGCAGAAAGGGCAATTGTCTTCTACCTAGGAAATCCCGAACTGGTTGACGAAGTAGAAGCCTCCTACGGACAAACCCATCGGGTATACAACTGTCCAGAATGCACGGGTTCAGTAGTAATGCGAGATGGAGAACTGGCATCCGTAACAAGTCAGCCGAGCGTATTGGCTGAACAGGATCTTCCAGTAAAGCAGGTGTCGGGCGTCAGTGCCAGCACGGCAAAACCGGGAGAGGAAGAATTGGTTCCCTGCTAAGAATGCCTTGCTTCCCCAAAAAGCTAAAACTGAACATTTCAGTAAGAGGGCTAATGGCAGCATTGAGATTCAGCAAAGATAGCACCGTCTCTAGTGGGTCGAGGAATATGCAAGAAGAGATCAGTATTCTAATCCAAGCTCAATATCCTCTGATCTACCTCGTGACATCCGAGGAAGAGCGGTGTGAGCAAGCAATTTCGACAATAGCTCAAGCAAAACCACAGCGACGAGTATTTATCTGGACTGTAACTCACGGCATTGTGGAGTATGGTCAACCCCGCACCACCACCCAACACAACACCGTCTCGCCAGAGGCAGCAATTGAATGGGTGATCAGGCAGCGAGAACCCAACAGTAACGCTAGCATCTACATTTTCAAAGATTTGCATCCTTTTATAGATTCTCCTCCGGTAACGAGGTGGTTGCGCGATGCGATCGCCCACTTCAAAGGAACGCAAAAGACAATTATACTGATGTCTCCTTTGCAGCAAATTCCGATCGAGCTAGAAAAGGAAGTAGTGGTATTAGACTTCGCGTTGCCAGACATGAAGGAACTAAACCAAGTATTGTCTGGTCAGTTGGAACAAACGAAATCGCGACGCATTACCACAGAAGGGCGAGAAAAACTTTTAAAAGCAGCCTTGGGATTGACCAAGGACGAAGCTGAAAAAGTTTATCGCAAAGCTCAAGTTTCGACTGGGCGCCTCACAGAAGAAGAAGTAGACATAGTTCTTTCGGAGAAAAAGCAATTAATTCGGCGCAACGGCATTCTAGAGTTCATTGAAGAAGACGAAACCCTGGATGCAGTCGGCGGCTTAGAAGAGCTGAAGCGGTGGCTGAGACAGCGTTCCAACGCCTTTACAGAAAGGGCGAGAGAATACGGTCTGCCCCAACCAAAAGGGATGTTAATTCTCGGCGTACCGGGATGCGGGAAATCGCTGATTGCCAAGACCACCTCCCGCCTCTGGGGACTGCCCCTGCTGAGGCTAGATATGGGTAGAGTCTACGACGGCTCGATGGTGGGTCGATCGGAAGCCAACCTCCGCAATGCCCTCAAAACCGCAGAATCCATCTCTCCAGCCCTCCTCTTCATCGACGAACTAGACAAAGCGTTTGCAGGAGGCACTGGTTCGGCCGACTCAGACGGAGGCACCTCCAGCCGGATTTTCGGTTCGTTCCTCACTTGGATGCAAGAAAAGACTTCCCCAGTCTTCGTAATGGCAACAGCCAACCGAATCGAGCGGTTGCCGGGAGAATTCTTGAGGAAAGGCAGATTCGACGAACTCTTCTTTGTTGATCTGCCTACCAAAGAAGAACGCCAAGATATATTTAAGATTCACCTGTCAAAGCGCCGTCGGGAAATTACTCGCTTCGATTTAGAGCAACTTTCCAATGTTTCCGAGGGCTTTTCAGGTGCAGAGATTGAGCAAGCGCTAGTAGCCGCAATGTACGAAGCCTTCGCTCAAGATCGAGAGTTTACGCAGCTAGACATCATCGCGGCCATTAAATCCACAATGCCACTGTCTAAAACAATGACCGAACAGGTCACCGCCCTGCGAGATTGGGCTAGACAGCGTGCACGGCCCGCTGCGTCTTCCGTCGCTGAATATCAGCGAATGGAATTTTAAAAGCTTTCTCCTGGTCCAAACAGGAGCAAAGGCTAGCAACAGCTAGCAGTTCGATTCAAGAGCCGCCAAGCGGCACCGTTAAATCCAGACCGTTGTTGTTTCTCTCTCAGTTTTATTAGGAGGAAATCCAATGTCTCACTTTAGCACACTGCGTACCAAAATCACCGATGCCGAAATCCTGAAAGCTTCCCTGCGCGACTTGGGCATTTCAGTCAAGTCAGAAGCTGATGTTCGTGGCTATAACGGTCAGCGCGTTCGCTCCGACATCGTGGCGATTCTGGAAGGCGAATATGACCTGGGTTGGTCTCGCAATAGCGATGGTTCTTTTGACCTGATTGCCGACCTCTGGGGCGTCGCCAAAAAGCACAATCAAACTGAGTTAATCAACTCCATCAACCAGAAGTACGCAGTCAACAAGACCTTGGCAGCAGTCAAGCAGCGCGGTTTGCAAAATGCCAACGTTAAGCTGGTAGTGCAAAACTAATTGAACTGCATATTTCCAAGCTCGCGGGTTAACCAAACAAACGGGTTAACCCGTTTTTAGATCGCTAGGAGGTAGAGGGGGGTCTTTGGGCCGCCACATACTTTTTTAGCACCCCCAAGCAGCAGCTTTCAACCTGAAAGCTGCTGCTTTATCCTTTAATGGTCGGCTTCCTAATGCTTAGGACAATCGTCGATCGTTTGTTGAGAAATTTCAAGTATTCGATCGACTTTGCGTTCCCAATCAAAAGGCTGCCGGACTCGTTCCCGTCCCGCACAACCCATACTCTGCCGCAATTCTGGTGACTGAGCGAGCTTGAGCATCGCATCTGTCAGTCCCTTGACAAAGCCTTCTCTGGAAGCGGGTTCTACTAAAATACCGCAAGTGGAATTCAGATAAGGATCGCGAATTAAATAATTTACACTCTTGAAAGTGGGGAGTAGGGGATGGGCTGATAGCCCGCCCTTTCTGGACGGGCTATAAGAGCCCATCCCACAAGAACCATCACGCATTGTAAGTTATTTAATTCTCATTCCTAATCTGCCGGGCCGCCCCAGTTCGTTGCTATGACGGGCAAGCCCACTGCCATTGCCTCCATCACCACTGCCGGGCCGCATTCCCGCACACTGGGGAAAACCATTGCATGAGCTTGTTGCATTTTGAGGGCGCACTCCCCCTGAGACAGCCAGCCACTAAATACAACGCTGCTGTCGATGCCTAAGCGAGCTGTTTGAGCTTCGAGTTCCCCTCGGATTTGCCCATCACCGATGATTTCCAACCCACATTCGGCACTCTCAACTGGCACATAGGCGGATTGAGGGGGGAAATTTGATACTCCCCACCGATGAATCGGGGGGATTCTTGATTAAGACCACAAAGGGACTTTCAAAGGCGTTATCAATGCACCTCTACCCACTCAGCGATTGCACAAATCCAAGCCTTGCGTATATTTTGTTTGTTTGTTTATGCTTTCAGAGTCCATCACAACGCCAGATAGGTACGCTCAATAATTCACTATTGCTTGTTTGGTCAGGCTACAGTCAAGCTGAGACGAACCAAAGAAAGGAGTTTCACCTTATTAAATTATTTCAACACGTGGATGGTTATTCTTAATCACGTTATAATTATACCGCTTTGTATTAATACCAATTCACTATGAAGGTACACGCTCATGTAGGCTAAAAGTAGAGGAGATGCAATATGGGCAACAAATTTAAGGTAGAAATCCCGGAAACGGTTGAGGAACTAGAGCATCGACTCGAACGGGCTATAACCGCAGTAAGTAAAGAAAAATTACTGCTATTATACTGAATTGCCACCAAAAAAATCAAAACAAGAGAAGAATTAGCCACGATGCACCGATCGAGACGAATCAACAATATATCGTTGGTTAAGAGCTTACAAATAAGGTGGAATTACCTCATTACTCACAGTAAAAAAAAGCTCCCGGTAAGACTCCACATATACCGCCCGAAGTTAGATAAAAATTAATCAAAAAACTGCAAGAGCCAGAGGGGGAAACAAGTTATGGCAAATTACAGATATGGCTAGAAAAAGAATGCGGAATCAAAGTGAGCTATAAAGTCGTACATGACCTAGTTCATTATAAATTAAAATATTACCTCTCTCGTCCCAAGACCCCAAAGCAATAAGGTGAACGAAGTTGCACAGACAAACTTTAAAAAAAAAACTGTGGGAGATTATCAAAGTAATGATTAAATATTTCGGAACAGGACAGCCTGTAAGGATATGGTGTCAGGACGAGAGTAGATTTGGATTGATTACTATGCAGGGCATGATGATTACATTGAAGGGGATAAAACCAGTCGGAAAAAAGCAATGGAAGCGAGGAAAATTCTATGTGTATGGAGTTGTATAGCCATAACAGGTGAACTATATTATCAATAATTTTCTCAGCTCAATCACAACTGCTTTCAAGAGTTTTTACATAAATTTGCTGAAAAATACTCAGACTATTTCAATCTAATTATCATGGATAATGGTAGCTTTCATAAAGCTCTCTTATTAGACTGGCATGACCATGTAATGCCAATATATTTACCTGCCTATAGTCCTGAATTGAATCCGATTGAAAGATTGTGGGAACATACAAAAAAAGACCTCAAGTGGGAAAATTATTCGAGTTTAGATAAACTCAAAGAACAGGTAGATATAATTATCAAATCTCTCACGAATGAAGAAGTTTTATCTCTCTGTGGTTGGGACTATATCCTTGAAGCTATATTAAGTGCAGGTTCATAGTGAATTGATATTAGTGAGAAAAACATTATCATTCTCGAAAAAGCTATAAAATCAGATCGGGGCAATCTGGAACGTCATCCACGAATATAACCAACAAGTCAGAAAAAAAATGGGGATTGCATAACAATATCGATTGTTTTTCTCTGTCCTTTACAAAAAAAAATACCAAAATATGTTCGATATTGTTGCCAATATTCCAAGGCGACTAAGACATCTTCTTCGAGAGTTAGGATGGTGCGAAGTCCTCTTCTGTCTTTATTATTTTCTACAGCAAAGTTCACCCTTGGCGTTAACTATTGCTTTGAGGGTTTGAATGTTGATACCAAATCAACGTGGAAATTGACAAGATTGCAAATTTATATAAGATTGATTTTTCGTGATTTACTTATTGTGTAATGACAACAGAACTTTCTAGCATCTTATCCTGTCTATGGCAAGACAAGAGTGAAAATAAGTTACGAGTTGGGATTCAATTAACTCAAGCAAAATGTTTCATTATATCATAAAATTATTTTACAATAGGTCTAAGCTGTTGGGCATCTAAATTGTATTTTTGGGGCGGGCTAAGAGTGCCAAACCCTACTCCCCACAAGACTTTTTTTAAATTTGACTATACAATTTAAATGCACTGGGAGCATCTCATATTTGTAAAAACACTTCTTCTGGGTCCTTCCTTCTTCCTCTTCCCTCTTCCCTCCTGCCTCAAAACTCCTGCCTCAAAACTCCAATTTCTAGCGGAGGCCTGCTTTCATTGAGATGCTCCCAATGCACTTCAGCTTAAGCTCAATGTAACGCAGGCACGGAACACCCTAACCAGGGTGATATGCGCCTGCGTTATCAAGAATCATCTCAATACAAATGAACCCTAACTATTCATCGGCAATCTACCAGATGCAGCCCGCTGCATGGTACTAACTCGCAGCGAGTTAGAGAATATTCCTTGACCTTGCAGTTCAGGGATAGCAGGTTTTACTTCTACTTTTACCACCCTGGCTGTGCAGATAAAAACCGTTTGATCGGCTAAATGGAAAGTCAACCAAGGTTGATTTAACAAATTCAGCAGTTCTTCTTGTAGTTCTTGTGCAGGTATCGGAATAGTGAAAGTTTCAGCCTGACCTTCCACATAATGAAATGTCACTTGAGTTGTGTTCTCTTTATCTTGAGTTAATTTGGCAAAAGAACCGGCGCGCATAAATTTTGCTCCCCAACTTTAGACTATAAAAAAAATCAGAATTAAATCTAAAAAATTTGAATTCTGAATTGTTTAACTTTAACCTGTGACAGGGCTGAGGCAGAACTCAGAAGACTGAAGGCAGAATTAAATCGAGTTCAGCCTTCTAGTTTATAGCTGATTCCTGCGATCGCCTATACGTTAGCAGAAGATGTTGGCATCGCACTCATTTTCTCTAAATCTAGAACTTTTGCCAAGTCTTCTGCACTCATTAAACCCCTTTCTAGCACAATTTGCCGCAAAGATTTGCCGGTTTCTAGAGATTCTTTGGCGACAGCGGCGGCGTTGAGATAGCCGATGTGAGTGTTGAGGGCGGTAACGAGGGCGAGACTGCCTTCTGCGTAGGCGAGACATCGATCGCCCTTAGCTTCAATTTTGGCGAGGCATTGTGTAGTCAAAGCGCTGATGGTATTGCCCAAAATTTCGATGCTGTGAATGAGATTGTAGGCAATCAGGGGCATCATCACGTTCAATTCTAATTGTCCCGCTTGGGCGGCAAGGGCGATCGCGCTATCGTAACCCATAACTTGAAAACAAACCATCGATGTCATTTCTGCCATCACAGGGTTGTATTTTCCCGGCATAATTGACGAACCAGGTTGCACAGGAGGCAGTTGAATTTCTTTCAAACCCGTTTTCGGCCCGGAGTCCATCAAACGCAAGTCATGGGACATTTTAACGCAATCCTGAGCGAGATTTCGCAGTGCACCGGAGACATTTACAAACGGTGCCATACTCTGCATAGCAGCCATTAAATGCTTTGCTGGTTTCAGGGGGTGGTCAATTAATTCGGAGAGAATTTCAGCAACTTTTTGACAGTATTCAGGATGAGTATTTAACCCGGTTCCTGCCGCACTTCCCCCCAATCCCAGGGATGTCAAATCATCGGATGCCCTGTCAATTCTCAAGGTATGTTCTTTCAGAATTTGCGCCCAAGCGCCGAAGGTGTCGCCGAGTCGAACCGGCACAGCATCTTGCAGGTGAGTGCGGCCGGATTTAACAATATCTTTGAATTCTTCGGCTTTGTTTTCTAGGGCGACTACGGCATCCGACAAAGCCGGAAACAGAGTTTTTTCTAACGCCAACAATCCGCCAATCCGAATCGCCGTCGGAATCACATCATTTGTCGATTGACCGTAGTTTACATGATCGTTAGGACTAACGCGCTTGTAATTGCCTTTTTCATCGCCCATAATTTCCAAAGCGCGATTTGAAAGAACTTCATTAACGTTCATGTGGTGAGAAGTTCCGGCGCCGGCTTGGTAGACATCAACTACAAATTGATCGCGCAATTTGCCAGCTAGGATTTCATCTGCTGCTTGGACAATTGCTTGACTGATGTCTTGGGGAATGCAGCCTAGTTCACCATTGGCGATCGCCGTTGCTTTTTTAATTAAAACACAAGCATCAACGTATGTTGATAAAGGCTTAATGCCGCTAATCGGGAAATTTTCAATAGCCCTTAGAGTTTGGATGCCATAATAGACATTAGATGGGATTTGTTTGTCTCCCATCGAGTCGCTTTCGGTGCGATAGGTTGCGGTTGGCTTTTGAGTCATATCGTCTGGTTTGTGAGAATTAGGAATTGGGATTTTTTTTAAGAATGCTGACTGCCACTGCTGTTTTACCGCGTCGGCGGACTCAGTAAAATACAAGTCAATCGATTTTCGATTTTCGATTTTCGATTTTCGATTAAAGAATTGAAGCATTGACCCCACGGATAAACTGGGGGGGCAAGTTTATCGGATACAGGTTTTTTATTTCTCCACGGATGAATCCGGGGGCTTGTATCCTGGATGCTTTCGCTCACGATTGTAAATAATTATCTCACACTCCGAGTTAAATCTCAAATCTCAAATCTTAAATTAAGATTATTTACCTAAAAGTGTGCAAGAATAGTTGTGTAATTCCGAGTTGTTTAGAACGCCTCCTTCTGTACTTGAGCAGATAAATTTGCGTGCTTAAAAATAAATATTAAACCAGAATTTGAATTTTTGTCACAAAAATTCAAATTACAAATCGGGGAAAGTTGTTATATTTGGTAGCACAAACAATTTTGCAGCAGGCGAATTGCCAAAAATTATGCCGCGTTACCAAACCATAGATGATGTTCCTACCCTCCAAGAGGCACTGGAAGGAATAATTGTTGAAGATTTAAAAAAGCTGAATGCACTGTTGTCGGGCGATCGTAAATTAACCCGCAAAGCTGACCTGGTTGCTGGGATTAAACAGCAAATGCAGGGAGAAAAACTTAAGCAAGTTTGGGCGCAATTAGACGATTTGCAAAAAGCGGCCGTAGCGGAAGTTATACATGGGTCAGGTGGTGGCTATGATGCCGATGTATTTGTGGCGAAATACGGACAACAACCAAACTGGGGAACCAGCGATCGCTATGGATACAACCGAGAACCATCCCTACTATGCTTGTTCTTCTACGGCACTGTGATACCCTACGATCTTGAAGAAAAATTGCTGAAGTTTGTGCCAAAACCTCAAGGAATTTCCTTAAATCTGGTTGGTGATGTACTGCCAGATAATTTTATGGTTCGTGTAGAAAAACGTAACTTTCGTACATCTCAAAGAGAGGTATCCGAGTACGAACTTCCTTTGACTATTTGTGAAATGGAACGGGCAGCCCCAAAGGATTTGGAAGCAGTTTTGCGTCTGATTCAGTCGGGCAAAGTTGCCGTTAGTGAGAAAACCGCATTACCTGGTGCCGCAACTCTCAAAGCGATCGCCGCTGTATTGCAAGGGGGTGATTTTTATAACGACGAACAGCGCCAAGCTACCTTGGAAAAGGGCGATATATTCTACGAGGTTGGTAACATCAAATCCTTTGCTTGGGCAGCGATCGCCCAAGCGAGCAAATTCGCCGAACAATCGGGCAAAAAGCTAGTCTTGACCAAAGCGGGACAGAAAGCCTTGCAAGAATCACCTGCCAAAGGATTGCAGACAGCATGGAAGCGCTGGTTAAAAACAAACTCTTTTGATGAATTTCGCCGCATTGATGCGATTAAAGGACAAACCGGCAAGGGCGCGCGCGGCATGACAGCGGTGGCGGGGCGGAGAGAGGCGATCGCCTCAAGGCTAGCAGAATGTCCTGTCGGTAAATGGATTTTGTTTAGCGAATTTAGCAGGTATATGTTGGCCACGGGCAATCGGTTTGAAGTAACGCGCGATCCCGACAATCTCTATATTTCTGAATTTGGGTATGGTAACTTAGGATATTCGGGCAGTCACGATTGGCATATTCTGCAAGAAAGATATATGCGCTGCCTGTTGTTTGAATATGTTGCTACCCTGGGAATAATTGATGTTGCCTATGCCGATCCGTCCCTCGTACCCAGCGATTTTGACGATCTTTGGGGAACGGACGATTTGAGATTTCTCAGCCGGTACGACGGCTTAATCTCTTTTCGCCTGACAGCTTTGGGGGCTTACTGTTTGGGATTGACTCAGAATTACACCCCGCCAGCAATTGAGTTCCGTCAAACACTCCGCGTACTGCCCAATTTAGATATTGTTGTAGCAGGAGAAGGCATTGCGGCATCAGATGCGATCGTCCTCGATCTCTATGCTAAAAAAGTTTCAGATGTCGTCTGGCAACTCGATCGACAAAAGCTATTTACCGCCATTGAAGCCGGATACCCGCTAGCAGAATTTAAAGAAGTTTTAGAAACAAGAAGTATCGAACCGCTACCCGAAACCGTACAGCAATTTCTGACGGATGTTACAGAACGAGCGAATAGTTTGCAAGATGTAGGAAATGTCAAGTTAATCGAATGTACAAACGCCCATTTAGCAGTGTTGATTGCCAATGATTCCCGTACCAAAAAATTCTGTCAGCTAGCGGGCGATCGCACTTTAGCAGTTCCATTATTCCAGGAAACTAAATTTCGCAATGCCCTGCGGCAAATCGGCTACGTCTTACCCCAGCGGGATAAATAGTACGATCGTGTCCGGTGGTATCTGAGATGTTGCATCATTCTCAATAAGGCTTTTATGGGCGGGCTTTCTGGCCCACCCCACAAGAAATTAATTCGGAACAGGCAAGATGCCTGTTCCACAAAGAATTAATTTCTTGTGGAACAGGCATCTTGCCTGTTCTTAAGAATGTTGCAAGATGTAATGTGGTAAGTTGTTCTGCCTTTTATCTGCGATCGAAACAACCTATGAATTATGTTCCCGAAAATGCTTTGATCGTGCAAAGCGATCGCTCAATTTTACTAGAAGTTCACGCCCCAACAGCACAACAGGCGCGAGAAGCGATCGCCCCTTTTGCCGAATTAATCAAAAGTCCCGAACACATCCACACCTATCGCATTACGCCCCTCAGTGTTTGGAATGCGCGGGCGGCGGGAATGCCAGTTGAAGACGCGATCGCAGCTTTGCGAAAATATGCCAAGTATGCCATTCCTGAGTCCGTAGCGCAGGAAATTGAACTGTTGGGGGCGCGGTATGGATTAACTGTAATTGAAAGAATCGATGCGGCTAGCCCCGATTTACAACTGCGAATTGCCGATTTGCCCCTAGCGGAATTGCTGGTACGGGACGATCGCGTTAAACCAATGTTGGGGAAGCGCATCTCCGATCTTTGCTTTCAAGTCGATGCCGGGAATCGCGGCGTACTCAAGCAAGCTTTACTAGCGGTGGGCTATCCGGCAGAAGATTTGGCCGGATATGTTGAGGGTGCCGAATTAGGGATTTCTTTGCGCGATCGTACTTTAGCGGACTTGCCCTTTAATTTGCGTGCTTATCAACAAGAAGCAGCAGAGGCATTCTATCAGGACGGGGAGGTAAAAGGTGGAAGTGGGACGATCGTCCTACCGTGCGGGGCTGGTAAAACCATAGTCGGGATGTTAGCGATGAGTTTGGTAAAGCAAAAGACACTCATCCTCACCAGCAGTTTGACTTCAGTGCACCAGTGGCGCAGGGAAATATTAGACAAAACGAGTTTAACTGAGGATGCGATCGCTGAGTACAGCAGTGTCTCCAAACAGACGGCTGCTGTCACCCTATCGACTTACCAAATGCTAAGTTATCGATCGAATAAAGATGATGAATTCCCGCATTTCGAGTTGTTTAACGCCCAATCGTGGGGACTGATTATTTATGATGAAGTCCATCTATTACCTGCACCGATATTTCGGATCACCGCTGAATTGCAAGCACGACGCAGGTTAGGTTTAACTGCGACATTGATTCGCGAAGACGGGAAAGAAGGCGATGTTTTCACATTGATTGGGCCCAAGCGCTATGACGTACCTTGGCGCGAATTGGAAGGACAGGGATTTATTGCGACTGCGAATTGTACGGAAATCCGTGTCGCCCAAAATGAGGCGGAAAAAATGGAATATGCCCTAGCGCCCCGCCGCAATCAGTTTCGGATTGCTGCGGAAAATCCGGGTAAGTTGGATGTGGTACAAAGTTTGTTGCAAAAGGAGGCGGGACACCGTATTTTAATTATTGGTGAGTATCTCGAACAGTTGGATGCGATCGCCAAAATTACCGAATTGCCTCTGATTACGGGGAAGACAAAACAGGCAGATCGCGATCGGTTATACGAAGCATTCCGTCACAAAGAAATTCCCGGATTAATTCTATCTCGCGTGGGCAATTTTGCCGTCGATTTACCCGATGCCGATGTGTTGATTCAAGTATCGGGAAAGTATGGTTCTCGCCAAGAAGAAGCGCAGCGCCTCGGACGAATTCTCCGCCCGAAATCCGACGGACATACTGCGAGTTTTTATACATTAGTATCGCTACAAACTTGCGAGGAAGATTTTGCCCGACACCGCCAACTATTCCTCACCGAACAGGGCTACAACTATCGCATAGAGGTTCAAAAAGATGTTTAGTCTGCCTTGCATAATAGACTTCTGACAAATCAACAGTCGGCGCGCATTAAAAGTGAAACTGGCAGTTTGCAAAAAGCTAAAATTGATGAGCAAGGGCGATCGCCCGCAGAGGGATAAAGTCAGCTATAATTTTATAAGTAAATTAATTTTACTGTTAGTGTAAAACTCCCATGAACCAACCAGCACAAACTTTTACATACCCAGTGAATTTTTTGAGACTCGGAAATCTCGAAAAAACTTTATTAGAAAATCTGCAACTGCTTCCAACAGAAAAGCGACAGGAAGTTCTGGATTTTGTGCAATTTCTTGTACATCAAGCACAAGTAAAACAGTCACCAAATGAAAGTTCTGAGTCCAATATTTTGCAAACAGAGCCATCGCATCCCAAGCGCTCGTTTATTGAGTTTTTGAGTTGCGTATTAGAATCCCCTCCAATACTAAAACCGTTTGTAGAGATAACAACCCAAGAAGATTTAACCGCTGCCCAATTAACAGAGTTTTTTGTAGTCAACAGCGAAGACTTTTTAATTAATTCAACCATTACTCGCAGTCACGAAGCTTTTTTGAACAGCTACGCACCCGAAGACGAAGGACTTTATGACGACTATTAATCCTGGTGATTTTTGGGTGGCAAATATTCCTTTTACAAACGGCGCAGACTATAAAAAACGCCCCATACTTTTACTTTGGTTGGATGGGGATGATGTGGTAGCAGCCGCCGTCACCTCTGCAAAACCCCGCAGCCAAACTGATGTATTTCTTAATGATTGGTCTGTCAGCGGTTTGCGCGTTTCTTCAACAGTGCGTTTGTCTAGATTAGATTGTTTGGAAAAGTCTTTGTTGCTAGCGAAAATCGGGCCAATTTCTCAAGCAGATGCAGCAGCAGTGAAACAAGTCTGGGAGTTGTACGTTAAGCCTCAATTCTAACATATATAAGGTTCTTCGTAAGTCCCGATCAGTAAACAGGTTGGGTTGATAAACCAGGTGGCTACGTCAGTCCAAAAAATGCGATCGCGCACTTTACTCAAAATTTCCATCTTCTAAAGCGCCATCCGACAAATTATATTCATCCTCAAAAACTTCCGACCAAGCAAGTGAGGTTAATTGACATTTTTTACCCATTTCATCCTGGGCATCTTTCAGCGCAACTTTAAAACATTTCTCCCAGAGAGACTCAATAAAATCACGATTTAAAATCGGCATTTCTTCTTGACTTTCTTCAAGCTCTCGCCGCGCCGAACGAATACTAATAGCCCAGCTAGCTGTTCGTTTTTCAGGTTGATTTTTCCATTTAATAACATGAAGCATTAAACGAATTAACTGGCTTTTTAATGCTCGTTTTTCGGTTCTTCCCATTGCTTCAATTAAGGATTCTAAACCTGCCGTTGCTTCCATAGATTTTCCTTCTTTGAGAAGTGTCTGGACTGTGACAGCCGTTTGATAATGAGAACACACTGCTAACCAGTCCCAATCTTGTTTAGTCAGCATTGCCCTATCCTTGAAATTGCTTATATTCCTAAATTTATCATAAATCAATAGTTATGGCAATCGGCGGTTGAATCCAGATTTCGTATCGATCTAAACTTTAATTTTCTTCATCGTTATCAGATAAAGTATATTCCTCCTCAAAAACTTCTGACCAAGAAAGGGAAGTCAATTGACATTCAACTTTCCTCATTTCGGTGTTAGCCTCTTTCACGGCTGCTTGAAAACATTTATCCCAAATAGATGCAATAAATTCACGATTTAAACTAGGAACTTCTTCCTGAATATCTTCTATTTCTCGGCGTGCGGATAGAATGCTAATAGCCCAGCTAGTAGTTTGTTTTTGAGGTTGAGATTTCCATTTAATAATATGAAGCATTAAACGAATTAACTGGCTTTTTAATGCTCGTTTTTCGGTTCTTCCCATTGCTTCAATTAAAGATTCTAAACCTGCCGTTGCTTCCATAGATTTTCCTTCTTTGAGAAGTGTCTGGACTGTGACAGCCGTTTGATAATGAGAACACACTGCTAACCAGTCCCAATCTTGTTTAGTCAGCATTGCCCTATCCTTGAAATTGCTTATATTCCTAAATTTATCATAGCGATCGCCCCTCAACTGGGTTCTCCCACCCCCCAACAGCCCAACAATACTTAATAAAAACTTTATAAAACTTACCATATTCGCATAGATTAGAGTTATCCTAGAAAATCCAGCAATCCTGCAAAGCGTCAACCTTCTCGTCACTTATCCAGTGGTTCGATGACTCAAACCCAAAGCACCAAAACCGCCACCGCACCAGCAATTTATTCCTTGACAATTGCTCCCGCCTGTGTATTGCGAGGTCGATCGGCCTTAGCACAAGCCGGAGATGCGATCGCCCGTTTCGGAAAGCGGCCGCTAATCGTCGGCGGCAGCAACTCCCTCGCCGCCGCCCAACCCTACCTGCAACCAATCCTCGAACAGCAGCAGTTAAAATCCGCCGAAACAGCATACGGCAAGGATTGCAGCGAAACCAGCCTCGAAACCCTCCGCGAAGCAGCCAAAACCCATCAAGCCGACTTCATCATCGGAGTTGGCGGCGGCAAAGCCTTAGACGCAGCCAAACTCGTCGCCCATCAGTGCAAAATCCCGATCGTCACCATACCCACATCAGCAGCCACCTGTGCCGCTTGGACAGCCCTTTCTAACATTTATTCAGAACAAGGTGCATTCCAATACGATGTCACATTAGCCAGATGTCCAGACTTATTAATACTCGATTACGGTTTGATTCAAACCGCACCGCAGCGGACATTAGTAGCAGGAATTGGAGATGCGATCGCCAAATGGTACGAAGCATCAGTCAGCAGCGGACACTCTGAACAAACCCTGATAATTTCCGCCGTTCAACAAGCTAGAATACTGCGCGATATTTTATTCCAAAAATCAGCCGCCGCCCTCAAAGAACCCGGTAGCGAAACCTGGCAAGAAGTCACAGATGCGGCCGTATTGCTAGCAGGAGTAATCGGTGGAATCGGTGGTGCTCAATGTCGCACCGTCGCCGCCCACGCCGTCCACAACGGCCTAACTCATCTATTAGCAAGTCACGGCACATTGCACGGCGAAAAAGTCGCCTACGGCATTTTAGTACAACTGCGACTAGAAGAAATGCTGCAAAACAATCAACTCGCCGCTAGCGCCAGACAGCAACTGCTAAAATTCTACGCCGAGATTGGATTGCCCCAAACTTTAGACAACCTCGGACTCGGAGACATTACCATCACAGAATTGCAGCGCGCCGCCGACATAGCCTGCAATCCCAATTCCGACATCCACCGACTGCCTTTTAAAGTTGTTCCCCAACAATTAATGGCAGCGATGGTTTCTACCACCGCACCTGTGGGAGAATTAAAGATTAAGAATTAAAACAGTTTGTAGTAAGGACTAAAGTCCTGAAAAGGCTGTGCTAGCAAGGACGAAAGTCCTTACTACAAACCAGGAAAACTGACAACTGACAAAAAATAAATGACCTTGGATTGGATTACCCCTGCTGACAGGTTGCAAAAACTACCGCCCTACGTATTTGCCCGTCTCGACGAACTCAAAGCCCGCGCCCGCGAACAAGGACTCGATTTAATAGACTTAGGAATGGGAAACCCCGACGGGGCGACTCCTCAACCAGTAGTAGAAGCGGCTGTCGCAGCCATCCAAAATTCTGCAAATCACGGCTATCCACCCTTTGAAGGAACTGCCAGTTTCCGCCGTACAATTACTAAATGGTACAGCCGCCGCTACAACGTTGAACTCGATCCAGAAAGCGAAGCATTGCCTTTGTTGGGTTCTAAAGAAGGTTTAGCACATTTTGCGATCGCCTATATCAATCCAGGGGACGTAATATTAGTACCAAGTCCTGCTTATCCCGTATTATTTCGCGGCCCAATCATCGCCGGTGCAAAAGTTCACAACATCATCCTCAAACCAGAAAACGACTGGGTAATTGACTTAGCCGACATTCCCGACAGCGTAGCCGAACAAGCCAAAATACTCTATTTCAATTATCCCAGTAATCCGACTGGAGCAACTGCACCCCGCGAATTTTACAAAGATATTGTTGCTTTCGCACACAAACATCAAATCTTGCTGGTTCACGACTTGTGTTATGCGGAATTAGCCTTTGACGGCTATCAACCGACAAGTTTATTAGAAATTCCCGGCGGTAAAGAAATCGGGGTGGAATTTCACACCATGTCCAAAACCTACAATATGGCCGGCTGGCGCGTCGGTTTTGTAGTAGGAAATAGCAAAATTATTCAAGGTTTGCGGACATTAAAAACTAACCTAGATTACGGTATATTTTCCGCTTTGCAAACAGCAGCAGAAACAGCACTGCAATTGCCGGATAGTTACTTGCACGAAGTGCAGAATCGTTACAGGACTCGCCGGGATTTCATGGTGGAAGGATTGGCAGAATTAGGGTGGAATATTCCTAAACCTCTGGCTGCAATGTATCTTTGGGTTCCCTGCACTCCGGGCATGAGTTCGACTGATTTTGCCCTCAATGTTTTGCAGCAAACGGGTGTTGTGGTGACTCCTGGCAATGCTTTTGGGCCGGGCGGCGAAGGATATGTGAGAATTAGTTTAATTGCAGATTGCGATCGACTGGGAGAAGCATTGCGGCGTTTGAAACAAGCTAATATTCGATATTAGTTATTGGGCATGGGGCATGGGGCATAGGGCATGGGAATTGGGCATTGACTTTCAAGTACAATCTTGAGGCAAGTGACTAATTAATTAAATTCAACCTATCCTCATAACCCAGCATTATCTTCTGCAAGGTGTTCTGCAACTTCTGAAATTCTGAATCACTTACAGAAAAATAAATTATTGCCTCATCGTAATCTGTATTGGAGTTGGGTCTTGAAGGATCGAAACTAACAATTAATCGATCTCGGCTTAAAGTAACTTCTTGAATTCCTCCATATTCTCCCCAACACTGATCGTCTATCTCCCAGTAAACACATCCTAGGTTAGGAGGAGGAGCTTTTTTATAAAATTCATTTCTTTCCATAACAAAATAATTATAGTTTTCGCTATCCTCATCCTCCTCAGAAGAAAAACCGATAGAAAATGGGTCTTCAATTCCCACAAGTTGTGCAAAAAGTTCAAACACCATCATAAACTTAATCCACTTGTTTTGGTGAGCTATTTTAACCGGAACTTCCCATTCTACGCTCTTAACTTTTCTCTGAAACCATTTATAGCGGTTCTCAAGAAAGTGAAGTAAGTAGGCGGCGTCCCATGCCCTATTGGTGTCAACTTAACATCAAACCGATAGTCCGGCAGGGGTTTAAACCCCTGCCTCAAAGCTAAAGTCCTCTCAAAGAGGACTGAAGAACTCATTAGTCCTCTTTGAGAGGACTTTAGCTATAAGCCCCGTGGAATTCATTCCCTGGCGGACTGACGGGTGGGCGGGAGGACTGGTGGACCAAAAGCTTAAGTTGACACCAATGCCCATGCCCCATGCCCTATCCCAATTCCCAATAACTACGCTTTTTTAATTTCATTAGTAATCCAGTCAAAAGTTTCCATAACTTGCTTGAGATCCGATTCGTCTTGCAAAGTAAACAAAGCCAGACTCGGCGACCTTCTCTCACCCGGTTCTATAGGTAGCGACAGACCGATCGCACTCAGCTTACTTCTCAATTCCAGCCAATTTTGTTCCGCATTAAACGGCGGCTGGGAACCGTAATTGTTAGCAGAAATCTCCATTCTGCCAGCAATATCTACAGTGAATAACTGATAAGGTTTTCTTCCCTTTTGAGGCAATTGAGCGGCGAAACCGCCGTAGGCATCCCCCGTTCCCCAGTGGATTTGAACTTCGGGTTCTTGACTTTTTGCCCATCGGTAAATAGCTTTTGCCATTTGCGCCTCGTCCGCGCCTCGTCTAGCTTTGATTTCGGCAAAAAATGAAGATTCATCCCAGCGCCTTCTTTCGCGCGTTGCGCTGGATTTTTTCTGCTGTGCTTCCGCTGTCTGACCGATCACTCTGGGAACCAGCGTTTTCAAACCGTCTTCACTTACATACTGCTTAATTTCCAGGGCCAAAACTTCAACGGGGTCCATTTGTTCGTTGAGAAATTCCACAACTCGGCGCATTTCAGCGGAAATCTCGTCAGCTACAAACACTAAGCGAACTTTACCCGCTTGCAAATTAGTTTTAACCTTCTGCCAAAATAGGTCTTCATTAGCATCCGCACCGAGAAACTCTTCAAAAATCTGTTCAGGATCGCGACCCCGATCGCGACAATTAGCTTCAAACAGAGCAATAATTGAATCGATCGGCCAGTAAACCAACGCATTAGCAGCATAGTCGATCGACTGGCCCAAAACTTTTTGTCGCAGTTCGGCATTAGGAGTTCGCCGGACATCCACCAAAGTAGGAACTGCATTTTGGTCGAGAAACAAATGATCCAGCGACCACTGCACCGCTGTTTCCTCATCGCTGGGTGCAGCTTCCCGCGAAATTAACAGCCATCTGCGCGCCGTCGCCCGATCGATTTGGTCTCCCGCGATCAAATTAGGATAAGTTACTAGCAAGTCTTGTAACTGGTCTTCCGAGTCGTAGGGCTGTTCCATCATTTCTACCAGCCTGTCGTCGTCCTGAATCAGATAAATACCTCCAGCCATGCCAGCCCACCTACTTAATTTTAGATTTTAGATTTGAGATTTGAGATTTCCGGCTTAGTTATTAGTCTTTAGTCTTCATTCCGCAGCCAATGATATCATGTCCGATCGATTAACCATAATATCCCCGTCGGGGCTGGTTTGTGAGACAGGGTAAACGCATCTTAACTTTTACCCAAAATATGATACAATTAAATCCGACTAATTTTTCATGTAGTTTATTGTAGTTTATTGATGCTATCAATGGCAAGAGGTTTTAGTAAAGCTGTAACTTCCCAACAAAAATAAACAGATTCATTACCACCTTCAATGAATCTTTTAAATACCCTTTTTTTAGAGCATTTTCCCAACTATAAAAATTCAAGAATAGAAAGAAGTAAAGAACACTTACTTAAAGATATTAGATCGACGATGGCGATTCTAGCTGTCCAGACGCGGTGCAGACGGATGGGTGGCAATAGAAGCCTAGGTAATGCCAAATATCAATGCTTAAAAAGCTTTCTATAATTACCGAATAGCCTACCATCTCATGACACATTTAGTCGGCTATTTTCCCGAAGTGAACCACAATAGTTTCAAGAATGTTTTTTGACTTGGGTAAATGCCATAGTCGGGGAATTAGAACTAAACGCGATCGCCCTTCATTGATGGCGAAACAATAAAACAATTATATGACCGAAATAGCCAGCCAAAAGCGATATATATAGTTACAAGCTAGTCTTCATTTCATCAATTGGTTTTAGAAAAAAAAAACATAAAAAATCTAATGGAATGACCAAGAATTTCTTGATGCTACCCGCCACGTGATTTATCCGTGCAATCAATCCAAAATCTAAAATCGAAAATCCTCAAGCCCCCGAATTTATCCGTGGGGTAAAGCCAAAATCTAAAATCTAAAATCTAATGACAGCGATTGCGGAATTAATAGAAATGTTATAAATTGCCGGAAGTGTAATAACTATAGATGATCGGCTGTTATCAAAAAAATATAATATCTCTGATTTTCAAGAAAAAAGAAGATTATATTTTAGCTTTCAAAGGCAATCAACAACTTTTATACAAAGCCGTGAAAGAGTGGTTTGAAGTAGCTCAAGAAGCAGATTATTTAGGAAAAAAGTATGATTATTATGAACATGAACAAGTAGAAGCAGGACATCACCGAGTGTAACAAAGACAAGTCGGGAATGTGGATTTATCCGAGTTACCACCTCTGCATAATCAAGCATTATGGACGGGATCAAAAACAGTTGTCATGATAGTTAGTGAACAAAGATTGTAGAATAAAACCACCACATAAGCTCGTTTTTACGCTTAGTAGTTTCAGCAGTAATGCTGAGACAATGGCTGGGGCGAGCCGCAGTCACTGGGGCATTAAAAATAGCTTATATTGGACGCTTGATGTTACATTTTGTGAATATAAAAGCTGGATTATGAAACAGAACTCTCCCGTAAATTTTGCACTTCAATCGGAGGCTAGCCATAAATATACTGCAACAAGAAAAAACTTCCGGCACAAAGTCTAAAAATGAAACGCTATCGAGCGGGAAGGGATAATTATTGATTTCAAATTTTAAACTTTGCCAGCTAACGCTTAAAAGATAACACCCATCTCTTGTGAAATCTATCCTGATTTTTAAATTTTATAAATTCTTAAAATTTTGATTGAATCTGCTTCACTGGGGTTAAACTTAAGAATTTTCCGATTTTTTTTTTAGTTATTTAGTAATGCAAAAACTCACTTTTTTGTCAAATTAAATTAATTTAGATACGTTTACCATATTCTCAGTATAATTTTTATGACAATTTGTGTAATATCTCAACTTATTAAATCACAAAAATATCTGTAAGTGAATATATAATTGCTTTTACACCGCCTAATTTTTATATTTTATAGTTAATTTTTATAAGATTATTAACTTTTTGAAATACTAGGTTCTGTAGAGCAGGAATTAACAACCGAATCAAGTTGATTAAGCGGCAAGCTTATGGATTTGTCAACTTTGATAACTTTCTGGCGAGGCTATTAGCTTGCTTTTCTGATTAGTTTTGCCGATCGTGTTGACTCCAGAAGAACTGAATAAGCTAGAGGCAGTCTAACACCGAAAAGCGTAGCTCCATAGAAGTTACAATATAAAGATATTGTGAACTTACCTTGAGTGTCGCTAAAATATTAAAATAACAGCTCGCGAGTGGAATTTAAGAGGTAAGACTTGAAACAAGTTGGATTAGTGGCGATCGGACGCAATGAAGGGCCGCGCCTGCGCCAGTGCCTAGTATCGGCCACAGACAAAGTTGCCCGCGTCGTGTATGTCGATTCCGGATCAACAGACGGTAGCCTAGAGTTAGCCCGATCGATCGGAGCCGATACAGTAGAACTAAACTTATCTATACCGTTTACTGCAGCACGCGCCAGAAACGAAGGCTTTGCTCGCTTGCTGAAACTATCACCAGACATCGAATTTGTCCAATTTGTAGACGGCGACTGCGAATTGGTTGACGGATGGATCGAACTCGCCCAGCAAGAACTCACAGCCAAACCCGACGTAGCCGTAGTGTGCGGGCGCCGGCGCGAAAGATTTCCCAACGCCACAGCATACAACCGACTCTGCGACATCGAGTGGGACACGCCTGTCGGCGAAGCCAAAGCCTGCGGCGGCGACTCGATGATGCGCGTCGCGGCGTTCGAGCAAGTCGGCGGTTTCAACCCTGCACTCATTGCTGGCGAAGAACCGGAACTCTGCGTGCGGCTGCGTCAAAACGGCTGGAAAATCGAGCGATTAGATGCAGAAATGACCCTGCACGACGCCCAAATGACAAGTTTTACCCAGTGGTGGAAACGTTCTCAAAGAGCCGGTCACGCCTACGCCGAGGGTTCCTGGCTGCACGGAAACACCCCCGATCGCCACTGGGTCAAAGAGACCACCAGCATCTGGTTCTGGGGATTCGTTCTGCCTGTGCTAGCATTGGGCACAGCCTGGTTCACCCACGGGTGGAGCCTGTGGTTGCTCGCCACCTACCCGATACTTACCTACCGAATTTACCGCCGGATGCTGCAGCGGAATTTGCCAGCCAAGGATTCTGGTCTTTATGCTATATCTTGTGCGATCGGGAGATTTCCCCAATTGCAAGGTCAGATTCAGTTTCATCAGCGTCGCTTGCTGGGACAGCGCAGCAACTTGATCGAATACAAGAGATCAAGCCCATCAATGGAGCAAGTTAGAATTAGTGCTAAGTCTACTAAGTAGGTTAGCCACCATCAACTTAACAGGTTTTTTCTGGAACGTACTTCTCCCCTGTAATCCCGATTCCCGTGTAGAGGCGGGTTTTCTCCCCAACCTCTACACCCGACACCGGAACCTCAAAAAACCTGCAACCGATCGAGTAATTTCTTCAAAACTAAACTGACAAAGATCGATTTATAAACAAAGGTATCCAACCAATGAACAACCAAAAATTGTAATTGCTCAACTAGGGGAAAAAAGGGAGCCATCAGTAGAGAGAGCTTGTTGAATGGATTGATAAGCAGTTAAACCCGGACGCTTGCCAGTATTAACAACTGAACGAACGGCAGCAAACAAATCTCGCCCCCATTCCGAACGGAAGCCATTGGTCACACGGCGAAATATCACACTCATCCGAATCGCCTGTTCACTACTATTATTCGTGGGTGGAATTGTCGCATCTTCCAGAAATAGAAATAAATTGTCAATCAGCCCACCGTAACGTTTTCGTAACCGTATACCATCCGGATGCTGTGGTGCTAAATCCAAAATTTTGGTTAATCTTTCCTGTAAATTTATTCGATATCTCAAGAGTCTAGTATCATCCATATTCTCCCGTTGCCGATGGATGATAAAAGCCCTTAATAATAACCTCTTCATCGCTGGGGCAAAAATTCTGGCAAGAGCATCAATCGCATATTGGCAATCCCGCAGTTGATGTGCACTCACACACTTGCCATTGTGGTGCTGGGTGATTTTTTTGAGCGCGGGAGAAATCTGACACCCAGATATCGGGACGATGTTCTGCGAGAACTTCGTTAGGAATGATATCAAATCCGGTAGCATCGTCCTGTATTCATCTCTGTATTCTCTCCCTCTGCGTTCTCTGCGCCCTCTGCGGTTAAATCATTCCGATGCAACCGGAAACGATATGAGAATTAAATAACTTAGAATGCGTGATGGTTCTTGTGGGATGGGCGTCCCGCCCGTCCAGAAAGGGCGGGATCTTAGGCCCAACCCACTTTCAAGAGTGTAAATTATTTAATTCGCGATCCTAAGTTATTTATTTTCTATTGCTCAGCGGAAATCTCGTCAGCTACAAACACTAAGCGAACTTTACCCGCTTGCAAATGAGTTTTAACCTTCTGCCAAAATAGGTCTTCATTAGCATCCGCACCGAGAAACTCTTCAAAAATCTGTTCAGGATCGCGACCCCGATCGCGACAATTAGCTTCAAACAGAGCAATAATTGAATCGATCGGCCAGTAAACCAACGCATTAGCAGCATAGTCGATCGACTGACCCAAAACTTTTTGCCGGATATCAGCATTAGGAGTTCGCCGGACATCCACCAAAGTAGGAACTGCATTTTGGTCGAGAAACAAATGATCCAGCGACCACTGCACCGCTGTTTCCTCATCGCTGGGTGCAGCTTCCCGCGAAATTAACAGCCATCTGCGCGCCGTCGCCCGATCGATTTGGTCTCCCGCGATCAAATTAGGATAAGTTACTAGCAAGTCTTGTAACTGGTCTTCCGAGTCGTAGGGCTGTTCCATCATTTCTACCAGCCTGTTGTCGTCCTGAATCAGATAAATACCTCCAGCCCTGCCAGCCCACCTACTTAATTTTAGATTTGAGATTTGAGATTTGAGATTTCCGGCTTAGTTATTAGCCTTCAGTCTTCAGTCCGCAGCCAATGATTTGTGAAGGCGGAAGGCATTGGTCAGAATTCAATAAAAATTTTGAAGTCAATAATTTTTATTGCTTGTTAATTCAACAAAAAATCCCTTCTGACCAGTGACTGATGACTAATAACTAATGACTAATAACTAATGACTAATCACTCATACAACCAGTAAATACTCGCTGTGCCGGCCCGGTCATGTAAATGCGCCCAGAAACTTCTGCCCATTCGATTTCCAAAACGCCGCCGGGGAGCTCAACAGCAGTTGCCCGATCGCACTTTCCTACCAACACCCCAGCTACCACAGCAGCACAAGCACCAGTCCCACAAGCTAGAGTAACACCCGCGCCTCTTTCCCACACCCGCATTTTTACATAGTCTGAACGTACCACTTGAATAAATTCCGTATTGGTACGCTGCGGGAATGCTTTGTTGTGCTCGAATTGAGGCCCGACAGTTTCTAAAGCAACAGCCGCAACATCCTCTACAAAAGTAATACAGTGAGGATTGCCCATACTGACGCAGGTAACAGACCAAGATTTATCAGCAACTTCGATCGGCACATCTATAGCTTTGGCATCCGATGCAGCCAAAGTTGTCGGAATTTCCGCAGCCAGTAGCCGGGGAACCCCCATATCCACCTTAACCTGACCGTCCGATCGCAATTCCGGGCTAATCACACCAGCCAGAGTGTGGATGCGGTACTGAGTTTTCGCCTCTGACCCGTCCAAATCCGCGATAAACTTAGCCAAACAGCGAATCCCGTTGCCGCACATTTCTGGTTCCGAACCGTCGGAGTTAAAAATCCGCATCGTATAGTCAGTGTCATTTTGACCCGGAAGAGCAAATATCACACCGTCTGCACCAATCCCGAAATGTCGATCGCACAAATCCACAGCTTGTTCTGGCGCGATCACCGGTTCTGACGAGTGGCGGTTGTCAATCAGAATAAAATCATTTCCCAGTCCGTGATACTTCGCAAACTCGATCGGCATAAAAACAAACCTCTTTTGGTTAAAACTGATTAGATAATTTGCGGACCAAATTACCCATTTCTCAGTATTATAAAACTTTATGCAATTTATAGTCCTTTCTCGTGCAACATAAACAAATATAATATTTATAACTCCCCAGCGATATTTAATACTAATTCTCAAAAGTCATGCAACAGTAGCTGTAGGGTGCGTCGCCACCATTAAATTCTAAAAAAGAGCGACCATCTCCAAGCGACGCACCTTAGCTGAAGCGCGATCGTAAACCAACCACAAACTAATACAGCGGATTCCAGGTTTATAAAGTACACCCCAGAAACCGGGTTTCTTCTGGATTTCTCGCCAGAAACCGGTTTTATTCAAGAAACCCGGTTTCTCTGTACTTCACTTACCTGGAAAGTGCTGTAATTGTTGCAATATTTTGGAGAATTCGTATAATTAATGCTGATGTCAATGGCTGAATGAATATCGGTATAAAAGTAACCGCCAAGGGGTTTCTCCGTCATCGGGGAGACACCCTTGTAGTTGCGGCAGTAAGGGTTAAACGGTATAAACAGAAGAATATGGTTTAAGGTAATATTTGACTATAATTTTCTGAACTATGTCTGAATTTGAAACCGGATTGCCCAGCGTTCGCTTAATACAAAGCTACATCAAAGACAAACAACAGGTGGAAATCAAACTCCTGACCGGCGACTTAGTAGCTGGCAGAATTTTTTGGCAGGATAATAGCTGCATTTGCCTCCTCGATCCATCAGAAACACAAATTCTGATCTCGCGACCAGCAATTGCTTATCTCAAACCCAACGGCTGAGGAGACAGAGAGTGGGAGAGGGGGAGACAGGGAGAGGGGGAGATTGGGAGATTGGGAGAGTGGGAGAGGGGAAAAATCTTCCCTCTTCCCTCGAACCTCTTCCAACTTCGGTCTTCCTGACCTCCGTTACATCCGTTACATCCGTTACATCCGTCGAGCGAATCCGTTGCCGAACTTCCCTAATCGCTAAACAGCTTTTCGATGACTTGGGCCTTGACCAAAGGCAGCTTTAAAGCTGGTTGTGGCACCCGCGGTGAGGCCGTCCGCTGCATCAAGCCGAGCTCGTAAAAGCCGCCACACAGCAGCAAACGATCGCCTTCTTGCAAATTGCTACTTCCGTCGGGCCAGCGAGTAAATTTCCCTTCCCGGCGGATAGCCCGCACCTGCACCCCGTACTGCGTCAGCACATCTACCTCTGACAGTTTTTGGCCCGCCCAAGGGCTGTTTGCTGGCAGTCTCAGCCACTGGCAAGAACTGTCCCCCTGCGGGACTGCAACTTCCCCCTTCGCCAGCAACTCAAAACTGATGAGTTCTTCCGGTTCTCCCACTACAAAAAGTCGATCGCCCGACTGCAAAGCTGTCTTCCCGTTAGGATAATCAATTTCCTCGCCATTCTCGCGGACGATCGCCATCACGCTGACCCCTGTCAACTGTCGCAAGTTAGTTTCTTCCAGAGTCATGCTGGCGATGGGAGAACCCGACGGCAAGTTGTACCACTCGCTGTTCATATCTCGAACCGCCACTTTCAAATCCCGCGAAACCGCCAAAGGTTCGCGCGGTGGCCGCAATTCCAGATAGCGGCTGCTGCGAATTTGCTGCACATCCCGCCCGATCGCCATTGCCGAAAGTCCCATGCCAGCCAGCAAGTGGGAAGACAGTTCTAAACTGGCCTCAAACTCCGGCTGCACAACTTCCCAGGCCCCCAATTGATAAAGCAGTTCGATGTCTTTATCTTGGTTCGCGCACACCACAATATCCAAATCCGGGACTAATTCTAAAGCCCGCTTCAGACACAAGCGAGTGCTCATGGGATCGGGAAGGGCGATCGCCATTGCTTTTGCCCGTTCCACCCGCGCGGCTTCCAATACGTGCCAACTGGCAGCATTCCCGTAAATGTAAGGAATTCCTTGCATTCTGCAATCTTGAATTCTACTTTCTGACTCATCGATCACCACAACAGAACAGTTGCGGCTTTGCAGCATTTTGACTAAAATTCTGCCGACTCGCCCGTAGCCGCAAACCACAACATAATTTTGTTCCGGCAAACTTTCAGCTATTGCCACAGGTTGAGATGTTTCGTCAAAATAGCGCTGCAAAGGCCCGAAATTTTCCGCCCATTTCAATAACTGCGGCACGCTTCTCAACACAAACGGAGTTAGCACGAGGGTGACTGCTGTCGTTCCTAAAATTAACAGGTAAACGTTCCGCGAAACCAGCCCCATAGCTTGGCCGGCACTAGCGAGTACAAAGGAGAATTCTCCTATTTGAGCTAAGCCCAAACCTGCGATTAATGCTGTTTTTAGCGGATAGCCAAATAGTCGGACGATCGGCGTTATAATCAAGAATTTGCCGACAAATACTATAAATACCAGTCCCAGAATTACTTCTAGATGGTTCCACAGAAACATCGGGTCAATTAACATTCCGATGGTGACAAAAAATAAGGATGCAAAAATATCTCGCAAAGGCTCGACATAAGTTAGAGTTTGGTCAGCATATTCCACCTCCGAAATCATTAAACCCGCCACAAATGCGCCCATCTCGATCGAAAAACCCAAATATTCTGTCAGCAGCGCAATCCCTAAAGCCAACACCACAACTCCCAGCAAAAACAGTTCCCGACTTTCTGTTTTCGCCAAATAGCGCAGCAACTGCGGTACCATCCAAATGCCCGCGACTACAGCACCGATCGCAAATAACCCGATCCGCAGCAGGGCCCACGCTACCGTCATGCCGATCTCTTCTGCTGGCTGATTGAGTGCCGGCAAAACTGCTAACATTAGCCCCAAAGCCAAATCTTGAACTACTAATATTCCCAGCATGACTTGACCGTGGGAAGTACCGGATTCATTGCGTTCCATCAAGCATTTCAGTACGACTGCGGTAGAGGAAAGTGACAGAATCGATCCTAAAAACACGCCTTGGGCGGGCGATTCTACCCAGCCTACAGCCAAGGAAATTGCAGTAGTAATGGCGATCGTCAGCACAATTTGCAAGCCCCCTCCGCCCAAACTAATGGCTTTTACTTTCTGGAGTTCGGCGAAAGAAAATTCCACTCCCAAGGCAAATAACAGAAAAGCAACCCCGAATTCCGCCAGGGTGTCTACCTGAATTAATTCTTTAATCAGCCCCAAACCGGCCGGCCCAACTACGATCCCTCCCAGGAGATAGCCGAGAATTACCGGCTGTCGCAATAGCGATGCAAAGAGTCCTCCTGCTGCGGCAGCAGCGAGAACTAGAACTAAGTCAACGATCAGTCGGAAGTCTTCTTGCACAACTTTATGAAAAAAGTATAAAGTTATATTATAGTGTCTAATGTGTTGACTATGTTTAGTGAGTTGACAGTAGTTGAGGAACAAGCACAACGGCCACCCTCGACTAAGGTATTTTTTCATTGCACAGAGTTCAACTTCTCACAAAAAGCTTAACCTCTGGCAAGTTGATCGAGGGATTGTGGGGGTATTAGTGGTAATGTTTCACCTCAACGAGATGAGCGCGGTGAGATTAAATCAAGTTACTTTTTTTAATTTATTTCAGGCTGGGTGGAGCGGTGTTGATTACTTTTTTGTATTGAGCGGTTTTCTCATGGTGTAGGTTCACCGATCGGCGAATGGTAAAAAGGATTAGTTAAAATTGTTTTTATTTATGCAAGCCCTGCTTGCAGATTTACCCTATCTACTGGATAATTACTCAGGCACTTTTGTATTTTTTTATAGTAATCCCCGGTTTTGCTAACAATAAAAATTTAGGTTTTAGACAAGTAATTTGGTTTAATCTTGATACCTCAAAATGACTTGCCCATTCGGGATGCAAGTTTGACAAAGCTGGCGTCGCACCTGTAAATACTGCCCTAGAGGCGATCGACTCCCTAACTGTCAGGTCAAACAGATATGGTATTACTTGCTAGAGAAATGCTGCGCGATCCTTATTGGCCGATGCGGGCTGCGAAGCAACTACGTCAATCGGTGCCTGCTCCAATTCAATACGATCGCGCTTGGTAATTAAGCGGATTTGCGATCGATTTTAGGTGAGCCGATTTAATCAATTAACAGGAGTGAATATGTCTGAGATTCAAAACAAGGTGGTCATCATTACTGGAGCAAGTAGCGGTTTAGGTGAAGCCACCGCTCATCGTTTAGCCGCCAGCGGAGCCAAACTCATGCTTGCTGCCCGCCGCGAAGATAGACTCAAGGACTTAGTTGCTGCAATCGAAAAAACAGGTGGCACAGTTGCCTATCGAGTCACCGATGTTGCCGAATAAATATAGCGGCTACTGTATTTCATCAATCACCGAATATGCTGTAATAAAACTGAGTATCGATTAGCAAGCAACTTTGCTGCATCCGGCTATCACGCAATAACAATGAAGAAATCGGAGAGATACATCGAAAAACATGGGCAATACAACTGCTGTAATTGTTTTTAATAACGCACTTATTTTAGATATATAGCCACCCTAAATCATTCGCCTAATTATTGTACGGGCAATCCCACGCCCGGTTGCCCCGATAGATAGGGGGTAGGCACGGGGAGTAGGGGTAGCACTACCCCTACAAATGTACCTGAATGATTTAGGATTGCTATAATAATCAATACTCCGGACAGTTTTTAAGCAGCCAAAGTACCATAAGACAAGACTGAAGGAAGATTAGGATGGTTTAAAATCAAATCCGGGTCTAAATCTAACTTATCAATAAAGGTACAAAGTAGATGCTTATTGAATTCCAGCCGTTTATAAGAAGCCATTGAAAACACAAACGACTTGGCAGATGAATGACAACTAGAGAGTTCATGTTTTGCTAAATTTAAGGCAATTAGACTGGCATTAAAATGAAAATCAAGCCGTGGTAAATGACGAGCTTGACAATCCGACAATCCCGTAAATTGCTTGGCATCACGAAAAATAAATTCAATCTGGAAACGAGCCTGATAATATTCAACAATTTGCTCAGGCGGTAAGTGAATATCAGTGCTAAATAATAAAGCATTTTTAATTTCTCCGTTGGGTTGAACCTCAGAGATACAAGCCAACCTAATTTGGCAATTTAAACAACAACTCCACACCACCAATGTATATAATGAAACTCCCGGTTTTAGGTCTTTAACAAAATTAAGACGGCTCAAATCATGGCAGTCAACTTGTGCGATCATATTTACGTGGAGCTCCCAGTTTCTTTTGTTCACCTGTATAAAGATAGCGTAGGTTAGCATCAACTCTTAACTTGCCAATAAAGTCTAAATTCAACTCCCGCACAGCATCCCAGAATTTAGAGCGGTAGTAATAGCCATCAGCGACCATTTGGACGTACAGAATTTGGGAAGAAATAACGAGTATTCTTTAGATGTTGTGCATAGTCATCAACTCTTGTGATGTCAGGCGTTGAGCTTTGAGACTCCTGTTTTTTGCGAGATTTTTTTGACCCGCTATTCTTCGGTTTTTGTGGCAGTTTTTTCACCTTCTTTATTTGAGGGCGTGATGGAGTTTGTTGTACGCTTAAGCTATAAGATAAACGACTCTCAATTTCGACAATAGAAATTACAGAAATTTCCAACCCCTGTTCCGATTTCCCCGCTACACCATTATAAAAATAACCCTTACCGTCAGTTTTTTTGCCACTTTTTTTTAAAAAAGAACAATCGATAACGGCAATGACTGTGTGTTCAGGATTTAAGGCAGATTCGAGGAAATATTGATTAAATTGTGGAAAATTAAAGCTTTTGAGAAAGTGACGACGGTAGGTTTTTTCGCTCAAACAACTATAACGACTGAGATTGGTGAAGTTGACCTTGCCATAAACAAGCAAAATAGTTGAGAATAAAGTGATTAAAAACTTCTTTTGGGGTTGACTAATCCCTGGCATTTGTTGTAAGATGGATTCAATAATCTTCATAAGGCAATCTGTTAAGCTTGTGTGTTTTTATAGCTTAACCTAAAAGAGCGCCTTTTTTTCTGTTCATTTTGGGTTCAGATTGCACTCACTTTTTTCGCTTCTGTGATTTATTGCGTAAGCGTTGCTTGCCGAAGCCATCGCATCCCTCTTTAAAAACTGTCCGGAGTATTGATAATCACCCAATTATACAATAAATTAAATTGAGATTTATGTTTATGTTTATACTATTTTATATTTTATGGAGACTATAAAAGGCATGGGTGAAAAAAGATATTCTATAAATTCCGCTATATTCAAGCTGTTGTGTGTGAACTAAGGATCGCGAATTAAATAATTTACACTCTTGACAGTGGGATGGGCGTCCCGCCCGTCCAGAAATGGCGGGCGGGACGCCCATCCCACAAGAAGCATCACGCATTCTAAGTTATTTAATTCTCATTCCTAATTAACAATAAATATTGGTTTAATAAACTAATTTTTGCGGATAATAAATTTAGAGTGTGTAGCAGGAATAGCGAGAATCATGTAAACTTGTGTAACAAAAATAAACACTTGTGGCTGCCCACAGGTGAATATGTTAGAATCAATGCCGAACTCAGTTGAACAAAGTAAAAGAAATCAAAGCTATGACATACGTTGCATGCAATTTGTGCGGTAGTAATGACTATACTGTGAGATTTGAGCAGGGAGTAGCCCAGGTAAATCAAATTGTCAATTGTAAAGCCTGTGGATTGATGTATGCTAATCCGAGAAGCACAGAAGTAGATAGTGTATTAATAGAAAACTACGATCCAGAGTTTGTATTATCTGCGATAGTTAACCAAGATTCGCAGAGACTGGAAAAAGAAGCACTGCAGGTAAAAGATTATGAAAAAACCAGAGCTTTTCTTCACAAACATTATCCCAATAAAGGTAAGTTAATTGAAGTGGGAAGTGGCTTGGGGTATTTGTTAAACTTCTTTAAGCAAGATGGGTGGAATGTAGTTGGGCTTGAACCTAATGTGGGTATGTGCAGATATGCAGAATCGGAGTTTGGAATCGAAATCATCCCAACCATATTAGAAAAAGCTGAACTAGAAGATCGATCGGCAGACGCTGTATTGATGATGCACGTGATCGAACACGTATCCGATCCTTGCAGTACGTTGAAAGAAGTTTATCGGATCTTGAAGCCGGGTGGGATATTCGTGATGGAAACCCCCCGCTACGATACATTGGTTTTCAAATTATTGGGTAAAAGAGAAAGAAGTCTCAGTTGCGACGGACATATTTACTTTTTTACGACCACCACGCTAGAAAAACTTGCAACTAAGGCAGGATTTACCGTGCTTAAAACAGATTATGTGGGGCGATCGCTAACACTCGACAGGCTATTTTATAATTTGGGCGTTGTGAGCAAAAGTCAGGCCATTAAACAAATCCTTAAGGATGTGGCAGTTAAACTGCATTTAAATAAAATTTCGTTATATTTAAATACACGGGATATGGAACGTATATATTTGAAAAAACCCGATTCTGGCTCAGCATAACAAAACTTAAGCGCACAGAAAAGATGAGATTACCTCAAATGTTTGAGTGCGCTTGTACCATGACAGTTATTACCCATTACATTAATCCCCTGGCGCCAGACTCTACGAAGACAAATTTTAGCGAGGGAGGCTGTGGGCGACACCACAAGGGTTTCCGGGCTATACAACGAATCAAGCCAGATGCGGAGTTTTGCGGCTGCGCCGTCTTTTGATGAAGTGCTGCATTAGCTTGGCCATCCGAGAAATCAGCAAGGTGTGCCGGTGGGTTCGATGCACATCCCCTCGCGATGTGTGGGGACTCGCTATCGGTTTCTCTGACTGCATCGTTGTGTCGATCGCACCCTCGCAGGTCAAACTCAACAATCTAATCAATCTAGTAACCATAATATCGGATAATTGTAAAGCAATTCACCAAGCCAACAGCGTCACTAACCCCAGCCTAAAGGCATGGGGCTTGAAAGAGGAAGACTCACCACCTTCTTAATTTGAGACTAAAACAGTGTCTAGCCTGCGTCTTTGAGACAAACTGAATTATCTGGTGGTGGTACACCGAACGATGTTACTGGATGCCTCCCTAGTCTGTAACCTCAAGGGATATCAGTGGCGAAGGGATATACACACACGGGCTTACCGCCACTTGTTATGCGTACAGGTAGAAAGCACTCGATCCGTAACTGTCCGGGTTAAAGGCGAATACAAAACGTCGAACGTCGTTAGTATATCCAAGGCGGTAACAAGCATTCATCGGGGGAGAATTCCTCCCCCTCCCATCCAATGTAAAGCCGTCCTAAAAGGACGGGGTTTCAAACCCATATTTCTGATGAGTATTGACCAATTAAACGCAGACTACGGCATAGCCGGGAACCTCACCTTCGCCACCGGAAACGGTGGTTTCCCGATGATTCACATCGACAACGGTCAAGCCAAAGCCTTAATTTCTGTGTATTCCGGTCAAGTGCTCTCCTTTCAACCAGCCACCGAAACCACAGACTTGATGTTCGTCAGCGACAAAGCCTACTACGCAGAAGGGAAAGCCATCAAAGGCGGTATACCCATCTGTTGGCCCTGGTTTGGCCCAGATCCCGAAGCCTTGGGGCGTCCAAGTCATGGGTTTGTGCGGAATCGCCTCTGGAATGTGCTAGAAACCGCCACAACCCCCGATGGTGCAACTAAAGTCACTCTCGGACTCAAGGATAGCGATGAAACTAGAGGAATTTGGCCCCAAGCTTTTGAACTGGCGATCGAGATTACGATCGGCACCAGCCTCACTGTAGAATTAATCACCCGCAATCTAGGCGACAAAGCATTTCCCCTCACCCAAGCTTTCCACACCTATTTCCAAGTCGGGGATATCAACCGCGTGCAGGTTTTAGGTTTAGAAAATAGCCAATATCTTGATAAAGCGGATGGTGGGGTGGAAAAGACTCAAGTGGGTGCAGTGGTAGTAACAGGTGAAGTCGATCGCATTTATCTCGATGTCACCAATGAATTAGTCATTGACGATAGCGCCCTCAATCGCCGTATTCGCATTAAATCCTCTGGTAGTAAATCCGTCGTAGTGTGGAATCCCTGGGTGACAATTTCTGCAAATATGGCCGACCTTGATGATGCAGATTATCAGCGCTTACTCTGCGTAGAAACGACCAATGCAGCTACAGATATTGTGGAAGTTCCCGCTCATGGTGAGTTCCGCTTGCAGGCAATTTACAGCGTTGAACGCGACTAAGAAATTAGAGCTTAAGCTTAGCGGTGATGGGGTCAAAATTCTCAGTAAGCGGGTCAACATTTCAATTGGATATTTTGGGCGTTGCTCAAATCCCACCCACAAGACTGGGATTGTTTCTTTAAATACAACTTAAATGCCGATTAGCTGATTGAATTGAAAAACTCTGTCACCGTAATGACTAATAATACCATGTCCGATCGAGCGATTAAAAGGGCGGGTTTTTGAGATTGTCAATTATTGGCAGATATTTTTCGTGAGGGGAACCCCTACCGTATTAGGGGTAATCGGTTAGAGAGTCGATGGTAGGGTGTCCCCCACCATCTCTCCTACAAAACCGTGCTTGCGACTTTCACCGCACACGGCTCCTGGGTGATGTAATCCTGGTTATGGATACAGTACGAGCGCATCAAGAGATGATTTCTACC